>DATNDP010000027.1:0-42466 GCA_035553195.1 Candidatus Acidiferrales bacterium
GGAAAGTTCTCTCCGGCGGCAGCAAAGCCCAGCCGGAAGTGCTCGGGCACGTCGAAGCAGTCACCGGGCGCCAACAGGATCCCACGCTCGGCGGCAGCCTCGCAGAAGGCGCGAGCATTTTCTCCGCTCAGCAGCCAGGGGAATGCCGTCATGCCGCCTTCAGGCGCAATCCAGCCCAGCACGTCACGATGATCCGCCATAAAGTGGTCCAGGAGCTTGAGATTTCGCCTCGCGACTTCCTGCGTCTTGCCGAGCACAACATCTCTGTTGCGAATGGCGATTTCGGAAAGAATTTCTCCGGTCGTGGTATTGCAGATGGAGAAGTAGGCGCGAGCGGTCCAGTATCGCCGGAGCCGTTCAGGGTCATGCTCGATGATCCATCCTGTGCGCACGCCCGCAATGGAAAATGCCTTGGAGAGGTCGGAGATCACAGTGGCGTGGGGTAGGCGCGCCGCCGATTTCGTTGGCCGTCCGTGGTAGATGGGATGGTAAACCTCGTCAAACACCACCTGGATTCCGCGCGCGGCGGCGAAGTCGTGCAGGGCTACCGCTTCATCATCGCTGACGGTCGCGCCCGTTGGGTTGTGCGGGCTGTTGATCAGGATGAGTTTGGTTCGGGAGTCAACCAGCTTTTGAATTTCGTCAAGATCAATGCGGAAGCCGTTCTCGCGGCGCACGCGATAGTAGCGGGTTTCCAGCCCAAGAGATTTCGGGAGCGCCGAAAATGTAGTGAAGCCGGGCAGCGGTATGATCACGTTTGCGCCGGGTTCAGCGGCCTGCCACATCAGCACTAACAGCGCTTCCGATGCACCAGTCACGACCTGGACCGTTTCAACCGGAACGTTCTGCATTTGCGCGATGGCTTCGCGCAGACCGTCAGCACCGGCTGGGCGGCTATAAACAAGTTTTTGGCTCAGAAAACGATCGCGCGTATCATCATCGGCAAGGCGGAGGATGTCATTCACGGTCCAGGTGGGTCCGGTGCTCGCACCCAGGTTGAAATCAATCGAATGTTCGTACTGGTCGAGCCAGACATCGAGCTGGAACGGCTTGAGCTGCATACGGAACACCTCAAGAAGTTGAGTCGCTGCTGTTGATTCTGTGAGCGGTCGAAAGGATGATTTTTCTTTCAGTGATGAGTATTCAAAAAATAACGTTTCGCCGTCAGAACGGCCGTAACGGACCATAGAGACTGCATATTTGAAAAAGCCTCATCCAGTTGAACAAGCGCTTGACCGGCTCGCCTCTCTTAAAGCCGACGTGAAAGCCGCTTCCCTTTCGGCTGAGCTTAAAGCTTTTCTCACCAATCGGTCAAACCTTGTGGTTGGTCAATCAACTCCTATCAGCGAAAATCTGCGTCATCACGGAATCAGCGGTATGGTTTTTCGCACATCAGCACGCACTCACAAAAAGGCGTACAATTTTTGTCGCTTTGCCGAAGGCGTGACCGGCCTTTGCAACGAATTGTTTTAAGATGCTTCCTGCTGTCTTCTGCTCTGTTGAGGGGTGTTGAATGGCAAAAATCAATATCACGGTGAATGGGACCACGCACCAGAGTGATGTGGAGCCCCGCATGCTCCTGGTCCATTACTTGCGAGATGTGCTCGGACTTACCGGAACGCACGTGGGGTGTGAGACTTCACTTTGCGGCGCATGCACAGTGATGGTGGATGGACAGGCGGTGAAGTCCTGCACCATACTGGCGGCCCAGGCTGATGGAGCAACCGTCACTACAATTGAGGGCTTGGCCGCCAGCGGCACTCTGCATCCGGTTCAGCAGGCGTTCTGGGAGCACCACGGCCTCCAGTGCGGCTACTGCACTCCGGGGATGATCATGGCCACGGCGCAGATCCTGCAGCGTAATCCCGATCCCAGTGAAGAAGAGATTCGGCACGGGCTCGAGGGAAACATCTGCCGCTGCACCGGATACCAGCACATTGTGCAGGCGGTGCAGTGCGCAGCAAAAAAGATGAAAACCAAGAGCGTGGCTTCCGGGCGGTAAAAGCCAGACTTACCGCGGATGGACGCGGATAGACGCGGATCAATTGCAGCTCTGAGTTCAAGACGTCAAATTTGGAGCTCGAGAAATTTCGTCGAAGCGGGGTAGAGAGATGGCGGAAAAATTCGTAGGCAAGAGCCTCAAGCGTACTGAAGATCCCCGGCTCATCCAGGGATTGGCCCACTACGTTGACGATATCAAGCTGCCCAACACACTGCACGCGGCCTTTCTGCGCTCCATTCACGCGCACGCGCGTATTAAGAGCATTGATACCGCCGCAGCCCAGAAGCTGCCCGGAGTAGTCGCCGTGTACACGGGAAAAGAGATTGCCCAGAAGATTGGGCCCGTGCCATGTGGAGCGGCCATTCCGGAGATGAAGGTGCCGGATCACCGCGTTCTGGCGACCACAAAGGTTTACTGGGTAGGACACCCGGTAGCCATGGTGGTGGCTGAAGACAAATACATTGCGCGCGACGCGCTGGAGCTGATTGAAGTCGAGTATGACGAGTTGCCGGCGGTGGTGGATGAAGAGAAGGCCGCCGACCCTAAAAGCCCGGTGATCCATGAGAAATTCGGATCGAATATCGCCTATAAGCTCACCGCCGGCGAAGGCGACATTGAAGCCGCGCTGAAATCGGCAGATAAGGTGGTAAAGCAGAAGATTCTGCATCGTCGCCTGGCGCCCATTCCCATGGAATCCCGTGGCGTGCTGGCGCGCTACTATCCCGGCGAACAGGAGCTGACGCTCTGGACCTCAACGCAGATCCCGCACCTGGCCCGCACACAGGTGGCGCTGATGCTGGGCATTCCCGAAAACAAGTTGCGGTTGATTGCTCCGGAGGTGGGAGGCGGCTTTGGCTCCAAACTGAATGTCTACGCAGAAGAAGCCATGGTCGGCTATGCGTCCATGCAGACGGGCCAGCCGGTGAAATGGATTGAAGGACGCCGGGAGAACATTCAAGGCACAATTCACGGCCGCGGCCAGACCGGGTACATCGAAATCGGCTGCAAAAAAGACGGAACCATTACGGGATTCCGCTACAACGTGTTTGCCGATATGGGATCGTACTATCAACTGCTCACACCGGCGATTCCCACTCTGACCGGGCTGATGCTTTCCGGCTGCTACAACATTCCCGCCATCCAGATGAATGTGACCGCCACATTCACGAACAAAATGTCCACGGATGCATATCGAGGCGCGGGCCGTCCCGAGGCCACTTACGTAATTGAGCGCGCGGTGGACCTAGTTGCTGCCGAACTGGGAATGGACCCGATTGATGTGCGCAGGAAGAACTTCCCTGCTCCGTTCGATAACAATTCATTCAAGACGGCCACCGGACTTTTTTATGACAGCGGGAACTATCAGGCGGCGCTCGACAAGGCAATGAAGATGGCGGACTACGCCAAGCTTCGCGATGAACAGAAAAAAGCCCGCAGCGAAGGACGGCTGATTGGCGTCGGGGTATCCACCTACGTTGAGATTTGCGCCATGGGCCCGTCAGCAGCGATGCCGGCCGGAGGATGGGAATCCGCCACTGTCCGCATTGAACCCACGGGCAAGGTCACGATTCTGACGGGATCATCCCCGCACGGCCAGGGACAGGAAACGTCATTTGCGCAGATTGCCGCTGATCAACTCGGCGTAGATGTGAATGACGTGACGGTGATCCACGGTGATACCGCCGTGGTGCAGTACGGCATTGGCACCTTCGGCAGCCGCGCAACCGCTGTGGGCGGAACGGCGGTATATATGGCGCTGCAAAAGCTGAAGGAAAAAGCCGGCAAGCTGGCGGCGCACCTTATGGAATGCGAGAGTGTCTCTTTTGCGGATGGCAAGTTCTGTCCTTCCTCCGCTAAAGCCAAAGGCGCAAGCGTTCCCGAGCCGGTTGTGCCCGTGGGGCAGGCGCCCGGCGCTTCACTGCCGGAACCGCCTCACTCCGGCAAACAGGTCACGATCCAGGAGGTCGCGCTGGCAGCGCATCTAGCCAAGAACATCCCGCCTGACATGGAGCCGGGGCTCTCCGCGACATCATTCTTTGAGCCTAAGAATTTTACGTTCCCATTCGGCACGCACATCTGCGTGGTGGAAATTGATCGCGAAACCGGCGAAATTCACTTCCAGCGTTACATTGCTGTGGATGACTGCGGCAAGCAGATCAATCCCCTGCTGGTGCACGGACAGGTGCACGGAGGAATTGTGCAGTCGCTGGGACAGGCGCTGTATGAAGAGGTGGTTTATGACGACCAGGGACAACTCTCAAGCGGCACGCTGATGGACTATGCCGTCCCGCGTGCTGCGCATGTACCCTGGTTTGAACTCGACAGTACGGAGACACCCTCTCCCGTGAATCCCATGGGCGTGAAAGGTGTCGGCGAGGCGGGCAGCATTGGCGCGACACCTGCGATTGTCGCCGCGGTTGTGGACGCGCTTGCGCCGTTCGGCGTTCGCCATCTTGACATGCCAATCAAACCGGAAAATGTCTGGCGCATCATCAACCGCAAAGCGGGAGCCGCATAAGCATAAGGAGGAGACGATGATTCCAACAAGCTTTGATTACGTTGCCGCAAAAAGTCTGGACGATGCTTTGTCCCTCCTGGCCAGGCATAAGGATGATGCCAAGCTTCTGGCCGGCGGCCACAGCCTGCTTCCCGCGATGAAGCTGCGCCTGGCTCAACCCAAGGTGCTCATCGATATCAGCCGGATCAAAGACCTGAACTACATTCGCGAAGAAGACGGACAGGTGCGGATCGGCGCAATGACCACGCATTTCCAGATTGAAAGCTCCGATTTACTGCGACGCGTGTGCCCGCTCCTGCCTGAAGCGGCGAGCAATCTAGGCGACATGCAGGTACGCAACAAAGGCACCATTGGCGGCAGCGTCGCGCATGCCGATCCTGCTGCGGACTGGCCAGCGTCAGTGATTGCTTTGAATGCAGAAATGGTAGCCGTAGGCCCGAAAGGCGAGCGCGTCATCAAAAGCGACGATTTCTTTGTCGAGCTGTTTACCTCAGCACTCGAAGCAGGAGAGATTCTGCGCGAGATCCGGTTTACTCCGCCTAAAGGAAATTTCGGGCAGGCCTATCTTAAGTTCCGCCATCCGGCATCAGGCTTTGCCGTCGTCGGTATCGCGGTGAGTCTTACGGCTGAAGGTTCCAGGTGTGCAAGTTGCGGCATAGGTGTGACCGGCGTCGCGGGGAAAGCGTATCGCGCTGCCGGAGTGGAACGAGCATTAAAGGGAACAGCTCTGGACGGCAAAACGGTTTCTGCTGCAGCAGAGCATGTAGCCGACGGAATCGAACCGAACTCAGATCTATTTGCGAGCGGCGAGTATCGCAAGCATCTGGCGCAGGTGTACGCGCGCAGAGCGCTGGAAACAGCGGCTTCACGCGCGAAATAAAAACCTGATTAGCAGCGCCGCCACGCGCAATGAAACAACCTCAATAGGCATTTTCATTGCGCAAAGTCGCAGCATTACCGGAGTAAATTACCGGAGTCACTAATGACTTCTCATCTTCCATTTCTGTAAAAAAGTTTTTGTCGCAGCATTATCTTTGCTCCTTTGAGTGAGAATGTCGTTTCACAAAGGAGCCGTAGTAAGCAGATGTCCTCGCAAGAACTGTTTCACCCTATCCGCAACAAACTGGTTGTTGTCCTCGATCGAACTGCAAACGCCGCTGAGCAAGCGACGCTCGAGCATGCGCAGCAAATCAAAGCTGCTGAGCTGAATATTCGCGAACGGATTCAAAGAGTCCAACAGAATCGCGCCTAGACAACAGAGACGACCCTCGCTCACCCATGACATTGCCCGCTGTGGTATTCGCATTACTATTGTTGTCTCCAGCCTCGTCCGGGGCCCGCTCAAGCGCCACCGGAAATCTGAGCGTCTCGGCAGTTGTGACCAGCTCAGTTTCTGTGACCTTCCATGCTGATGGTACTTATTCCATGGTGGTGGCGAATGCTCCCGCAGATGCGGAGACGATTGTCACAGCATCGACTGAAGCGTGCAGGAAAAACAAGGCTTCTGCACCACACAAAATAAGCTTCAAGGGAGGCAGGCATGTCTCGAACCATTGAGGTGGCTGCACTTTCAGCTCTCGTTCTCTCCAACCCGGAAACTGCAACACTGGTAAAGAGTGTTCTTGTCGCGCACGGCTTCAATGTGGTGAATGCCAATGATGCATCCGCGGCCATGGACCTCTGCAAGCGGCAACGGTTCGATTTGGCGGTTTACGATACCGAGATCAGCGGCACCCTGGGCTTGACTGCGAAAGGCAATCACGCCTTTCTTCCGCGCGTCGCGATCGGTTTGCTTCCCGCGACGGACCGGCCAATCAGCGCTCGGCTTCACTTCCTGGTCCGCAAACCAGTAGGCACAGAGCTATTTTCGAGGACTGTCAAAGCTGCGTTTGCGCCGATCGCCGCCGACCGTCGCGCCAGCTTGCGGCAGCAAGTGGAGGTTTCGACATCAGAATGCGCCTTCTTTCATCATGGCGCGCGACGAAAGTTGGAAGGAGTTCGCGTTGTCAATCTCAGCTTGAGCGGCGCTTGCCTGCATGCGCCTGAAATGTTGCCTCAAGGGGCTTCCATTGAAGCAGTGTTCCCGCTGCCGGGAACGGATCTCCTGCTGCACGTGCTCGGGAAGGTTGTGTGGGCCCATTCTTCAGGGCGATGTGGAGTGCAGTTTTCCCCGCTTGATTCCCACAATCAACAGAACCTGGAGAATTGGCTCGATGCGGTGCTTCCCAGTTCTCCGCTGCCGGTATGAAGGCCACGGAGAGGTGAGCGACAAACCGTCTCCTTGCCATCAAGAAAGCACCTGTTGTTATCTTCCGCGTTGAATGCGAGAGGAAGAGACGTCCCAAAATGGAACTGTTCACATTCAATTGTTCTCTGGCGTCGGCGTACGCGGTTTTTCCGTAGTATGTTGTTTACTTGCCGTTCCGTTGAGATCGGCAAAGGAGTGCAAGCCATGTCAAATTTTCAGCGTGAAGAAAACCGCGTAATTATGCGTCAGGGTGCACGTGAATTAACGCCGGATGAACTCAGCACCGTTGTGGGCGCGATCCAGACAAAAACCAAATGCACGTTTGATCCCGTGACACAGCACGTTGACGGCGACACGGGGGAGTGCTGAAGCAGGATTCCCTTTCCTCCTTCTCCCGCTTCACTCCCACCGCTGTACAGCACAAGTTTTCCGGCCTCGGCAGCGCTGCTAATTTGAACCTCTACAAGCAAAAAACTACCCGGAATTAAATTCCGGGTAGGCTTTGCGGTTTCTGTTTGACTCAGCTATTTCTTCTTGCGAGTGATGAAGCCCGTCACGAGTGAACCCATGCCAAGCAATCCAAGCAGCGGTAGCGGAGATGCGGTCTGCGGCAGTTTCTGGCCTGCAGCGGCATTGCCGTTCTGTGCAGAGGAGCTGGTCGCGTTCTGATCGCTGCTCGGGTTTTGGTTGGTCGCGGCGCTCTGATCAGGCGTGGTCGCATTCTGACCCGCGCTGCTGGCTGCGGCGTTCTGGTCAGAGGTCTGTCCTGCTGCGCTGCTGGTAGCACTCTGGTCAGGATTGCTGGCCGCGCCCGGCGTGGTTGCCGGCTGCTGGGCTGAAGTTGCGCTCTGATCAGCCGTGCTCGGGGCAGCGGTGGAGCTGGTCGCGCTCTGGTCCGTGGTGCTCGGCGTAGTAGCTGCGGCGCCGGTTGCGCTCTGGTCAGCAGAGCTCGGCGGAGTCGTGGCTGCGCCGGACGCATTTGCATCGGTCGTGCTCGGCGGCTGAGAGCTCGGGTTTGTGGTTGCAGCGCCGGTCGCGCTTTGATCCGTGCTGGTGGAAGAGGCTGCTCCGGTCGAATTCGTATCCTGGTTCGGCGGCACTGATTTTACGCCGCCTGCGTTCGCGTCATTCGTGGTCTGCGGCTGCGCATTCTGGTCCGGAGGAGGGTTGGTGTTTACCTGGCTATTGCCGGCTGCTGCGCTTCCCTGCGTGCTGCTGGAAGGCATCTGGCTGTTGTCAGGAGGTGTGGTGGTGGAAGGAGTCGTCGTGCTGGTCGCGCTGCTCTGATCGGTAGCAGGAGGAGTCGTGGTGCTCGGTGTGCTGCTCTGGTCCGTAGCAGGAGGAGTCGTCGTGCTCGGTGTGCTGCTCTGGTCCGTAGCAGGAGGCGTCGTCGTGCTCGGTGTGCTGCTCTGATCCGTAGCAGGAGGCGTTGTGCCCGTTGCGCTGCCTGAGGCAGGAGGAGTTGTCGTGCTTTGAGTCGTGCTCTGGGTTGTGGTCGTTTGGCTGCTGGTAGTGCCCGCAGCCGCGCCGGTTGCGGCTGTTCCCATGCTGCCCGCGCCCTGCTGATTCGTGCAGGTATCTGAGATAACGTTCACGGAGCTCACTTGCAGAGAGCCGTCAGCCGCCTGCGTGCCCGAAATCTCTACCTGGTGAGCATCATCTGGTTTCAGGGTGCTGTCATCGCCGCTTACGTTCACGGTCTGGCCGTTGTCTGTGGCCAGAGTCCAATTGCCGCCAGCCTGCTTCAGGCAACCGCGCATTGTGGTCTGCTGGCCGCTGCTGCTTGAGGTTGCGCTGCTCTGCGGTTGAGTGGTGCTGCTGGGATTTTGGGTAGTCGCCGGGGATTGAGTACTCTGGTCAGGCGTCTGCTGCTGTGCTCCGCCTGTTGTTGCTGTACCACCGGCTGTTCCCTGGCTGCCAGTCTGACCGGCGCTGCCATTCGCTTGCGCGAATGCCATGCCGGAGGCTATCACCAGCGCCCATAGGAATTTCCAGTTCTTCATAGCTGTGTGCTCCTTGGATGTTTCACTGCCCGTCGGGCTCGTCGAACGGCCTCTCGCGTGTGTTCTGAATACTTGAGACCGTGTAGGGTTAGAGAGTAGTAAATAATGCTGGGTTGACTGCTCTCGCGCATTAAACCAGAGCTGAAGCTGCTAATATTTGTGAAGGCAACCTTCTGCTGATCCAAGGCATGCTTGTTTCTTCCCAAAATGACGGTTCCATGGTGTCGTGCGATGATGCCCGCTGGATGCAGCTTGCGCTTGAGCAGGCGCGGCTCGCGCTACAGGCCGGCGAAGTACCCGTTGGAGCTGTGATTGTTAAAGATAAAGAGGTTGTCGGAAGCGGCTTCAATCGCAACTTGATGGAGAACGATCCTACTGCTCACGCGGAGATCGTGGCAATGCGTGAGGCGGCGGCACGCTTGGGAAACCATCGGCTTACCGGCTGCATTCTATTCTGCACGATTGAGCCTTGCGCGATGTGCGCAGGCGCCATGGTGCACGCTCGCATCTCGCGTTTAGTCTATGGGGCTGTTGATCCGAAGGCGGGCGCCGCCGGCTCAGTGCTGGAAATCACCAGCCATCCGCGCCTGAACCACCGCATTGAAGTCACTCCTGGCGTGCTTGCCCAACAGTGCTCCGAACTGCTCAAAACCTTCTTTCTGGAAAGAAGAAAAGTCTCTGAAGAACCAGCGAAATAATCACGCAATAAACAAAACAGTCAGAGTGCGGGTTGAGGGGACTCACTCCTCCGAGCGGCGCAGATAGTCTGAATCTTCTTTCTCGGGAGGGGCGACATATGCTCCACGAGTTCTCACTTCAGCAAACCACTCCTTGTAAGGGTAATCGGATGCTAAGAGGCGACTGTTCTCGGCTTCAATGTCATACTCCACGCGCCGGATCTCCGGTTGACCATCGGTCAACAGCAGATAGGACGCGCGAGGATCGCCATCGTAGGGCATTCCCACGCTTCCGCTGTTGCAGACTGTAAACCCGGAAAGTTTCTTGATAAATGGCCGATGAATGTGGCCGTACACGACCGTTTGCGCGTTCAGTGGGCGGTACACGCGTTCGAGCGCCTCTTCATCAGAGGAGTCCATGGGCGACTTCCAGAGATCTCCAGGACTGGCATGCAACAGCACGAGTTCCTGTTGCCGAATCTGCATCGGAAGCGTTTGCAGCTTTTTCAGACGGGAGTCGCCAATCAAGTTCTTTGTCGCGAGAGCACACCGCACAATTATCTGCAGCAGCGGACGCAACTTCGGCGCCTCTGCCATGAGCCGTGCAAGACCGTTTGTGTTCCACAACACCTCGTCGGTGTTCCCTACCACTCCAGGCCAACCTAACTCCGCAACGCGATCCATGACCTCAGCAGCTTGGCAGCCGCCGTAAGGCAAATCGCCTCCCTGAAGCACTATGTCAGGCGATTGCAGCCGCAAATCGGCAATCACTGCCTCAAGCGCCAGAAGATTTCCATGGATATCAGAAACAATGGCGATACGCATAAGGAATTTCAGGTTCTGGCTTGAGCAAGTTGGTTTCGCTGGATGCTGAGTGCCGATTGCTGAGTGCTTGCGTGGCGGAGAGGGAGGGATTCGAACCCCCGATACCCGTTAAGGTATGGCCGCTTTCGAGGCGGCTCGTTTCAACCACTCACGCACCTCTCCGCGCCGTGAAGTTCGTGGTCTCTGCTATTTTAGCAGGTGCAACCCACAGCACGAGACCCGTAATCGGTTTGGAGCTCAGCCCGCAAGCGGCGGCGAAACCGACTTGCGCGTTGAGCCGCTGGACAGGTGCCAAACGATGTGTGCCACAGCGAGGCAACTAAGCGGTTTGGAGGGCAGCACGCAAGCCGCGGCGAGGCCGACTTGCGCGTCGAGCCGCGTGCCACAGGAGCACACAGAACGTAGCTGGAGAAAAATCTTTAGCGGTTTGGAGCGGAGCGACAGTAAAAAACAAAAACGCCGCCGTTTCCGGCGGCGTTCTTGTAAAAATACTGCCAGTAAACCTATTTGATCGTCATCGCACCCGGGAACACGAAGTAGAACAAGAGTCCTATCAGGATCAGGTAGCCCAATACGATCAGGGTCCAGGCCATGTTGTGGCGGATCACCTCGCCCTCGCTGCGAACAAAGCGGCTGGTAGAAACGCCCACGCTGGCGGTCTGCGGAGCGATTGGCTTACCGACTTCGGCGCCGAGCGAGTTCAACGTTGGACCAAGCAGTACCGGAAGTCCCAGCAGCTTGCCGGCGACAGCCTGAATCGGTCCGAACATGGCGTTGGTTGAGGTGTTGCTGCCCGAGAGCGCCACGCCAATCCAGCCCAGGATCGGCGCAAGGATCACAAACGGCCAGCCCACCTTGGAGAAGCCAAAGGCCAGCGAGTTCGCAATCCCGGCGTAAACGAACAGGTACGCCACAGCAAAAATGAAGAAAGCAACCAGCAAGGCTCCCCACATTTGTTTGAAGGTGCGGGCAAACACTTTCTTCAGCACCTCCCCGCTGGGACGCAGGAAGAGAATAATCACGAGCCAGGACGCCAGGATGGATGTGCCACCGCTGAGCGGATTGAAATTGAAGGTGGATGCCATGGGCTTCTGCGTTACGGAAGAGATGGCGTGCTCGCTCCACTTGTGGGAAAACTTGCCTGGCAGATGCGACCATGGACCGGTCCACAGCACGACTACGACAATCAAGATGATGTAGGGCAGCCATGCGCGGAAAGCACTGCCCGTATCCTGCGTTCTGTTTTGTCCGGAAACGCTGACCGAGCGGCTCTCATCACCCATGCTCTGCGCCGCCGCTTCCGCCCTGGCCTGTTGTTCTGAAATGATCTTGCCGCCGAAAGCACGAATATTTTTAGGCTTCCAGACCTTCACAAACAGCAACAACACCCAGAACGAAACCAGCGCGCCGCTCAGGTCAGGCAAATACGGGCCGAGGTAATGCGCGACCGGCCATTGCCCGACGATATACGAAAGCGAGCCAACGATGGCCAGCGGCCACGCTTCCACCAGACCATCCCATCCACTAACCAGGTAGATGAGGACGAACGGCGGCAGAAGGGCGAGAATGGCGACCATATCGCCAATGGAGGCGGACAGCGAAAGCAACGGCAAGCCTGTCACAGCAGCCAGAGCCAGAACCGGAGAACCGAGCGCGCCGTAGGATACAGGCGCATTATTGGCAAGGGCGGCCACACGGATGGCCTCCAGATCAACGATTCCGAGTCCAACCAGAATGGGCACAACCACGGCCCAGGGGTATCCAAAGCCGACCAGGCCTTCCAGCAACGCGCCGAACGCCCACGCCAGCATCAGCGTCTGAATGCGGACATCAACCGTCGCCTGGTTGATCATCCACGTCTTGAAGCGATCAAAGTCACCTGTCAGTACAAGCGTATTGAAGATGATGAGACCCCAGAACGTTATCCAGTCGATAGTCCAGGCGCCCTGCAAACCGCCATAGAAATAGGAGCGCAAACTTCCTCCGGCCGGCGCATGCCAGCCATAAATAGCAATGAGGATGGTGATTGCTCCGGCAATAATGGTGGCCAGCCATGCTGTCATACGAAGGACAGCGAGCATGAACAACAGCGCTGCAAGTGGAACCAACGCCAGCAGGATCGTCGACCACATGCTCCCAGTGGGAGTGAGAATTTGTTGAAACATGTTCCTGAACCTCGAAAATTTTGAGTTGCTCGTTCTCCGAAGAAAGCGCGCTATCACCCGCAGGCCGGGCGTGCATACGGCAACCCGACCGTTTCAGGTGCAACCTTCAAGGCAAACGGATGCGCCGATTACTCTCCACCGTGGAGGCGATTCTGTCAAGTACAACGTTTAAAAATGTTGCCCCGGCGAAAATAGCGGCCCGAGCCGTTTTTATCCTTTCACTGCTCCCACAGTGAATCCGGCGATAAAGCGGTCCAGGAAAAGGTTATAAAGAAAGGCTATAGGAAGGCTCGCGATAAGACAGGCCGCCATCAGCGACCCCCAGTAATAAACGTCGCCGCGTATGAGGAAAATGGGAATTCCCACGCCAACCATCTGGTTTTTCTCAGGTGAAATGAACGTGAGCGCGTAAACAAACTCCTGTGTCACCAGCGTGAAGGTGAAGATTACGACCGTAAGGATGCCCGAAATCGAAATCGGCACGACCATGCGCACGAATGCACCGAATCGCGTCAGGCCGTCCACCATGGCAGCGTCTTCCAGTTCCCGGGGAATGGATTTGAAAAAACCCATCAGGAGCCAGATGGAAAATGGGACCGTAAAACTGGGATACACCACGACAAGGGACCAGATCGTATCCTGCAATCCCAGGATTGCAACCAGGCGCGAAAGGGGGATGAACAGCAGGGTGGGAGGAATCAGGTAGGTGAGAAAAATCAGGACACCCAGCCGCTGTCCCCATCGTCCCGTCAATCGCGTAAGGGCGTATGCCGCAGGAATAGAAAGCAGGAGTGTGATGGCCACAACAATCACTCCCACCAGCGCTGTATTGCCCAGCCAGCGCACGTACATCGTTTGACCAAATAAAAACTTCAGGTGGTCGAGAGTTGGTTTGGCATTGAAGATGAATGGATTGCTGTTGAGATCGTAAAGATCACTGTTCTGTTTGAAGGTGGTGATGACCATCCAATAAAACGGAAACGCCAGCAACACCGTAAAAACAATCAGGATGCACCAGTGGAGCATCTTCGCGGCGACGATCCGCGGCGTAAGTTTGGCCATTACACCACCTCCGCCCGATGTGCCACGCGCAGCATGAAGTAGGCGATCACCACCAGCAACGGCACCAGGAAGAGTGAAACGGCTGCTCCGGCCGCCAAGTCGCTTCCCAGAATTCCGGTGAAGTACGCATAGGAAGGCAGGACCTGCGTTGAGTCAAAGGGTCCGCCCGCGGTCAGGATGTAAACCACTGTCATATCGGTGAAGGTGAAAATGATTCCGAAAAGCACCGCCACGTTAATGATCGGCAACATCATCGGGATGTTCACCTGAAACAGGGTGCGCCAGAATCCGGCTCCATCAATGGCGGCCGCCTCGGGGATCTCTTTGGGAATTGCGGTCAATCCAGCCAGCAGAATCACAGTGGAAAACGGCAGCAAGCGCCAGCTATGCACCAGAATGACGGACGCCATGGCCAGATGCGGCTCTCCCAGCCACATTGGGGCGCTATATGGCTTGTACAGATGGACGGCAACGAGCACCCAATTAATGACGCTGTAGAGTGAATCCAGAATCCATTTCCAGCCGATCGCGCCTAGGGAAATCGGCGCAACCCAGGGAAGCAGAATCAGAAAGCGAAAAAATCCCCTGCCCCGGAACTTCTTCTCAAGAGCAATGGCGAGAATAGTAGACCCGACGATGACAATCACTTGCGAGAAAAAAGTGAAGATGAAGGAGTTTTCCAGCGAGGTGCGGAAACTCGGGCTCTGGATGATGCTGCGGAAATTCTCCAGGCCCACGTAGTGCATTTCCGTGCTGCCGATGCGCACGTCGCTAAAGGCGTACATGATGGCCAGGACAAAAGGAACGCCGATGATGGCGGCAAGGTACAGGACCGCGGGAGCAAACATGGCAGCACCGAGCAGCGGGCTCTGTGCCGCGCCAGCCGACTTCACCTTTGTCCATTTCGGACGGGATGGCGGCGCCGCAGCCGCAGCCGACCCGTTTTCGCCAAGTGCGGGGGATTCAGAGTTTTCGATGGGATTTACTGCCATGCCAGAGCCCTCGCCTCTACTTTTTTCTCGGTGCTGCGATCGAAGAATTTCAGCCGGCGTTCCGGTACCGCGAAGTCGTACGTTTTCCCGATTTCAAATTCGTTCCCGAAGAGCAGCCTGGAAACGGCCTTCTTGCCATCAAAACGACCACCCACCAGGAAGCCGGAGAGGATCCATTCCGCGCCAAGGTACTCAATGTTTTCCACTCTGAACTTCAGGGGCACTTTGACCGGATCCGTAATGGCTTCCGCCACGCGGAAATGTTCAGGACGGAAGCCGACGATCACGTCAGAATCTTCAATCAGGTTCATGGGCGGCGAGCCCAGAAACGTGGCTACGAATGTGTCAGCCGGGTCGTCGTAGACTTCCGTCGGCGTGCCCACCTGTCTAACGTAGCCCTTGTGCAGCACCACAATGCGATCGCCCATGGCCATGGCTTCCACCTGATCGTGAGTCACATAAATGGTGGTAGTGCCGATGCGGCGATGGAACCTTTCCAGCTCTTCGCGGGCGCTGGCCCGGAGTTTCGCATCCAGGTTGGACAACGGTTCATCGAGCAGGAAGACCGAGGGTTCGCGCACAATGGCGCGTGCCAGAGCGACTCGCTGGCGTTCGCCTCCGGAAAGCTCTCGCGGCTTGCGATGCAGCAAATGATTGATCCCAAGCAAGGAGGCTGCCCACTCGACTTTTTCCTTATGCGTGTGCCTGGGAACTTTCTGGGCTTTTAAAGGAAACGCTATGTTCTTGTAAACGGTCAGGTGAGGATAAAGAGCATAGCTCTGGAAGACCATGGCAATGCGGCGTTCGCGCGGCGAAAGGTCGTTCACCACGCGGCCGCCAATGAGGATTTCGCCGGCCGTGGGTGTTTCCAGGCCGGCGATCATGCGAAGGAGAGTTGTCTTCCCGGAACCCGAAGGTCCCAGGAAAACCAGGAACTCGCCTTCGTGGCCCTCGAGATTTACGTCATTTACTGCGCCTTGCTCTCCTTGTTTGAATACTTTGGTCAGGTTGCGTGTTTGAACAACAGCCATCCATCCCCCGTGTTACTTGAATCGTGCAAAGATGCGCTTGTACTCCTGCTCGGCAGCTTTGGCCGCGTTTTCCGGAGTTTCATCCCCGCGTGCGACTTTAGCAAACATGGTTGGAATGATCCAAGCGCGGAAGGCCTCATCAATCGCCGCGCTGGCATAGCCCGGATAACCGACGTTTGTTGCCCAGGTCAGCACGTCGCCCAGAACGGCATACTTATTCGGCGGCGTGGCGCGCGGGTCGTTCGCAATCTCCTGCTTCAGGTTCGGCACCGTCTTCGGGAAGCATGGGAAATTGTAGAACTGCCCAGCGACGAAGCCATCGTGGAAAGAATCAATGTAATCGACCAGGAATTGCTGTGCCCCTTCTTTATTTTCCGCGAAATTCCAGATCACGTAGCAGTCCATCACGTGCTCGGCCGCAATGCGGCGGACCGGCCCCTGCGGAGCTTTGCAAACCATGATGTGGCTGTCGGTCGGCATATGCTCGCGCTCGGTCTGTCTGGTTACTGAAATCGCGTTCGCAATGTACGACGTTTTACCGGACACCATGGCGCGGTTGTTCGCCGATGGGTCCCAGGTAAACACCTCCGGCGTCATGGTCTGCTGGAAAAGGCTCTTAACATACTTGAGCGCGTCAATCGTCTGCTTGGAGTTGATGGTTACGTTCCCCTGAATGTCCTGCTCCGCGCCGCCGAAAGACCAAAGGATTGCACGCAGCGCCATGCTGCTATCGAGTTCCTGCGAAAGCCCGACGCCTACCGGATGGCCGGTCTTGTCCTTGATCTTCTTCCCGCCATTCAGCAGGTCATCGTAAGTATTGGGGCCGTTCGGGAAGCCTGCATCCGCCCACCACTCCTTATAATAGTTCCCCGGGTCGGGAACATAGGAATCAGAGAACGCAAAATACTTTTTGGTCTTGGGATTGTAGGTGGACTTATGCGCCAGGTCGATCTTCTTGCCATGTTTCTTTTCGCATTCCTGGTACACATGAGTCATGTCGAGAACCTGCGGTTCAAAAGCCGCGGGTGGCGACAGGAACATAAAAAGATCGTGACCCTTTTTGGCTGAAACTTCGGATGCCGCGCGGGCCGGCAACTCGTTCAAGTTGATGTGGTCCACGACGACATTGGTGTTGTGCTTCTGTCCCCATTGCTTGGCAAATGTATTGTCAAACCAAGTGTCAAAAGCGGGGACAAAGTGGCTCCATTGCGCAATCCTCAACGTCTTCTGCTGCGCGGCGGCGCGTTCCGGGAACAAAAACGCGGGGCCGAGCGTGCCGGCTGCAATGCCGCTTCCGCCGGCGATCTTGATGAAATCTCTTCGCGATACACCCTTTCCCTTCTTGTCATCCTTCATTTACGTCCTCCTCAGTTCAGCATGCAAAACCGTTCTGGGTTCGTACGGCTTACTGCACCTTCTGTTCTGCTAGACGAAACGCTATCGCTCCTCACCGAACCTCTTGATGTCCTCAGGCGCGTCCTTCAACGCGACTTTCTTATTTCCCTGCACCATCACGCGGATCTGCTCAACCACATCCGGGTTGGCCAGCGTGGTCACGTCACCGGTATCCATCTGGTTGGAAATGGCTGCCAGAACACGCCGCATGATTTTACCTGAACGGGTCTTCGGCATGTCAGGAACCACGTGTATCTTGCGAGGACGTGCAATTTTTCCGATCTGGCCTTCAATGGCTTCCCTGACTTTGTCTTCAACCAGGCCGCCGGCCTGCGGGACGCCGGGCTTAAGCGAGACATAGACTTCCGGAACCCGGCCTTTGACCTCGTCCGCGACAGGAATAACTGCCGCTTCCGCAACCTCTCCGACCGTCAGACATGCCGACTCCAACTCCTTGGTGCCAAGGCGGTGTCCGGCCACGTTAATCACGTCATCCACGCGGCCGAGAATGCGGAAGTATCCGTCAGGCGCCTGCACTGCGCCGTCGCCAGCGAAGTAAGGCCAGTCGCGCCAATCCTTGCTGTCTTTATTGCGGTTGTACTTCTGGTAGTACTGGCGAACAAAGCGCTCGCGGTCTCCCCAGATTGTTTGGAAAATTCCGGGCCACGGATTGCGAATGCAAATGTTCCCTGCCTTTCCGGAGCCCGGCTTCACTTCTTTTCCTTCCTCGTCAAAAATCACGGGATAAATGCCCGGGATCGGCGGGCCTGCGCTGCCCGGCTTCATAGGATCGATCGCAGGTTTCGTGCTGCAGAGGAACCCGCCTGTCTCGGTCTGCCACCATGTGTCTACGATCACCGCTTCGCCTTTGCCCACCACTTCGTAGTACCACTTCCACACTTCCGGCTCAATTGGCTCGCCCACAGTGGTCATGTGTTTGAAGTGGTAGTCATATTTCGCGGGCTCATCAGGACCGGCTTTGCGCAGCATGCGAATGGCTGTTGGTGACGTATGAAAGATGTTGACATCCAGGCGCTTGGCCACTCGCCAGGGGCGGCCTGCATCGGGGTAGTTTGGCACGCCTTCATACAGCACGCTGGTAGCAGCGAGAGCCAGCGGCCCATAAACGATATAAGAATGACCGGTAATCCACCCGATATCGGCCATGCACCAGTAAACATCTTCAGGATGGATGTCCTGAATGAACTTGGAAGTGGCTGCGACATACGAGAGATACCCGCCGGTGCCGTGCTGGCAGCCTTTGGGCCGGCCCGTGGTGCCGCTGGTGTACATCAGAAACAGCGGCGCTTCTGACGGCATGGAAACAGGAGCAACGATCTGGCCGTGATATCTCCTCAGCAGCTCATCAACAAAAAAGTCGCGACCCTGGACCATCGGCTTGGCGGAATGATATTTCCCTGATTCGCGGCGCCATACCAGGACCTTTTCAATCTTGTGTCCTTCCTTATGAGCAACGTCCACGGCGATGTCAGCTTTTTCGCGATGATCCGTCATGTGACCGCTGCGATAGTAGCCATCAATGGTGACCAGCACTTTGCTGCCCGAGTCGGCGGCGCGCATGCCGCAAGCTTCTCCGCTGAACCCGCCGAACACAACCGAGTGAATCAGACCAAGGCGCGCGCAGGCCAGCATGGTCACCGGGAGCTCAGGGACCACCGGCATGTGGATGGTCACCCGATCGCCGGTTTTCAGCCCGCAAAAATCACGCAGCAGCGCGGCCATTTCATTTACGCGGTAATAGAGGTCCTGATAAGTAATGGCGAGCGGCGGGTCTTCCTCGGGCTCGCCCACAAAGATGAATGCTGCTTTGTTCCTGTATTTCTCCAGATGGCGGTCAATGCAGTTGTAGGCGACGTTCAGCTTCCCGCCCACAAACCATTTCCAAAACGGCGCATCGCTGGTGTCGAGCGTAGTGTGCCAGTACTGGTCCCAACTCAGCAGGTCTGCGTACTCGCGGAAACACTCAGGAAAATTCTTTTCACTGAACCGCTCGTTTACAGCGGGATCGGAAACATTGGATTGACCAATAAATTTAGCGCTCGGGTAGTAATACTGTTCTTCTCGCCAATGGACGGCAATCTGTGCTTCAGTCAGTTCTGTCTCTTGTTCGGTGGGTTTCATTAAGCGAGCGTCAGCCATGGTATTGACCTCTCGTGATTCGAACGCGAACTTGTCGAACTCGAAAAGGACCCTGAGGGGGTGAGCCGCAATAATGCGCGGGTGGTGGTTAGGCCACCCGCGCCGTTCGAAACAGATAATCGTACACCCCGGAACGCGTGTTTGGGCAAGCGCGGGGCATCAATCCCCGGCTGCGGCTTGGGGAGCGACCTCTGCCCAAATCTTAGTGTCTTTGGTTTCTCCGATCATGAACATCCCGACAAAGAACGTAATCAGGGCAACGATGATCGGGTACACCAGACCCATATAAATGGAATGGGCCTTGATCCAGGGATTCGTGCTGGTCGCTGTTGCCGCCACAATGGCGGTGGCGATCAACGGCATGAAGCCGCCAAACCAGCCATTGCCAATGTGGTACGGCAGAGACATGGAGGTGTAACGGATCTTTGCCGGGAACAACTCCACCAGGAATGCGGCAATCGGGCCATAAACCATGGTCACGTAAATCACCTGAATGGTGACCAGAAGCGTCAACATCGGTACGTTGATGGGGCTGGAGAAATGCTTCATGCCGGCGTACAGCGGATAATACGTAATCGCCGCCAGCAGGCATCCATAGCACATGATCTTCATGCGGCCAATCTTGTCACTCCAGGCGCCGAATACGAGGAAGAACGGAGTGCCGATCACGAGAGAAACTGCAACCACGGTGTAAGCCGTCTGCCATGGAACCTTGCAGATCGTCTGGAGGAAAAACAGAGCGTAGAACTGGCCGGTGTACCAGACCACAGCCTCGCCCGCGGTTGCTCCAAATAGCGCCAGGAAGATGAGCTTCCAGTTCTTTCCGCTGGTGAAGCTGTCTTTCAAAGGCGCTTTGGAACTCTTGCCCTGATCTTTGAGGCGCGCATACAAAGGCGATTCCTTGAGCTTGAGCCGGATATAGATGGAGATGATCACCAGGATGGCGGAGATGAGGAAAGGAACCCGCCAGCCCCAGCTACGAAACGTGGCATCGCCCATCCAGTGTCTGGTAACTCCTATCACCACAAGTGCCAGCAGGAATCCCACGGTTGCAGTGGTCTGGATGTAACTCGTCAAATAGCCGCGTTTGTGGTCGGGCGAGTGCTCAGCAACGTAAGTGGCAGCGCCACCATATTCACCGCCCAGCGCCAATCCCTGCAGTAGGCGCAAGCCCACCAAAAGCGTGGGCGCCAGAATTCCGACGCTTTCATATGTCGGAAGCAAACCAACCAGCGTGGTGGAAAGACCCATGATGGTCAGTGTGACCAAAAACGCATACTTGCGCCCGATCAGATCTCCGACGCGGCCAAAGACGATTGCTCCGAAAGGTCTCACCAGAAACCCAGCGCCGAAAGTTGCAAAGCTCGCCAATAGCGCAGCCGTTTCGTTCCCTTTGGGGAAGAAAAGTGTGGAAAAGAATACGGCAAGGCTGCCGTATAGGTAGAAGTCATACCATTCGATCATGGTTCCAGACGAGGAAGCCCAAATCACAGTCCAGATGCTGAAATCCTTACCTGGCCCCGGCGTGGACATCGTGGTCGCATTTGTAGCCATTGTGAATCTCTCCTGGGGCGCCTTGGTTTGCGACGCCTTT
Source organism: Candidatus Acidiferrales bacterium (assembly GCA_035553195.1). Lineage (GTDB taxonomy): Bacteria > Acidobacteriota > Terriglobia > Terriglobales > Acidobacteriaceae > Angelobacter. Next base: position 20,673 of record DATNDP010000027.1, read on the forward strand.
TCGAATTAGTCTCTCTCCGGCTCAACCCTGCAGCAAACAAGCATTCCAGAAACCACACCTTGAATGTTGAACACTGGTCCAGGAGCGGCCTGCGAATCGGCGCCGGCCGCCGAGCCCTCTATTTGGCAACCTAGCCTAGCCAGATTGCTGGAGATGTCAAGCAGAAACGGGAAAAGACGCCGGGTAACCGTCAGAAGGCCCTTAATCTGATTTAGATAAGCCAGGATAGCGACTCACAGTGCGAGCAGCGGCCCGAAGCCTACTCTCTCTTAATCTGCTCCCGTACCGACATGAAGGGGCAATTGCACTTGTCCTTACGGCATTCGCAGGGCTATCATGCACCAGCCTGATTTCGCCGTTCTCGCTAGATGCGTAAGTGCGTTCCGATCCAGAAACTCATTTCGAGAGGAGATTGGCATGGTGAGTTCATCACTTCACATCCGTCGTTGGATCCTTTCAGTTCTGTTGATTGCGTCATTCGGCATTGTTACCGCTTCAGCGCAAAATTCCATTGTCGTCGGCGTGGTCATGCCCACCACGGGGCGGGAAGCCAAACCAGGGCTCTATCAGAAAGAAGGGATTGAGCTCGCCATCAAGCAAATCAACGCAAAGGGTGGAATCACTGTTAAAGGCAAAAAGCTCCAGGTGAAAGAAGTCTTTTATGATGACGGTTCTGATTCGGCAAAGTCCGCCTCCCTTTGCGAGCGCGTCATGAGCTCCGACAAGGCAACAGCAGTGCTTGGCGGATACTCCACCGCTCTGGGCGAAGCGGAATCCGTGATGCCCGATCGCTACAAGATTCCGTGGATCACTCCCGGCGCGGCCGCTACCAGCATCTTCAGCCGCGGCTATAAATACACCTTCGGCGCATTAAGCCCCATTTTGCTCCTGGGCGAAACGACGGCCGAATTTCTTGGCAGCATGGTGGACCAGGGCAAACTCAAAAAGGGTCTCAAAATCGCTCTTGTCGTCGAGAACACGGACCATGGTGCTGACTACGTCAACGGCATCCAGGGCTGGATCAGCAAACATCCCGGTTACTTCACGGTTGTGTTGAACGAAAAGTTTGAACTCGGCGGCACCGACTTCTCCGGACTGCTGCAGAAGGTGAAAACGGCACACGCGGACATTTTTCTTTCCGACGCCCACCTGCAGGATTACATCACCATGCAGCGGCAGTATCTTCAGGCCGGACTCCACCATCAGGTTGTGAGCTATGGCGCACGCGGTCCTGAATCCGACGCCCGTAAAGCTCTTGGCGCTGGAACGGACTACATCCTCGCCGCGCTCTGGTGGTCAGACAAGCTCCCCTATCCGCAGGCGAAAAAGTTCGTAGACGAATACAAGGCCGAATATGGCCGGCCTCCCGACTCATGGTATGCCGCCATCGCTTATGACGCGATGCGAATCCTGGCGCAGGCAATCGAGGCAGCCGGGTCAACGGACGGAACCGCCATTCGCAATGCTCTTGCCAAGGCGCAACTGAAAAACTCTCTTGTGCCCGGTCAGGTCCTTAAGTTCGGCTCCAATGGCCAGACTGATTATCCGTTTCTGGTGACGCAAAACAAACCCGGCGACAAGGTGGACATCGTTTATCCGAAGGATGCTGCCACTGGGTCACCGATTGTGCCCAGACCGTAAGTACGTTCGGCCGGGTCTATGACTGCTAGCGATTATCTTGACCTGATCATCAAATCGCTTCTGCTCGCGGGCATCTACGCAGCTATGGCTGTGGGGATGACGGTGATCTATGGCGTGATGAAGATCGTCAATCTTGCTCACGCCGGCTTTCTCATGCTGGGCGCGTACTTCGCCTATGAAGTGTTTAACCGCTTTCACCTGGATCCCATTCTGGGGGCGGTACTCGCCCTGCCCGCGTTCTTCCTGTTCGGTGTTGCTATCCATTGGCTGCTGGTGCGATGGCTGCCCCATTCCAGCACACCAACTCTTTCGTCGCTGCTGCTTACGTTTGGTCTCTGGCTGGTACTCCAGAATGTTGCCTATAAGTGGTATGGCAACGAAGATTACTCCATCAGTACCCCGCGAACATTCAGTTCAATACAGTTCGGCCAGATTTCCGTCGCCACCGTCAGCCTGATCGTCTTCGCTGCAGCAGTGGTTTCGCTCATCGTGCTTCAAATCATTTTCAATTGGAGCTGGTTCGGGCGCTCGATGCGCTCTCTGATCCAGAACCCTTATGCTGCCCAGATCGTTGGAGTTGATGATCAGAAGACTGCCCGTTTAACCTTTGGGCTCGGCACCGCCTTCGCAGGCTTTGCCGGCGCATTGCTCGCCATGCTTTATTCCTTCAACCCTGATTTTGGCCGCCCATTTCTGTTGAGGTCTTTTGTAATCATCGTTCTCGGCGGCCTTGAGTCCGTATCCGGCGTAGCCGTGGGCGCGCTGGTGCTCGCGCTGGTTGAAACCTTCAGCGTGCAGGTCTTGCCAGCCAGCTATCAGCAGGCGATTGCTTTCGCGCTGCTGGTGGTGGTGCTTGTCGTGATGCCGAAAGGGATTGCGGGCTTGTGGCAACGGAAACTGAAGGTGAGCTAGATGGCCCCGTCTGGCGCACGCCGCTTCGGCTTCCTTCTCCCTTGGGCTTTATTTCTTGGATTGTTATTGCTTCCGCTCGGTGACCCCAGCGCCAACACCGTTCGTCTGCTGTTTACCACCGCTGTGTGGATCGTTTCTGGGATCGGTTGGAACCTTGTAGGCGGCCTCACCGGGCAGGTTTCTTTCGGATTCGCGGTGTTTTATGGCCTGGGGGCGTACGTGACCGCGCTTATGATCAATGCCGGCCGGAGCCCTTACTTCGCCTTCCTCGGAGGCATCGCGATTGCCGTGCTTGCCTCGTTTCTGGTCGGCATGCCCACGTTCCGGCTCAGAGGACCTTACTTTGCCATCGCCACCATCGGCGTCGGCGAGGCCACTCGCGTGATCATGAATAATCTGGATATCACGGGCGGAGCCAGCGGTTATCGTGTTGTTGAAAAACGGGCGTTCAATCAGATTGAACACTACTACTGCGCCATTGTGCTGATGGCCATCGCTCTGGTTGTCTCTTCGCTCATCGTGCGCAGCAAGTTCGGGCTCGCGCTACGGGCCATTAAGCAGGATGAGGACGCAGCCGCAGCACTTGGGGTAAATCCGTTTCTCTCCAAGCTCTGGATTCACGCGGTAGGGGCCGCGCTCACCGGAGTAGCAGGCGGCCTTTATGCCCGCTATCACGCATTCATTTATCCGGGCGACGTATTTGCCTTTCAAACCAGCATCTATATCCTGCTGATACCGGTTATCGGCGGCATTGGTACGGTCTGGGGCCCGGTGCTGGGCGGCATTATTTTTGGAGTCGTGGAAGAGGAGCTTGTGGTCAAATTTCCCAATTTCCACCTTCTCTTGTACGGCTCCATATTGATCCTTATTGTTTTGCTGGAGCCTGACGGCCTTCTTGGACTGCTGCACCGGCTGCGCCGGCTCTTCAGGAGAAAACGTGACGATTCTGGAGGTACAGAGCCTGACCAAGTACTTTGGGGGCGTAGCCGCCTTGAAGGACGTGAGCTTTGATGTTCCGGTAAAGCAGATTTGCGGTTTTATTGGACCCAACGGCGCTGGCAAGACCACCCTGTTCAGCGTAATCACGGGAGCTCATAAACCAAGTAGCGGCAAAGTCACGCTGCGCGGCCAGGACATAACGGGGATAGCTTCCGCCGCGCTTGTGAAAAAAGGTGTGACCCGCACCCACCAGGTCGTGCGTCCATTTCGATCAATGACCGTACTGGAAAACGTGCAACTCGCCGTTCATTATGGGCGGCGCGCGGTGAATCGCTCGGCTGCTGCACGAGAGCACGCGATGGAAACCTTGAAGATGGTAGGCCTGGAGCGGAGGGCAAACCGGCTGGCATCAGAACTACCCCTGGGTGATCAGAAGCGGTTGGAAGTGGCGCGCGCTCTCGCTACCCTCCCTGAACTGATCCTGCTGGACGAGATCTGTGGAGGTTTAAACGCGTCCGAAACACGAGTCATGCTCGATCTGATTTGCCGTATTCGCGAACAGGGCACCACGATTATGTACGTTGAACATGACATGAAGGCCATCATGTCAGTCTGTGATCGCATTACGGTTCTCAATTTCGGCCAGAAGCTAGCTGAGGGCAAACCACAAGAGATCCAGAATAACGAGGCCGTAATTGAAGCATATCTCGGAAAACCAACCATCGGGGGTGCTCCGCGTGCCTGATTCTGGGGAGGAACAACTCCTTGTAGTCGACAAGCTGGAAGTCCGCTACGGAGCAGTTCAGGTACTCTGGGGCATTTCTTTTTCAATCGCGAAGGGAAAGGTTACCTGCATCATTGGTTCTAACGGAGCCGGCAAAACCACGACTCTAAATGCCATTGCAGGGGTTGTTCCCGCGAAAAGCGGGCGCATTCTTCTTGCCGGCAAAGACATTACTTCTCTTCCTGCGCGCGACAGAGTGCAAAACCACATCTGTCTCGTTCCGGAAGGTCGTCAGCTCTGGCCCGGCATGTCAGTAGAAGAGAACCTGTTGATGGGCTGCTTTCTGCCTGCATTCCGTTCGCGAGCCAAACCGGGCCTTGCGCGAATCTATGATCTCTTTCCCCGGCTCAAGGAGAGGCGTCGGCAATTAGCTGGGACGCTTTCTGGCGGCGAGCAGCAGATGTGCGCCGTCGGACGCGGGCTTATGTCCGAACCGCAAATCCTGATGCTCGACGAACCCACTCTCGGCCTTGCTCCCAAACTCGTAGATGACATCTTCAAGCTGGTCGGCAACATCGCGGCCCAGGGCGTAACCATTCTGCTGGTCGGAGAAAACGTGAATTACGCTTTGCAGGTGTCGCATTATGGCTATGTGATGGAAACCGGCCACATCACCCTTGAAGGCCCCAGCGCGATGCTCTTCAATAATGACCACGTGCGCAAAGCGTATCTGGGAGCATCGACTGAACCTGACCAGTTAGATCACTTGCCACGACAGTCAGTTCCGGGAGCATCGCAGTAGCCGGCTTACACCAGGCCCAAACAAGCGCAACCAGCTGTAATTTACAGCAATACGGCCGACAACGTTCCACGTGAAAAATGAAAAGGCCCAGCATTGCCCCGGGCCTTATATTCGATCCTGAACAAAGCTCTTGACTGCGTTAACCCATTCTTCCTTACATGAACATATCGCTTAGATCGTTGCTCTGACTATTTCGGGTGTTTAAAGGCGATAACCCAAAGGTCTCCTGGATGAACCGAAGGATTGAGACATCATCCATCTGAACGTGGGAGATGAAGTTTTTCTTCGCGAATGGCGAAATCACCAGCATGGGAACGCGCGGGCCGAATCCCTGGCCCGGGTCTATCTGAGGAGGCGGGACATGGTCATACCATCCGCCGCTCGAGTCCCAGATAACGACAATAGCCGCTTTCTGATACACGGGCGACGCCTGAATTTCCTTGATGAAGCCGTCGAGCCATGTCACGCCGGCAGTCAGCGGCACACCGACGTTCGGATGCATGCTGTGTACCGGATTCGGCTGTACAAATGCAACGGAAGGAAAACTGCCGGAAGTCAGGTCAGTTTGGAAAGAGCTGAGGTCGCGCATGTTTGGCCCTGGCGTCGCCTCCATAAAAAACTGGAACGGGTTCTCCTGTGGCACATACTTGCCACATTGTCCGAGTTGTTCGTGGTACCAGGCCCAACTCAGCCCCTTGGCCGATAGCTCGTTTCCCACGTGCTGAAAAGTATAAGGAGCGGACGTGGTCTGCGGGCTGGTGCAAGGGCCATTGATGGGATTGATCGTGAACGGGAAGTTATTATCATCGGCGGCAATCAGATAAAGCTGATTGCTGGGAGCATCCCCCATCACCGAGGGAAAGAAGTGGTCTGCGAGCGCAAATTGCTGCGCCCAACTCCACAAAACATCGACTCCGGGAGTGGTGTTGTCATAGTGCCCCATGGCAACGTCGCCGTTGAAAAAGGCATATTTGTCCATGGCGCCGTTGTCCCACACCTTCAGCAGGTCTTGCCGAACGTGAGGCATGTCCGCTACGGCAATATCTGTGAGGAGCGTCGGTGTGACTGTCTTACCTTTTGCATCAACCTGCGAAAATCCCGGTATTCCGGGCCTGATCCCTTCCGCCCCGGGGAATGTCCCGAAGAGGTTGTCAAAGGACCGGTTCTGCATCACCACGACAATGATATTGCTGATCGTTGCACCCGAAGGGGTGGGGGATGGGGTGGGGCCGGGGCTCATTTTTACCCCGCCACAACCGACTATGGCCAGCAAAGCAATGCTGAAAAAAAAGCCAATGGTTCGTGTCACTATTAACACCTCAGAGTATTGGAAACGAGCTTTTTGAGAGCAGTTGGCTTGCACTTAACAGGTTTTTAATGAAAGACTCTGCTGAACTTTGGAGTTAAGGTACTCTGCAGGCCGGTCTTATGTCACAAAGTCATCACACCTTTATTTCATTACGAGATGCGCTGCTGTCGTTTGCTCCTTTGGAGCTCAGGCGCAAAATCCGGCCTTACTCGCCTCCGACGGTGCTGCGATCCGCAACGTGGCTGGGGGTTGTGCAGTTTGGCATCGCCAGCTTCGCGCTACTGGCGCGCTATCGCAGCTTCTTTATGGTTCGGGCGCAGCAATGGGCTTCCCCAATGCGCGGCACTGCGGAATGGGTTCAGTCAGGGACGGCAGTTATCATCACACTAGAATTTTTCTTGTATCCGCTCTCGTTGCTGCTGGCGTATTTGGCGATTGAGGGCTTCATCCGTTTTGCCGCCGGCATGATCACTTCTGAGGTGGTGCCGAGCCTGCCTGTTACCCTCGGTTACAAAATTATGGCGCGTATGCAAAGGAGCAACCAAATGGCACGCCTGCGTTCCCTTCCCCCGGATCAGTTTCAGGCGTTGGCGGCGGAAAAGATCCAAATCGCTTCCGCGCAACCAAAACCGGGCTGGACTGCGATGGTTACCATTGCTATTGGCAAGCGTTGGTACGAACTTGAGTCTGAACGATCTGGTGCGGCTCCTTTTTCATGGGTCTATGTGCTCCGCCCCGCGCCCGCGGCAAAGATTCTTCGCCGTCTGGAGCACTACGATCCACCAGACGAGTAATACGGCTGAAATCCGGTGCGCAAAAATCGCACCGCGGCTGTGGAAAACTTCCTCTGATTTCATCTCCCCCTCACTCCAGCAAACCCGGTACAATCCAGAGCTGGTTTAATCACATGGCAACCGAAATTGTTACCGTGGAAACCCCCGTGATTCGCGCTGCTGGCGGAATCATTCAGCGTGCGACACCACATGGCGATGAGGTCTTAATCGTCTTTCGCAAACGTCATCAGGATTGGGCATTGCCCAAAGGCGAAGTGCAGGACGGCGAATCCTTTCAGGAGGCCGCGCTTCGTGAAGTTGAGCAGGAGACCGGCTGCACCTGCGAGTTGGGTAATTATCTGGGAACCATCAGTTACGCCGATCATGGAACGCCGACAGTGGTGATGTTCTGGAAGATGAATGTGGTCCGGGAAAGCGCCGCGTCAGAGACGCAGCAGATCGACCAGGCGGTGTGGATTGATGTCCCGTCTGCCATCCAGAAACTTAGCCAGACACAGGAAAAAGCACTGCTCTCACGCATGGCCAATAGCGGGCGAGCGGCGACAACAGCGCCGCAGCCTGTACCAGTTTCGACCTCCAACCCGCAACGCAAAAAAGGTTCGATTGAGGATGAACGTGTCCATGCCCGCGTATTGCGTGAATCGGAAGCGTTTCGCGTTGAACTTGCTTTTCTGGAAAGACGCAGTGGTCAAACAGACCGGTCCTGGTCCGCGGCTGCTCACGATCAACTGGACAACGTGGCCAAGTGCCTCGACAGCAATGACATCGAAGGCGCGCTTTTTTGCCTCCATGCAGCCCGGCGCTTTGCCGTGTATGGGTTAAATAAAGCCGAACTCATGACGCGGGCCCATATTCTGCGTGAGGAAACACAAAAGATCATCTCCTGGAGAGGAGATGCCATTGACGCTCTGCTGGCCGGCAATGATGAAGAGCTCTCTGCGGACCAGCTCGCTGATGCCATGAAGCTGCGCGACGAGGAATCGACCAATCAGTACTATCGCAACCGGCTCGCAGGGGATTACCTGCGAATCCTGCTCACGATCTGCGCACTGGCTGTGCTGGCTGCTGTACCTTTCATGCTGCTCTCAGGAGCCCTGCGCATGCTCGGCCCTGTGCTGTTGTTCGGCTTGCTTGGGTCGGCATTCTCAGCCTCGCAGTTGTTGATGAAAGGAAAAACTGATTCAATTATCCCGAACGTGTTTGTGATGGTTACGCCAGTTCTGTTTGGCGCCGTGGCCGGGCTGGCCGGCTTTGGCATACATGAATATCTGACAGGATTATTCAATTTCACTCGTCCTCATTGGGGCGCTCTTTTGGGCATGGCTTTCCTGTTTGGAATGCTTTGCCAGCGGCTACTGGCGCGCATGGCTGTACCCAACCGCAGAAGAAAAGCGCATTGAGCTGAAGTACTTGCTTTGAGGTTGCAACCGTTCGAAAAGCAATTGCCATTGCTTGCGCAACATCTTTAAGATTGCCTCTCGCTAAGAAGCGCATTTTCTCTTGAGCTCACACGCTACTCAATCCAAAACGTACAAGCCGTTGGCTCGCAGTCTTGGACTGTTTGACGCCACCATGCTGGTCATGGGCGGCACCGTGGGAGCGGGCATATTTATCAATCCGTATGTTGTTGCCCAGAGAGTGCACACTCCAGCATTGGTCCTGGGCGCATGGATGCTGGGTGGAATCGTGGCTCTGATTGGCGGCTTCATCTGGGCCGAATTGGCGGACCGAATGCCGAAGGTCGGAGGCCAGTATGCCTACCTCCGCGATGTTTATCATCCGCTCGTCGCTTTCCTCTACGGCTGGGTCTTGCTACTAATAATTCAAACCGGCGGTATGGCTGCCGTCACAGTCACGTTCTCCCGATATTTTCTGGAATTGACGGGCCTTCGCACCAGCGACTGGCAAGTTGCAGTGCTCACCTTGCTCGTTCTCACAATCATCAACTGCCTGGGCGTCCGTGCCGGCGGAACGGTGCAGAGTGCGCTGATGGTCACCAAGATCTTCGCTATCGGCCTGCTGGTTTTTGCGGGAGGATTCCTGATTCGCGGCGCGCATATCCTGTGGACACCGCTGGTTAACCAGCGCGTCTCGGGCGCTCTGGTGTCTGACTTCGGTGGTGCGATGATTCCTGTTCTTTTTGCCTACGGAGGCTGGCAGACAGCGTGCTTCGTAGCTACTGAGCTGAAGAACCCGCGCCGCGATTTGCCCCGTGCGCTCGTACTTGGAGTTATTGGCGTGGCCCTTCTTTATAGTTCCGTAAATTTTGTTTGTGTACGGGCGCTTGGTGTTCAGGCGCTGGCGAACACCACTGCCCCTGCTTCGGCGGTTATGCGTCTGGCCATGGGCTCCAGGGGTGCGATGCTGATTGCTCTGGGAATCGCTATCTCAACTCTCGGTTTCCTGAGCCAGAGTGTTCTCACAGCGCCGCGCGTTTACTTTGCCATGGCTGAAGATGGTGTTTTCTTCCGGCAACTCGCCTGGATCCATCCCGCCACTCGCGTGCCTGTAGTAGCAATAACGCTGCAGAGCATCTGGACGGTGGTAATCCTGCTTTCCGGCCGCTACGACCAGATCCTGAATTACGTCACATCCATGGACTTCATCTTTTTTGCCGCGACGGCAAGCTGCCTGTTCATGCTTCGCCGCAAACAGAGTGATGAGGCGGGTGGCTTCCGCGTTCCCGGGCATCCGTGGACGACCGGATTCTTTTGCCTCTGCAGCGCTGGAGTGGTGGGAAACGCCATTTATCGCTATCCCGCGAACACCCTGATCGGAATCGCCATTCTCGCAACCGGCGTGCCCGTGTATTACATTTGGAAGTGGACGAAAAAATGACAACACCTCGCGTCGATGCCGGCTCGCCCTATATGCACTGGGCAAAGCTTAACTCGACCGCAAAGTTCAACCTGGCCACCAGCGGAATGGCCAATCTCTCCTTATCAGAGCTGGGCGTCACGTTGGAGGAGTTGCAAATCAATGGGCCGACTATCTACGGCTACGACCCATTGATCAAGGCGCTGGCTGCGCGCTACCGCGTACCGCGGGAATCCGTGGTCAGCGCTATGGGCACGTCCTTCGCAAACTACCTGGCGCTGGCCGGTGCTACCGAACCGGGTGAGGAAGTGCTGATTGAACAGCCCACCTATGACCCTATTCTGGGCGCAGCGCGCTATCTGGGGCTTGAAATCCGGAGATTCAAGCGCAATGCTCATCATGATTTTGCCCTCGATCTGGAAGAAGTTGAACGCAATCTGTCGGCGCGGACTCGGGTAATCGTGCTCTGCAACTTGCATAATCCAAGCGGAGTGTTATCGCCGGATTCATGGTTAAGAGAGTTGGGCCTGCTGGCGAGGAGCCGCAATGCATACGTGCTTGTGGATGAGGTGTATCGGGAGATGTTGTTCAGCGCCGAACCACAGACGGCCTTCCATCTTGATCCTTCAACCTTTATCATCACCAGCAGCCTGACGAAGGCGTACGGCCTCAGTGGTCTCCGTTGTGGCTGGATATTCGCGCCGCCCGACCTCGCCGCACGGATGTGGCGCATTCATGACGTGCACGCGGCCACATACCCTTTCATTGCCGAATATCTCAGCGTAATCGCGCTTGAGAAATTGCCACAGATCTCCGCACGCATGAAGTCGATGCTTGATGAAAACCGGGCGCTGCTGCGCGACTTAATTGAGAAACGTGGCGATCTCGATTGTTCCTGGCCGGACTACGGAACAATCGTCTTTCCGCGGCTCAAGCGAGGAAAGATAGCTGACTTGTGCCGGCTCTTGCGCAATGAATTTGAACTCAGCATTGTTCCCGGCGAATTCTTTGACATGCCTGATCGCTTCAGGATTGGCGTAGGCGCTCCAACCTCAGAGGTACGCGCAGCCCTGGAGCAGCTCCAGCATGGGCTCGATCGCTACAGCGCTACTCTGGCTGTTGGTGCGTAAGCTCAATCTTTTTCCGCCGCAAACTTCCCCGCGCCATGGCAGGCAATATAGAGGAACGCGAAGCAAAACAGCACTGCGCTTTCACCGCCATTCTGAATGGGCAGAAATCCTCTGGGCTGGTGCTGCATGAAATAGGCGAAGGCCATCTCTCCGCAGGCGAGGAATGCCGCAAAGCGCGTCAGCAGTCCGAGGATCACCAGGATGCCGCCGGCAAATTCAATGATGCTGGCTGCCAGCAACAGTGGATTATGGTACTGCGTGTGTCCGCCGAAGGCGCCAAAGAGCTTTTGCGCGCCATGGCACAGGAAGAGAAATCCAATCACAATGCGAAAGACTGCATAAGCTGCCGGTTCCAGTCCGCCGAGAAATTTCATTCGTATTTTGTCCCCTGTTCTGACAGTGCTGATCGATGCCGAGTCTAATAGCCAGGGCGTCAGATGTCGAGTAACTGCGAGGACACGTGCAGAAAAGGAATGTGGCGCAGCGCCATCGTCTGTTCGATTGACGGCTTTAGCATGGCATAGGGCTAGGGGGTGTCATGAAAATTGCTAATCAGAAGGGCAGCCCGCCGCCAGGAGCGGAGCGGCGGGCCATTTTGCGTGACGAGGCTTAGTTTAGAAGGTGATCTTTCCACCAACAACGATCCTGCGGCTTGCTTCAGTGGGACTCCCCTGAAGGCCAATGACGCCAGGCACATTGTCGCTTGCCTTGACATTGCCGAATCCGGTCGGGCTGAAACCATTCGAGTTGCCGAACAGTCCAGCGTCTTCAAGGAACGGATCGACGCTGGCAAAGTTGGGATGGTTGAATACGTTCAGCAGCGACGCGTGGAATTCAAAGCCGGCGCGTTCGCTCAACTTAAATCGCTTGAAGAGCGAAAAATTGGCCGTGTTTGTGATTGCGTCCTGCACCGGGTTTCGTGGTGTGTTGCCAAACGGAGTTCCGAACACTGACTGCGCAGTGCTGGCGTTCAGGATGAAACGCACTTGATTGTTCGTGACTGTTTGGATATTGCACGTTGGAGTTGGGTTCGTGAGCGCTAAGCAACTCTGGCCGAGAGAGGTCATGCTGACCAATGTGGCTGGCGCCAAACCCGTCATCGAACCGCAGACCGGATCGGCCGGGTCTCCAAGGGTCCCAGATCCGAATAGGTTGCAGACATCCTGCGCAAAACCACCCACGCTAATGGAGGGCGCGCTGAGGTTGCCCAGGAACGGGCGCGCTGAATCGGCCCCGATAAAATTGTTGATGTAACCGTTATCGTAATAGTCGCCGGCTGCAGTTGCCGCTGCAATTTCGCTGAACTGAGCTGGCGTGTAGCGTTGTCCCGAGGAAATCAGGTAGTTCCCGGAAAACCCCCACCCTCCGAGCAGATGCCCGATAACTCCGCGCTGCTCCTTGAAGAATGGAACTTCTTCAGTGAACAGCAGGTTCCATGTATGTGGGAAATCCAGCCCTGAGAAAGAATATTCTCCCGGGAAGTTGATTTGGTTACCAGGATTCTGCGCAGAAAACAGCGTATTGCCTGCGAGGCCCGTGCTGAAAATTTCGCTTACGTTGTCAAGCGTTTTGCTGAAGGTGTAACCAGTTCTGATGGTCAACTGCTTGAACAGGTTGTTGGCACGGAACTCGAGCTGAACCGCGTTGTAATTGGAAAATCCGCTGTTGGCGCGCAGCCGCACCACCCCTTGGCCGCAAAATGCGCGTCCGAAGTCCGGGCTGTCCGGGCCAGGCGGAACCCCCGGCGCGGGCGATATCTGTGGAGCAGTACAGGGAGTCAATCCGGGCTGCACCAGATTGGGGAAATCACGAGCAAGATCAGCAATGAACGGATTACCATCCAGAGTTTGGAAGAGATTATAAGCGTGATTGCCCACATACCTCGCCTCAACCGCGGAATTGTTCGTAATCTGGCGTTCAATTCCCAGGCTCCAGGAGTGCACCTTGTCGGGCCCGAAGTTGGGAGTGATTTGTGTTTGCGCCTGAGTGCGTGGATCAAGCACACCCGGTGTAAGCGCCGGAGCTAGCAAGGTACGCACATTGGGACCAATGGGAACCGCCGGCAACCCAAACTGCGCCGTGGGCAACGGAGCTCCCCCGTTTGCAAAAGCCTGCAGAAAAACCTCAGGCGCTGACGTGGCCATGTTCAGATAGATGTTGTAGAACGGCGGATCATAGAGATACCGGTAACCGCCGCGAATCACGGTCTTCCCGTTGCCAGTTAGCATGCCTCCGCCTTGCGGCGCCCAGGCAAAGCCAAAGCTTGGCCCAACACTGTTTGTGGGAGCGGGAATTCTGGGGAACGTCCGTACCGAAAGGGGCAAAGATGGGTCCCAGAATGCCGTCGCCGGATTGCTCTCACGCGCCGTGGTTATGTCATTGAACAAATTGGCCGGCTGGCCATAATAGGTCCACGTGACACCCAGGTTCAGGGTTAAGTCTCTGGCTGCCTTCCAGTCGTCACCCAAGTAGAGGAACGTGTCGTGCTCGCGGAAATCAAGCGAGGAAGGGCCATTAGCAATGCGTATGCGATTGGGCTGGTTGGCCGCAAAAGCGGTCCAATCATCAAAGCGGAACTGGCCGTTGATGTTGGGCAGGAAAATGTTAGGTGATCTCTGGTACGTGTAATTCACGCCGGCTTTCAGCTGGTGTTTGCCGAGGACATAGTTCCAGTTGTCCTGAGCTTGCCATGTATTCACAATGCGCTGCTGTGGGAGGTTGGTGGCCGGGCCAAAACCAAGCAGGCTCGGATCATTAAACGTAATGTTTGCCAGCGACTGTTGCAGTTGATCAGCGGTGGCTTCCGGAGCGCCAATGCTGTTTCCGCCGAATTCCACATTCAGCCTGCTGAAGCCCACGCGCGCTTCATTCACCATGCGCGAGGTGAAATTGTGCGTCCAACTCGCCAGAGCCGCCTGGCTCAGCGCTGGCTCATTGAACACGTATCCCGCAGCGCCGTTGTCATTCAGATTGAAGAATGTCGTGCGGTTGTAGAGATAGCGTCCGGTGAGTGTGTCGCTGCCGATCTGGTAGTCGGTGCGCGTGATGAAATCGTACGTGTGAACGGGAGTGGAGATCACACGGGTTACACCGCCCATCTCCACCGGCCCGCAACCAGTAACGTCCACCGGAGCCACGTCTATCGGCACCGGATTTCCTCCTGAGATTCCATAAGGCCCGAATTTGCTCAGCGCGGCGATACTGGCGCTGCCGGGGAAACAAGCGGAGAGCTGCGCGATACCCGTGGGCGTCGGCGTAGTGTTCGTACTGGAAAAGGGTTGGGTGGTGGAAATGATTTCGTTGTTAAAGCCGCCAAAGACGAATCCTTTGTTCTTAACGAGCGGTCCGCCGATGGTGAACCCGCTGAACTCATCGTTCATCCGCGGAGGATGGCGAAGCGGGTTGCCCGCTGCATCCGTGGCAAAGTTCTTCTGGAAGTTGCTCATGGAATTGAACACAGAATTGTTCTCATTTCCATAGACGCTGCCGTGCCATTCGTTTCCTCCACTTTTGGTGATGATGTTCACCACTGAGCCCGCATTCCTCCCGTATTCAGGACCAAACTGGTTGGTGATGAGCACATACTGCCCAACAAATTCGGTGTCGGAGACGAACAAGCCCGGACCAGCCACGCTGTTGTCGTTGTTGTTCTGGCCGTCAATCTGCTGATCATTGTTGCGTCCGCGCAGCCCGTTGACAGAAAATCCCTGGCCGCCGTTGAAGTTTGAGAAGCCATTGTCGCGCGCCGAACTGACGCCCGGAACAAACAAGGCCAGGTTGTCCAGCCCCTGGTTCTCCTGCACGCCGGCCGCTGTGGTGAGGGTTGTGCCGGCGAACGTGTTGGTCACCTGCGACTGCGTCGATTCAATCAACGGCGCTTCGGCCGTCACCTCCACTGTCGTGCTCGCTTCGCCGACCTGCAGCTTGATTGCGCCCAGACCACTGTCGCGTCCGGCGACCACCGCGACGTTCTGAACCGCATTTGTTTTAAATCCTTGTGCTGAGATTTCGACCTTATATTCGCCGGCCGGAATCAGGTTAAATCGGAACAGACCTGAGCTGTCACTCGTTGTATTGAACACAGCTCCTGTAGCAAGATTTGTGGCTTTCACAGTTGCTCCGGCCAGCACGGCTCCTTGCGGGTCCGCTGCTGTCCCGGATATCGAGCCTTTAAGCACCTGCGCCAAACCTGGTATGGCAACTGCCATTAGAAACAGGATGGCAAGTACGACACTTGAGTAGCGTAGTCTTGAAACCATCGGAAACTCCCTCGGTCACTGGTATGCAGGCGATCAATTCGAGCCCGTTCGACCGCCTGCATACACTTGCATTACCCATATGCACGTGGCAGGCCAGCAGTTTCAGAGGGAGTGCCAGAGGGATCGTCAACGGGGACTTCCAAATGTTCAATGGACAAAGTTGTGCGATTCCGTTTGGCATAACCAGCTCTCACCCAAGATGAACATTGCATGTTGAGCAACTGTAAAAACCTCACCGCCAGCGTCAAGGTGAGGCACATGTCGCTTATAGACGCAAGCTATGGATATCGCCAGCGCTATTCATGAAAGTTTTCTCATCATTTTTGCGAACTGCGAGTAGATCAATCTACGCATTTACGGAAGCGCATATCGAACTCAATTCTGTTGTTAGTTTGGGTGTGCGTCTCTGTTTCAAGCTACAAAGTACTTCGCCTGAGGATGGTGGACGACAATCGCAGAGGTGGATTGTTCCGGCTCCATGTGGAATCCGCTGGTCAGCCGCACACCGATGTTCTCTTCCGGATTGAGCAGAGCGAAGATCTTTGTCTGGTCTTCAAGGTTGGGACATGCCGGATATCCGAATGAGTAACGCGACCCGCGATATTTCTGATGGAACAGATCGCCAATCCGCGGCGCATCGTCGCTTGCGATGCCCAGCTCTTCCCGCATTTGTTTGTGGAAATATTCTGCCAGCGCCTCTGCTGTCTCGACGCTCAACCCGTGCAAGTACAGATAGCGCGTGAACTCGCCGGAGTCGAAAAGCTTCTTGGTCTCTGAAGACGCGCGGCTGCCGATCGTCACCACAGAAAGCCCGATCACGTCCATTTGTCCGCTTGATTTCGGAACAAAGAAGTCTGCAATACTCAGCTTGCGTCCTTCGCGCTGGCGTGGGAACGTGAACCGCTGGATTTCTTTCTTCGACTCAGGCGAGTCATAGAGCACAACGTCGTTGCCCTCGCTCTGGCAGGCGAAATATCCGTACACCACCTTGGGTTCTAAGAGCCCGCTCGCGGCAATTTCCTTTTCCAGATCGTGAAGCACCGGCTTATACTTCTGCTCCACCAGCCGAGCATAGTCTTCCTGAGAAGCCGTCTTCAACTGCCACTGGTTCTTGAACAGCGCCGTAAGGTTGACGTATTTGAAAAGCTCATTCAGGTCAAAATCCTTGCGCACTTTCACGCCATAGAACGGCGGTACCGGGATGTTCGGCGGAGGCTGCACCACAGCCGATCTTTCCGTGCTCACTGGTTCGCCATCACCGGAAGCAACCGCGGCCCGGGCAAACTGCTTTACCTTGCGTCCCTCTTCCAACCGCTTTACCCGTTCTCCGTTTTCTGAGGTAAGGTCGTCCATGATGTGGAGGCCGGCGAACGCGTCATCCGCATAGAAGACTGAGTTCGAATACTCGCGCCGCAGATCGTCTTCCACATACTTGCGTGTCAGCGCGGCTCCGCCACAGATCACCGGGAACTCCAGCTTCTGCGCCTGCAAGTCCTGGATTACATACTTCATCTCCAGTGTCGATTTCACCAGAAGCCCGCTCAATCCAATGGCATGCGCCTTGTGCTCGCGCGCGGCCGCAATGATATTGTCCGACGGCTGCTTGATGCCCAGGTTCACCACCCTGTAGCCGTTATTGCTCAGGATGATGTCCACCAGATTCTTGCCTATATCGTGCACGTCGCCCTTCACGGTCGCCAGGACAATCGTTCCCTTATGTGAGCCTTCTTTTTTCTCCATCTTCGGCTCAAGATAGGCGACTGCCTGCTTCATTACGCCGGCGGAATCGAGCACCGATGGAAGTTGCATTTTGCGCGCCCCAAACAACTCGCCGACGGTTTTCATGCCGTCGAGCAGAACGTTGTTGATCACCTCCAGGGGCGAATAGCTGATTAGGGCCTGATCCAGAATCTGCTCCAGCGATTGCCGGTTAGCACCCTCGCCCAGCGCCTTCTCGCCGTTGATGATGCAGCGCTTCAACTTGTCTTCGACTGACAGGGACTCAAGCGGCGCCAGTTCCGTCTGCGGCTGCTTTGTGGCTCCGGCAAAATGAGCCATATAGGCCTGCAGCGGATCCCCATTGCTCACGTCGCGATAGATCAGCTTGCGCGCCAGATCCACCTCGACCTCAGGAATTTTGTACAGAGGATAGATCTTGGCGTAGTTCACAATCGCCATATCCAGCCCATGGTCCACCGCTTCCTTCATGAAGACGCTGTTCAGCACGCGACGCGCGTAGGTGTTCAGGCCAAAGGAAATGTTGCTCACGCCAAGGATCGTTTTGACTTCAGGCAGCTCTTGCTTGATCTGCTTGATTGCCTTCAGCGTCTCAATACCAGCTGTGCGGTACTCTTCCTGTCCCGTCGAGATCGGCAGCGTCAGCGCGTCAAAGATCAGGTCCGCCGCACGAATTCCATACTTCTCTGTGGCCAGCTTGAAAATTCTTTTTGCAATCGCGGTCTTCTTCTCCGCCGTGAGAGCCATCCCGTCTTCATCGATCGTGAGCGCGATCACCGCCGCGCCATAGCGCTTCGCCATCGGCAAGACTTTTGCTGTGCGCTTCTCCCCATCTTCCAGGTTAATCGAGTTGATGATGGCCTTACCCGGAATGCGTTTCAGCGCCTCTTCAATCACGTCGGCTTCGGTGGAGTCCACCGCGATGGGCGCGGGAACACGCGTGGCCACCTTCTCGAGGATGGAGCTCATGTAACCCTTCTCGTCCTCGCCCACGATGGCGGTGCACAGGTCGAGCATGTGCGAGCCTTCCGCCGCCAGCTTCTTCGCCAGAGCCAGAATGTCGTCATACTTGCCGCCGCGGACCATGTTCTTAAAGTGCTCCACGCGCGTGGTAGTGTTCATCTCTTCCGCCACGATCAGCGGCTTGGGATCGAGGTCCAGAGGAACGCTGGTATAGGCGCTGGCTGCCGCCGGCGTGACTTTCACTTCCCGCTTCGCGGGCTCCAGATTAGCGCAGGCGTCGGCTACGGCCTTGATGTGCTCGGGCGTGGTGCCGCAGCATCCGCCCACAATGCGGACGCCGTACTCGGTAATGAACTTGGTGTGCCACTTCGCCAGCTCAGCCGGCGTGAGGCGATATGTCTCGCCACTCGAAAATGGCAGGCCCGCGTTGGGCAGGACTGAAATTTCCTTGGGCGCGGTGTGCGCCAGATGGCGGACGGAATCGTTCATCTCCTTCGGTCCCGTCGCGCAGTTCAGGCCGATGATCTCGCAGTCGTAGGGCTCCAGCGTGGTCTCCACCGCGCCAATCTCGGTGCCCAGCAGCATGGCGCCGTTTTCCTGCAGCGTAACTTGCGCCTGCACCGGCACGCGCTTGCCGGCTTGTTTCATGGCATCGAATGCAGCGGCTATAGCGATCTTGGTTTGCAGAATGTCCTGGCAAGTCTCAATCAGCAGGATGTCCACCCCGCCGTCAATCAAGCCAAGCACCTGATCGAAGTACGCCTTCCACATCGCGTCAAAGCCGATGTGTCCCAGCGAGGGAAGTTTTGTTCCCGGCCCAATCGATCCGGCGACGTAGCGCGGCCGGGCCGGCGTGGTGAAATCGGCCGCCACTTCGCGCGCGATCTCCACCGCCCGCTTGTTGATCTCATGCACCTTATCGGCGAGATCAAATTCCCCCAGCACAATGCTGCTGGCGCCGAAGGTGTTCGTCTCCACCACGTCAGCGCCCGCCTTGAAGTAGGCAGCATGGATGTCTTTAATAATGTCGGGCCGGCTCAGAACCAGCACTTCCGAGCAGTTCTCTTTGCCCCAGAAGTCGTCCAGCGACGGATTGCGCTGCTGGATTTGGGTGCCCATGGCGCCGTCATAGATGACAACGCGTTCGCGAACTGTATCTAAAAATGATTTCATGTCGTGAAGTCGAGACCCTGCCGATCCCCGCTTTTCTCATGACGCTATCAAGCTTTTCCGATGACGGCGATTACGCTGCGATCCCGCGCGATCTCCGGGGCCCCCGGCAAGCCCGCTTTTGGCTTGCTGGGGTGGGATCACGGCGATTCCCCGGGTTCCCGCTCTCTTCAATTGTAAAGGCCTCGCGGCATTTATGGCCTTTAGTCCCCATTAACCTCGCCAATTCTCGCGGTAATCTGCGTCAATCTCATGTTAACCAGCACTATTCCATTCATTTTTCGCGGCGAAAATATCGATGCTGCGGTGTCTCACTGATACCAGAAAATTGAAAATCAATGACTTGGCGGCCACATCGCAATCTCCATGGCTGTAGTTGTCTCCGCCCCCTACCTCCCTCCTGGCTTCCATTAGGAAAACAAAGAACTTGCTGCATGCGACCGTACGGTCGCCGCGCAAACTCTTCGCCAAAATCTTTAATGTGCCTGACCCTTTGTGATCACCTAACGGCCCTCCCTGTTGCAGCCAGGGCAGCATTCCCATCGTATGATAATGCTGGTCGAATGTAAAGCGAAAATAAGTTGCTTAAGCGTTGGCTACAATGAAAACAGAAGCATGAAATCGCAGGCCGAAACCGCCGGACGCCTCGCAGGTGGCACCGCCGCGCATCCGCAGAAAGGGACGGTCCTGCGCGATCCTGAACTGCTCGTGGCCGATGGCACTCGCCGCCTGCTCTCTGCAGTCCGCGAGCGCTCGAATTTGGTGATGATCTTCACCGGCGGTCATGACTTCGCCGGATTGCTTGCAAGGCTGATCGCCAGGACAGACGCGCTCAGAGAAAACAACGCCCGTGTGCTCGTGATTACCCCGGAAAAGCCGAGTTCCAAGTTCCGAGCTAGGCCTGCGCAGTCGTCGCGTTTGCTAGCTCTTGATCCGGATGGCCAGGTTCACCGCGCGCTCGGCGCAACCGACGCCACGGGAAAGCCGGTTCCGACCATCTACATCACAGACCGATTTGGCGAGGTCTTTGCCGCATTTCACAACCTCAACCCGACAGCTCTTCCCGATGCTGGCGAGATCTTCCGCTGGCTGGAATTCATCAACCAGCAATGTGAAGAGTGCAGCCCGCCCGAATGGCCGGAATAGCGAATGCCTTCGGCAACATGCGGTCAAACGGATGCTTTCCTCATCGTGACCGCTGTAGTAAGTAAAATGGCGATTTGTCCCCAACTGGCGATTAATTGGCTGAGCCGTTCCCCGACTGTAGCGAGACAGTTGCGCTACACTGGATCGGATGAAGCTTCTGCTCGCGGCGCTGTTTGCTTTTCCTCTCTTCCATTCTTCGCATGCGCCTGCTGTCTTCCGAACCCGGATCGACACAAGCGCCGGAAGCTTTGTCATCGAGACACACCGCGAGTGGTCACCGAAAGGTGCTGACCGCTTTTACGAGCTGGTCCGCGAGCATTATTACGACAACTCCCGCTTCTTTCGCGTCGTTCCCGGTCGTTGGGTTCAGTTTGGTATCGCCGGTGATCCCAAGGTCGCCCACGTCTGGCGTCATAAAACCATTCCGGACGACGCCCTGAAGGTCCACAACAAAACCGGCTACATCGCGTTTGCCAACACCGGCCCGGGCACGCGCTCCACGCAGATTTACATAAACCTCCGCGACAACTCCGCGCTTGATTTCGAGCCGGCCTTTGCTCCCTTCGGCAAGGTTGTTGAAGGCTGGGATGTTGTGGAGAAGCTCTACGGCGGCTACGGAGAAAACTCCGGCGGCGGAATGCGCGCCGGACATCAGGACAAGCTGTTTGAAGGCGGCAACGCCTATCTGGACAAAGAATTTCCTAAACTGGACCACCTCATTCGCGCGGAGATTATTCCGGACAAATAGGTTTTGCTCATGCCCTTGAAGGATGGGATCTGATGGCCAGCCCTCGTTGAGGATTTCGAACACAGTGGCGAGGGTATGATCAGCGCCGGCGAGGGAGTCCCTTTCCCGAGACCTCGGATCCAGGCGGTTCACGGAACGGTTCCACAGCAATGCGCTGGTAACACACTTCCAGCACAGTCAGGTATTCTGTACCGCCCGGCGCCTGGAGAACTACGCTGTCGCCCGCTTCCGACTTCATCAACGCGCGCGCCAGAGGTGACACCCAGCTGATGTTGTTGCGCTTAAGATCGACCTCGTCGGTGCCGACGATGCTCACCACGTGCTCCGCTCCCGCGGCGTTGGCATAGCGCACGGTCGCTCCGAAGAACGCCCTCTTCCCCGCCTGCCCCGCTCTCGGAGCTTCCGGGTCCACCACTTCAGCGGCTTCGATTCGCTTCGAGAGAAAGCGAATCCGTCCATCGATCTGCCGCAGCCGTCGCTTGCCGTACTGATAGTCGGCGTTTTCACTGCGATCGCCGTTACCGGCAGCCCACGCCACCACCTCCACCACAGCCGGGCGTTCAATGGTGAGCAGAAACCGGTGCTCATCTTTGAGGCGCTGCAGGCCGCTCGGCGTTATGTAGTTCTTGCCTCGCGTTGCGGGCTCGTCCTCTTGTGGTCTTCTCGTAAAGCCTTTCCGCATCTCGTATTCTTCCAGAGCGAA
>DATNDP010000028.1:0-2766 GCA_035553195.1 Candidatus Acidiferrales bacterium
CGTGCCCCTCAAACGCTATCACTACGGCGTTCGCATTTGCCCGGAACCGGTTTATTGGGGAGGGCTTTCCGGTTCGCCGTACTCTGAGGCCATTTCTTGGGGCAAGTTCGTCCCACCGGATGAAGGCGGGCGCTTCGGCGAAGTTTTTGTTGATGCTACGGTGGGGCTGCCCATCATGTGCGCGGCTTTATTTGAGCGTCTTGGCAAGAGCTACAAAAAACCGCTACACAAGGCGAAATAGACGCGCGTTCTGCGCTTCCCGAAGTCGACACCTATGAGGAAAGACTGATGCCACTGGCCTTCGCGCCTGGAATTGGCTTAACTTGGTTTCAAATTTGCTCCAAAGCCATTTTTCACTACGCAAAGCGAGCGCGGCGCATCCAACCAAGCGCAAATCCATGATGCGCGAGACTTCAACCCACAAGCGCAGGAATCAATTACTCATCCTTGTGGTGATTCTAAGCAACGTGATCGGCAACGTGGCCCTCAGTCACGGAATGCGACAAACCGGCGCGATTGTGTCCGCTTCACCGTTGGACTACGTGCGCGCTTTCGCCAAACCCTGGACGATCGCCGGTGTTTCTGTTCTCGCGTTGTGGATGGTCAGCAACCTGGCGCTATTGAGTCGCGCTGATCTTAGCTTTGTACTGCCTGTAACAGCGAGTGGCTACATACTGGTGGCGTTAACCGGGCATTTTTGGTTGGGGGAGCCGATTTCTGCGTTGCGCTGGGCCGGCATTTGCGCCATTACATTCGGTGTTGTGCTGGTTGAAGAGACCCCTTCGCGAACGACAAATGCCGGACCCGGGGACATTCCATGACCGGCATGAAGTGGATTCTGGTAGGCATCATTGCTGGATGCAATACCGCCGGAGACGTGCTGAATACGGCAGGCATGAAACGTCAGGGCGAGGTCGAGGAGTTTACTCCCCGTTCCTTGTGGCAGATGGTGGTGCGCATTTCGCACAATCCCTTTGTGCTGGGAGGGATTGGCGCGCTCGCCGTATCATTTTTCGCGCTTCTGTCTCTGCTCTCGATCGCAAATGTGAGTTTTGCTGTCCCAGCCACTGCGGTCAGCTATGTACTGGAGACGTTTCTCGCCCGGCATCTTCTGAAAGAGCAGGTAGGGCGGCGCCGCTGGGCGGCAGTAACTCTGGTGGCCTTCGGGGTCTTCCTGCTGCAATGGTGAAGCTACGAAAGTTCCGGCTCGCGTGGTCTTCATCATTGCCATTCCGCAAGCCCAGCAGTACCAGGCCCGCGACGACCAGGCAAGTGGCGACGGTCTTTGCGATCAACACGGCTCCTGTGAAATTTTCTGACAGCCACCGTGGACGCATCCTCGTGATTCCATAGGCACCCACGAAGATTATGACGTATCGTAATCCGGTGATCGCAGAGACGATCGCGGGGCTGGTCAGGCTGATGGCATAAAATGTGAGAAACGATCCCACTCCTGAAATAAAGCGATTCACGAAATACCAGAGACGGCTGCGCGGCTGAGTATCCTCCGAGTGCTCGATGATCTGCCGGCGCCAGGACGGCCGAAGCAACAACGCCAGAGATCCAAAAAAAGTTCCAAGCGTAAACAGAACATACCCGCTCACAAAATTCGTCTGATCGAATGCGACCTTCTGGAGGTCGTTGACGAGTCCGTACAGGCAGGAAGCAACAATCACATTCAGCAGCACCTTCCTCACATTCACTTTCTCAGACAGAAACATGACGAACCCGCCGGCCACAAGCAGCAAAAAACCGAGCAGAGTTCCTCTTCCTCCTAACGGGTGGCGCAGCAGAGGGATCGCGATCAGAGCTGTTGCCACCGGGCTGAAGCCACCCATGATGGCGAGGGTCTGCGAAGCTTCGCCTCCCTTGAGCGCCGCGTAGTAGAAGTAAATTGCTACCTGATGGAGCAGGCCGGCAGAGAACGCAATCGCACTGGTGCTCATATCCGGCATATGAAAGCCGAATGGAATCAGCAGCAGCCCGAAAATGCTGATGAATCCCAGCCAAAAAACATAAGAGGGAAGGTTGGTAGTCTCAGGGCGGCGTAGCAGGACTTTATCCCATATCAAAGAGATCCCGATCAGCCCGTGGGCGATGACCGCCATGAAAATGCCGTTGTGAAACACATCGGGAAGGACGGGCATGTGTATCTGCAATGGGATGACAAACCCCAGAAATGCAGATGTCCAAAGAGGACCAGATCAGCAAGGCAAGGGGCAGCGCGAAAATATTGAACTCGAGGCAGCGCGGCTTCGTATACACGCAGAGACTATGTTCACTTTCCTCATATGGTGTGTTCTGCTCGTGATTTGTTGGCCGCTAGCCCTGCTGGCTCTGTTCCTCTACCCGATAGTGTGGCTGCTGTTGCTGCCTTTCCGAATCGTAGGAATCGCAGTAAATGGGATTCTTGAGGTCGTGAAGGCGATCATCTTTCTTCCGGCGAGGGTGTTGCGCGGACGAGCTTGAAATTCTGGCGATGAGACCATGGCAGCCGCGGCCTCCCTTCCGTTGGCAAGTTCAAAGCTGCCTGAAAGCGGGTACTAGAAGCTGAGTTCGGAGGAGCCCAGCACTTTGAAGGGTAGAGAACCGAACGCCATATCGATAGCGTCGCAGCTATACAGAATGCTGAACGACACCGGCCTGGAAGAAGTGCTTGGCACAGTTGAGATCAAGTTGGCGGTTGATGAGCCTGCCGATTGCAGCAACAACGCGCCATTGATGAAGCCCCCGCCGGCTGTCACCGTGAACTGCGCGGTCCCGGAT
>DATNDP010000029.1:0-2062 GCA_035553195.1 Candidatus Acidiferrales bacterium
AACACAAGCCGGCTTGGCTCCGCCTTCGGATTCGACTGTCGCATTGTAGAGTGCTTCCACTCCGTTTCCGTCAACCTCCTTAACCGAGACCAGAGTAAAGCGAGCGCGAATCTTTGAACCCACGCGCACCGGCGAGACCCAGCGAACTTTGTTAATACCGTAATTCAAACCCATGCGGACACCGCTTTTAATTGCGATGGCTTCTCCCATGAAGTAAGCCAGCAGTGAGAGCGTCAGGAATCCGTGAGCAATTGTTTCCTTGAAGGGCGACTCGCGCCTTGAGCGTTCAACGTCAACGTGAATCCAGTTGTGGTCACCGGTGGCCTCCGCAAACTGCTGGACGCGGTCTTGCGTTACCGTGAGCCAGTCAGTAATGGCGACTTCCTGACCAACGGATTGCTTCAGGTCTTCGATGGATTCAAAGATGTGCTTGGGCATGGCGGTCTCTCTTGATCAACAGTCTCTTCATCACAGTCCACCAGCAACTTCCAGCACCTGTCCCGAGACATAATCCGACAGCGGCGAGGCGAAAAAGAGCACTGCGCCCGCGGCTTCATGCGGCGTGCCTGAACGTCCCATAGGAATCATCTTAGACATCACTTGCAGGTTGTTTGCGGGGATGCCCAGCTCGATTTCGACGTTTTCACGCTTGATCCTGACCTGCTCTTCTTTTGCATGCGTCAGCCGGGTATCGATCCAGCCGAAAGCCACGGCATTGGCTTGC
Source organism: Candidatus Acidiferrales bacterium (assembly GCA_035553195.1). Classification (GTDB taxonomy): domain Bacteria; phylum Acidobacteriota; class Terriglobia; order Terriglobales; family Acidobacteriaceae; genus Angelobacter. The sequence goes on from DATNDP010000029.1 coordinate 725, forward strand.
ACATTGAACATGCCCCATTCTTTGGCCAGAGTTTTGGCGAGCCCAATCACTCCTGACTTGCCGGAAGAATAATTTGCTTGTCCCGCATTGCCGCGCGTTCCCGAAGTGGAACTGATGCAGATGATCTTGCGCGCTCTGGCTCTTCCCTGCTCCGCTTGCTCCTTCTTCGCTGTTTCGCGGATAAAGCTGGATGCAGCGCGGATGATCCTGAATGGCGCAGTAAGATGGCAATCAATAATGGCCTGCCATTGCTGATCTGTCATCTTATGAATGACGCCGTCCCAGGTGTAACCGGCGTTGTTGACGATGATATCGAGCCCGCTGAATTTTTCCAGCGTTGCTTTGATCAGGCGATCAGGAAATTGAGGGTCGGTCACGTCTCCGGGGAAAGCCAGCACCTGTCCACCCGATTTCTGGATCGCAGCTGCAGCCTCGTTCAACGGGCCTGGATCGATGTCAGACATCACAACTTTGGCGTCGTGCTGGGCGAACAATTCCGCGGTGGCCTGCCCGATGCCGCGTGCCGCGCCAGTAATAATGGCTACTTTGCCTTCGAGAAGCTTCATAATTCTTCCGTTTTCACCGCAAGGACGCTAAGGACGCAACGGCGGCAAGAATACTATCCGTTGTTCCTTTGCGTTCTTCGCGACCTTTGCGGTAAGCACTACTTTTTGCTCGCCATTTCCGGACGAATACTCTCCGTTCCGGACCAGTACTTTTTGCGCAGTTCTTTCTTCAGGATCTTGCCTGTGCCTGTTTTCGGCAGGACTTCCATAAACTCGATAGAGCGCGGGCATTTGTAGTGCGAGAGGCGGCTGCGGGTAAATTCCATCAGCTCGCCGTCGCCCAACTGCATTCCCGGCTTCAGGGAGACAATCGCCTTGGGCACTTCACCCCAGCGTTCATCGGGAACAGGGATGACGGCGACTTCATAAACAGCAGGATGGGCGAGCATGACCTTTTCCACTTCCAACGAGGAAATGTTTTCTCCGCCGCTCACGATGATGTCTTTCTTGCGATCAACGATCAGAACGTAGCCGTTCTCGTCCATGGTGGCCATATCACCGCTATGGAACCAGCCGCTGCGCATAACAGCCGCCGTTGCCTCAGGCTGCTTCCAGTAACCTGCCATCACACCGTCGCTGCGCGCCACAATTTCGCCGATACTCACTCCATCGTGAGGCACGTCATGATCTTCTGCATCTACAATTCGAATTTCCACTCCTGGCAAGGGATAACCGGTGCGCGCCTGGCCTTCAAACCGTTCTGCACCCTGCCAATCCACACCAGCCTTGACCTGCGCAGTTGTCAGCACCGGGCAGGTCTCGGTGAGGCCAT
>DATNDP010000030.1:0-14924 GCA_035553195.1 Candidatus Acidiferrales bacterium
CCGGGGAACGATTCCAACGCTTTGATCGTCGCATCCACATTCGTGGCCTTGGAATCGTTGTAAAAGGTTACGCCGTTCACGGCATTCACCAGCTCCAGGCGGTGCTCCACGGCGTGGAACTCGCTCACAGCCTGCCTGACCCGCTGCGGATCGCAGCCGGCCAGCATGGTCATGGTCACAGCGGCAAGCACGTTTTCGAGATTGTGCAGCCCCTTCAAAGTGATATCGCCACGGCTCAGGACCGGCTTCTCCTTTCCGTTTTGGCGGAAGATGATCTGCTCGCCCTTAAGGAATGCACCTTGCTCAACCGGCTGCTTTCTGCTGAACCAGTAAAGCGAGCCCTTTACCTTCTTCTCCAGCGCAACACAAGCAGCATCATCAGCGTTGAGCACTCCGAAGTCGCCCGAAGCCTGGTTTTCAAAAATCCGCGCCTTAGCTGCCACGTAAGCTTCAAAGGTGTGGTGCCGGTCCAGGTGGTCAGGCGTAATGTTCAGGATGGCTGCAATCCAGGGACGAAACTGCTCGATCGTCTCCAGCTGAAAGCTGGAAACTTCCAGCACCACCAGACTTTCAGCCGACGACTTGCCGGCCAGAGAAATCACCGGCGTGCCAATATTTCCGCCCACCAGCGTCTTTTTACCTGCCTTGTTCAGAATTTCTCCAACTAGAGTTGTCGTAGTGGTTTTGCCGTTCGATCCGGTGATCGCCAGCACCTTTCCCTGAAGAAAACGGAACGCCAGCTCAACTTCGCCAATCACAGGAATGCCCAGAGTGCGCGCGTGCTGCAGTTGGGGCTGATCAGGAGGAACGCCTGGGCTGACCACAATCAGGTCCTGATCGCGGAAGGTGCGCTCGCCGTGGCGGCCTGCTTCAATGGATATGCCACGGTCAAGAAGCTGCGCCACTTCGTGCTGCAACTGGGCTTCACTCCTGGTGTCAGATACCGTAACCTTAGCGCCGTGTTCCTGGAGAAAAAACGCCGCGGCTGCGCCCGAGCGTCCGAGGCCCACCACCAGCACACGTTTGTTTTTGAGGTCCATCATCGCGAGTGACCGCCCATTGCTCCCATTGTGCCATGAATCCGAGCGAGTGTTAGCGCAACTTCAAAGTGGTTAAAGCAAAAAGCGCAAAAATCAAAGCCAGAATCCAGAAGCGGATGATGATCTTCGACTCCGACCACCCGGCCAGCTCAAAATGGTGGTGGAGCGGAGCCATTTTGAAGATTCGTTTCTTGCGCAGCTTGTACGACCCAACCTGGAGAATGACGGAAAGCGCTTCGATTACAAATATCCCGCCGATGAACGGCAGCAGAAGCTCCTGCTTAATAATGACAGCCACAGTTCCGATGGCGCCGCCAAGCGCCAGCGATCCCACGTCACCCATGAAGATCTCGGCAGGGTGGGCGTTGTACCAGAGAAAACCAATGCTCGACCCCACCATTGCGCCACAGAAGATGGTAAGTTCGGCCACCTGGGGCATTTTTTGCAGTTCAAGATATTCGGAAAAGACCGCGTGCCCGCTGAGGTAGGTCAGAACGGTTAATGCGCCTGCCGCAATGACGGTACAGCCGATCGCCAGCCCATCGAGGCCATCCGTAAGATTTACTGCATTGCTGGACCCGACCAGCACCAGCATTACGAAGATCACAAAAGGCGTAAACGCGAGCCACCAGATGTGCGGATAATGACGAAGGCTTTCAATGGCCAGATCCGGCCGGAATTGTTTGAAGAACGGCACCATCAGATGGGTGGAATATTGCCGGGTGGCGGTGAGCAGCACCAGACTCACGCCGACAGCGCACGCCGTCAGAAACTGCAGCAGCAGCTTGGAGCGGCCGGTCAGTCCAAGGTTGCGGCGCCGCACAACCTTGATGTAGTCATCGGCGAAGCCAATCGCCCCGAAAGCCAGCGTGGACATAGTCGCCATCCAGACATACGGGTTGGAAAGGTCCGCCCAAAGCAGCGTTGGCACGACAATAGCGATCACAATCAGAACGCCACCCATCGTGGGCGTTCCCGCTTTGCGCTGATGTGCTTTGGGGCCTTCCTCGCGAATGTACTGGCCGATCTGGAACTCGCGCAGTTGCCGGATGATTGCCGGGCCGATGATCAGGCCCATGAAAAGTGCTGTCAGGCTGGCGAACGCCGTGCGGAATGTGACGTATCGGAATATGCGGAACGGAGGAAAATGGGAAAACAACCGTTGATAAAGAAGCCAGTAGAGCAATATTCCTCCGTCAGATTTTGCCGCGACCTTTGCTGATCATAGTCGTTTATGGAGTGGAAAATACGGCGCGGTCGCGCCGGGGTAACTTCAATGTAAATGGGCGAGCGACGGGCAACTCTATCCTTTTGCTCCTGCGGGGCGCGACAACCTTTGTTGTGCCATCTCCAGTGCGCGCTCCAGCTTTACCCCGCGCGAGGCCTTGAGCAATACCGCATCACCTGATCGCAGCTCCCGCACCAGCCACTCACCGGCTTCTTCCGGAGTCTCCATGAACTGCGCCTGGACCCCTGAGCCGCATGCAGCTTCCGCCAGCGCCTTCGCAATTCCACGCACGCCGATCACGACATCAATTTTTTTTTCCGCCGCATGCCGGCCGCAATCGCGATGGAGTGCCTCACTGGTGGGACCTAACTCCAGCATCTCTCCAGCCAAAAGAATTCTGCGCCGGGCCGGCATGCTGGCCAGAGTATCAATCATGGCGTTGAGTGCTCTTGGATTGGAGTTGTAGCAATCATTAATAATGGTCGCTCCGGCCAGTTGAAGCACTTGGCCCCGCTTCTCCGCCGGCTGCACCTGTGCCAATGCCTCCGCCGCTTGCGAGGGCGACACGCCCCTGTCCAGAGCGGCAGCAGCCGCGGCGAGAGCGTTATAGATGTTGTGCTCGCCTACCAGCGGGAAAACCACGTGTTCTCTAACGCCACCCGCAACCAGGTCGAACCTCGCGCCCTCTGCGCCCATGAGTTGCACGTTTTCCGCCGAAACGTCGGCGGCGCGTCGCAGTCCGAAAGTGAGCACCTTCCCGCGGAAGTCACGCCCGAACTGCGAAACGTATTCATCGTCTGCGTTCAGCACGGCTACGGCTCCGGGATAGAGCGTCTCAATGATCTCGTACTTGGCCCGGGCAATCTCTGCCAGCGAGTTGAAAAACTCCAGATGCACAGGCGCAACCGCCGTCACCAGCGCCACGTCATGATGAGCAATTTCCCCCAGCGCGCGGATTTCCCCTGCATGGTTCATACCCATTTCCACGACGGCAAGCTCATGCTCCGGCTCCAGCCGCAGGAGCTGCAAAGGCAGCCCGATGTGGTTGTTCAGGTTGCCGGTGGTCTTCATCACGCGAAATCGCATGCTCAGCACGTGAGCCAGCAGGTCTTTTGTGGTGGTCTTGCCTGCCGATCCGGTGACGGCCAGCAGAGGTTTGCCCCAAAGGCGCCTTGCCGCCTTGCCTAGCGACTGCAAGGCTTTCAACGTGTCGTCGACCTGCAAGAGCCGCTGCGGGTCCGCGTTCACGGACCATTCCGCTTGCACCACGGCTGCGACTCCGCCCTTTTCCAGGGCCCTCTGCACATAGTCGTGACCGTCAAAGCGGTCGCCGACCAACGCAAAGAAAAGGTCGCCAGGATTGAGAGTGCGCGAGTCGATGGAGTATCCCATTGCGAACGCTTCCCCGTCGAACTCGCCCGTGGCGCCGATGAACTCGGCAATGCGCCTCAACGGCAGCTTCATCTCGCTCTCCCCACCCCCATCTGTTCTAATTGTTTGCGCGCCACCTGAACATCATCGAAAGGGAATACACCTTCGCGAGTGGTTTGGGTTTTCTCATGACCTTTTCCAGCAATCAGAACCATGTCACCGGACCGAGCTTCCCCGAGGGCGATGGCAATGGCCTTCTGACGGTCGGGTTCCACTGCGTAACGCTGGTTTCCGCTTCGTTTCAAACCAGGAAGAATATCTCGAATAATCTTGTGGGGATCTTCACTCCGGGGATTATCTGATGTCACTACCACAAAATCACTGCCCGTTCCGGCAGCTTCGCCCATCAGCGGGCGTTTGGTTTTGTCGCGGTCGCCTCCGCAGCCAAAAACCGTGATGACGCGGCCGCTCTGGCCGGTACGGGAGACGAAATCGCGGGCGATGGCGGTGAGGTTCCGCAGCGCATCATCCGTGTGCGCATAGTCCACTACGACTGTGAACGGCTGGCCGCAATCCACACGCTCGAAACGTCCCGGCACCTGATTGAACCCGCTGAGGGCCTCTGCAATCCGCTCCAGAGAGCACCCGCGCGCCCAACTGGCCGCTGCTGCCGCGACCAGGTTATAGACGTTGATCCTGCCGATCAGTTTCGATGCCATGGGGGCGGTGCCTGCCGGAGTGACCAGGTTAAAGCGTGTCCTGTTGGGCTGAAGTTCAATGTCGGTGGCGCGGAAATCGCCCTCCTGAATCCCAAATGCAATCACTTGTTCGTTTATGCCGCGGCTTGACTTGAGCAGCAGACGGCCGTAAGGATCATCTGCATTGATCACGGCAACGCGAGGAGGCCGTGCGCCCGCGCCCTGGAAAAGCAGACTCTTGGCTGCGAAATAAGTCTCCATGTCCTGGTGATAATCAAGGTGGTCGCGCGTGAGATTGGTGAACACCGCAACATCGTAAGGAACGCCCCACACTCGGCCCTGCTCTAAAGCGTGTGAGGAAACCTCCATTACGGCATCGGTTGCTCCGGCGGCGAGCGCGTGAGAAAAAATCTGATTCAACTCGAGCGACTCCGGCGTGGTATGCGGCGCGGGTAGCACTTTGCCGGCCACGTGGTATTCAATGGTCCCGATTAGAGTTGACGACTTGCCGCTGTGGCTCAAAATAGATTCGATGAGAAAAGTAGTTGTGGTCTTTCCATTGGTGCCAGTCACACCAACGAGCTTCAACTGTTCCGCAGGATGCTGAAAGAAGTTTGCTGCAAGCTGGGCTAGCGCTTTCCTGCCATGCGGCACAACGGCCCAACCGACATCGGGACGTGCCTGCTCTGAGCTTGAATCGCTGACCACCGCCGCTGCGCCCTTGCCGAGTGCCGCATCGATGTAGCGGTTGCCGTCAGCGGTCTCTCCGCGCATCGCCACAAAAAGCCATCCCGCCTGGATGCGGCGCGAGTCGTAGTCCAGACCTGAAATATCAGGATCGCCCCCATGATGCTGGATACCGAGCCCCTGTAAAAGCTCAGAAAATTTCATTGAATTTCATTATAAGAGAGAAGCACATTCACCACGAAGACACGGAGGCACGGAGACAAACAGTTGCCACTGATGAACGCTGATAAACGCTGATTAAGACAACTCATTTCTGGCTTCGTCTGCTTAGTATTGATGTGCGTTCATCTGTCGCGAATCTGCGGCAACATTGTTTTTTTGGTGTTCTCCGTGCTTCCGTGTCTCCGTGGTGAGAATTAATCGAGGATTAGTGGCGTGCCATCGTCATCTGCCGCCCCAGCTTTTCCGGCAACGTCCTCAGCCTTCTGCACGCCTCTTCCAGTTCCGGATCGGTTTTAGCAAAACAGAAGCGCAGCAGGCTATTGCCGCCATCGCCATGGTAAAAAGCGCTTCCAGCCACGGTGGCCACGCCGGTTTCCCGCAGCAGCGTCATGGATTTTTCCTTGCTGCTCTTGCCGCCGAGGATGCTCGCATCCGCCAGCACGTAATAAGAGCCTTTAGGGATGGAAGGAGTGAGGCCAACCTCTTTCAACGTTCCGCAGAGCAGATCGCGTTTGTGCACGTATTCCTTCGCGATCTCCTGATAGAAACTCTCCGGCAGCTTGCAGATTCCTTCCGCCACGCCGATCTGCAACGGCGCGGGCGCGCAGACATAGATCAGGTCATGAAAGTAGGCGATGGCCTGTGCCCATTTGCGGTCGCATACCGTGTAGCCCACACGCCATCCCGTAATGCTGAAGGTCTTGGAATAGCCGGAAATGGTGATCGTACGCTCCCGCATGCCCGGCAGCGTCGCTGGTGAAATGTGCTTGCCTTCGTAGATGAAGTACTCATAAATCTCGTCGGTAAAGACGAAGAGATTATGACGCTGGGCAAAATCGGCGATCCAGCCCAGTTCCTCGCGCGTGAAAACCTTCCCTGAGGGATTCGCCGGCGAATTGATCATGATGGCCCGTGTACGTGGGGTAACCACGCGCTCCAGATCTTCCGGCGAAAAGCTCCAGTCGGGCGCGCGCAGCGTCACATAGGTGGGAACTGCCTCCACCGCGATGATCGTATTGAGGTGGTAGCCATAATAAGGTTCGAACAGGATGACTTCATCACCCGGATTCAGCAGCGCCAGGCAGCCTGCATAGAATGCTCCGGTTGAGCCCGAATGAATGATGACTTCCGTCTCGGGATCGCATTCAATTCCGTTGAAGCGCCGCATCTTCTGTGCGACCGCCTCGCGAATCGCGGTCAGGCCTTCGGCCCGGGTGTAGCTGTTGATGCCCTGCTCCATCGCCCGGCGCGCGCCCTCGCGAACTTCCACGGGAACAGGAGTGTCGCAGACACCCTGGGCCAGATTGATGCCCTTGATCTTCTCGCATTCTATGGACATCACGCGAATTTCAGATTGCACGGTTCGCTCCGCGCGGCGGCTGGTGGTAAGCGGCATGAGACGATCTCCTTTCTGGTAAGGCTTTTCTAAAATCCCGCTGAAACTTCCATATCAGAAACTGTGCCCCGCGGAATGTAATAGCGCTGGGTCCTCGGCAGCTTGCCGAGGTAGCCGAGCACGAAGAACGCAGCCGCAACCACCACGAACATTACCAGACGCAGATCCCCCAACGTGTTCGCCGGAAGATCAAAGAGCCGACCCATGCGCCACATGGCCCAGCCGGCGAGCTGTGTGGGGACAACCATCCAAACGGCGATATAGAACCAGCCCTTCTCCTCACCCTCGCCGCGGGTTGAGCGCCGCGCGCGAGGCGTAATATCCAGAACCGTGGCCAGAACGATCAGGCCCGCCAGAGCGTAATAGACGTTCCGGTACATGCTGATGATGGGATACTGCCCGGTGAAGAAGTTGTACACCAACCCGATGAGATTGATGGCGAACGGAACCAACAGATCGATCCATGCCGTGGTGTAGCAAACCACGCGATACCAGAGGTTCGGCTTATCCTCGCCGTAATGAGTAATGTAAGGCCGGGGCTCGGCGCCGGGGAGCCGTCCCGCAAAGCCTCGCCACGCACAAACAGCAGTCACAATCGCCAGCCAGATCCAGTGGCGGCGATCAGGGCCATGTGCATAAAGATCAGCCGTGAGATGGCCGGGCAAAATCCAGAACGCCCATATCCAGATGGGGACGTGCAATACCCGGTAATAATTTTTGTTCCGTTCGCGCGCAACAACTTTCTTCATGCGTAGAAGTGGCTCCGAAAATGGATTGTAAATGCTGGCATTGCCGGTGTCAGGAATTGCCAACGCCCTCTGTGGCAGAGTTGCGAACACATTCAAGCATATCCTGAACTGCCTGAATCACAAGGTCGGGTTGATCAAGGTGAATCCAATGCCGGCTCTTTTCTGCCATGATGTGCCGTCCGCGGACTGAATGCCGTGCAATCGCCGCATGCTCCGCAAAACGAACGCGCGGCTGGTGAGCGCCGGAGATCACTGTAACCGGAATATCGGCAGGCAAGGGCTGGTTTTGCAACTCCGCCGCGCAACTGGGGAGCGATTTGATGTAGTCGCCCATAGTCCAGAAGAACCTGGGTGTGCTCCAGCGGGCCCGGACCACCCGCACGGCATCCGGCGGCAGTTTCAACAATTCCCGCAGAATGCGATTGACGGTCTCGGTCGCTTTAGGCCCGAACACGGCCAGCACTGCTCTAGGTGTTCCCGGATTTCCACGCTGCAGCAGCCACAAACAGAACCTGACCACCCCAAGCGAAGCGAGCACGCCGCCGGCGCGCGAAAACCAGATGCCTCCGCGCAACGTCCAACGCTGCGCACGGTCCGGCGAAATCCACTCTTGCGGGGTGAGAGGGTCCACCATGACAACGCCAGCCACGTCTTTGGGAAAACGGCAGGCATAAGCGCGCATGATGTACGCAGCGTACGAGTGGCCTACAAGAACAAAGGGATCAGAAATGCCCAGAGCCTGGACTGTGGCGTGCAGATCGTCAATTAAACGAGAGAGAGTGCAAGCGCTTCTGCTGCGAGCAATACTCCAGCCGAATCCGGCGCGATCGTAACTGTACATCGTGGTCACTTTCGCGAGTTCCGCCTGGAGAGGCCTCCAATTAATAGTGGAAGAGGCGATGCCTGCTTCCAGTACCACCGCAGGACTGCCAGTGCCTGATCGGCATACATGGATTTGCCCGCCCGGAGTTTCGACCAGCACTCCTGGAGCTGGAAACTTCTTTCGATCAATGCCGGCAAAGACGAGTTGCAGAGTAATCTGCAAGGCTAGCAGCACGGCAATCGCAAGCGCCAGGATCCAGAACACGAGAGCGCAGCACCTTCAGGATGAAATTACTCTCTCATCATAAAGGCACTGCGCCTCGGCAAAACAAGCGACATTCGACGACAAACTACTGCGGCGGAGCTTCCTTGCTTTGATCAGCCAGCCCATTGGTGGGTTGCGCCGGCAAAGGCGGCGGCGTAAGCAGGGCTGGGGGATCTACGAAATCAAAGAACTCCGTCATATCGTCCGCGGCTGCGTCGCGCGCCGTGAGTGGCGCCAGACCGAACCGCGTCTCAATCAATTTCAGGATCGATGTGAGTTCGCGATTGGTATGCGACACGAAGTGCGGCTTCACCCAGGGTGACACCACGATCAGGGGCACACGGAAGCCGCTCAGGGTAAAGTCGCCGGGCAGATCAGTCGTCGTCAGGGCCGGTGGTATTGAGTCAGGCGGCACCACCGTAAACGGCGGCACATGGTCGTATAGCCCGCCACCCTCGTCAAAGCCAAGAATAAACACTGAGTCATGCCATGCCGGGCTGGCCATCACCGCGTCAATGATTCTCTTCACATATGAGGCGCCGAACTGGATTTTCCGGTCTGGGTGCTCATCGGCATTGACTCCCGTTAGCGGGTCCACTCCGTTTTCGATGAATACTACTTGCGCCAGATCCTGGTCCGCCGTTGGGCTGGCGAGCGTGTCGAACAAGTGTTGAATATTCTCCGTCCGGTTACGAATGGCAAGATTGTTCCAGTCTTCAAACTGAGACAAAAGCGTGCCGCTGGAGTAGTAAAGGTTCCATTTGACGCCCGCGTTCTGCATGCTCGAGAAAATGGTGGGACACGTCCATAATGGATGTCCGCCTGGATCGGGCCGGATTCTGCCCTGCGATGTGGCACAAAACATGTACTGCCGATTGGGCAAGGTGTTCGATAGCAATGAAGAGTGGAATGCGTCACTGGTGGCGAACTGGACGGCCAGTTCGTAGTAATAAGGCAAATCCGTCTGGTCATAGAAACCAAACGCGCGCAGACCGTCAGAGTCAAAAACATGCTCAACCGAGTGCGTGGTCTTCGCAAACCGGTCCATCTTGAAGGTGCCGTCCTTCTGCTGATCAATATCAAAGTGACTCTCATTCCAGGCTGGCGTGAGATCCTCAGTCCATTGCGTGGGTTCATGGAAAGGATGCGCAAGCGCCCCGGAGATGAGCGGCATCAACCGGTTAGGATCATACCCAGAGTTGATCTGGTAATTTGCGATTCCGCGGCTCGCCGCGTAAGGGCCGAGCTGGCCGAAGTAACTATCGAAGCTGCGATTTTCCTGCAGCATCACAATGATGTGCTTGATCGTCTGCAGGCCGCTGGCAGTGCTGACAGTGACAGTCGCTGAACCTGTGGCCGTATGCCCGCCTGCATCCGTGGCCGTTATGTTGTAAGTGGTTGTCTGCGTGGGCGAAACGGGAGCACTGCCGCTTGGTTGGGTGAACGTGCCCACGCCCTGATCGATAGTCACTGAGGTTGCGCCTCGCGATACCCATTGCAACGTTGACTGTTGTCCCGGAGTAATGTTTGCCGGGCTGGCTGTGAGCGCCACCGACAACGGTGCGTTCACAGTGGCTTGCGCCGTGGCGGTTGCCGTGCCATTCGCTGCTGTAATGGTGTACGTGGTGGTCGCGGCCGGAGTGACAGTCAGGCTTCCGCTGGATGCTTGCGGGCCAATTCCCTGGTCAATGCTCACGCTCGTGGCATTCTTGCTTGTCCACGTCAGGGTCGCGCTTTGTCCCGCGCCGATGGTCGCCGGAGTTGCTGTCATACCCACTGTCAATAAGTCGACGGTTGCTTGTGCGGTAGCCGTGGAGTTGTTCGCTCCGGTGGCCGTGGCCGTGTAGACCGTTCTGGCAGTCGGCGCAACAGGAGCCGACCCTGACAGCTCCAGCGAGGTCTGGTCTTCAACCAGGATGGACGGCGTGATGGAGACTGAAGTCGCATTCGTGCTCTGCCAGGTGATCGTCGCGGTTTGACCGGAAGCCACCACGGCCGGACTGATGCTCAGACTGATCGTCGGGGGAGACCCGGCAGCGGCCACGTTGACCGTCACTGTCGTGGTTGTGTTCAGCCCGTTGGCATCGGTTGCGGTCGCAGTGTAAGTGGTGGTCTGGGTGGGCGAAACCGTGGCCGATCCCGTCATCGGATAGGTTTGCCCCGCGGGCAGGACCGATGGCGAAATCGAAAACGTGCTGGCCTTGGTGACCTGCCAGCTAATGGTTGCGCTCTGTCCCTGCACAATATTGGCCGGCTGCACATCAATCGCAATCACCGCCTGCGGAGTTGCTCCGCCGCCACCGCCACCACCGCCGATTCCTGTGCTTACGCCTCCACACCCGCTCAGAGTGATGGCTGCTAAGAAAGTGAAAAATGCTTGTATTGAGAAGATTTTCGATCCGATTTGACCCATGGCGCTCATGTCTCACTTCAGGGGACTGTGACGTGAGATGAACCAGCAGCAGCACGGGTTGCAGGTAGCTGCTGGACAAAGTAGATGAACCTGAGTAGCTGGATCGGAGTAGCTGCTCGTTGTCTATCTTAAAAAGAACTAAACTGGAATACCTACTTCTGCGCGGATTGAGGCAGACCCTTCTCGATATCGTTAATCACCTGGGCCAGGGTCGCCGGCGATGACCACGAGCTGACACGCCTCCAGCCTAATTTCTGGTTGCCGATGATCAGCATCGACTGATGGCGCTGGACATCAACAAACAATCCCAGCGACTTGAGCAGGGACTGCACGTCTTCCGTTTTGCCGCTCACCAGCGTCCATCCCGGTCCGATGTGAAACTTCTCTCCCCAGGCCTTCATCGCGACGGGAGTGTCGTTCGCCGGATCCACGCTCACCGAGACGAACACCACGTCCTTTCCCATGCGGCTGCGCAACAGCTTGGCAAGCCGTGCCATACGCTCCTGCGTCATGGGGCAGAATGCAGTACAAGAGGTGAAAAAGCTTGTGATCACGGCAACGCGATCCTTGACCACGCCGGAGTTGAAATGCACGTGCTCTCCAGACTGGTTCACGACTTCAAGATCAGGGACCGCCAGAGGAACTGGAACGACTGGCGTGTTGTGGACACTGTCCTGCGCCGACAAAGGCGCAAGCAGGGCAAGGACTGCTAGGGCAACAAGGGCTCTGATTTTCATATCCGTCGTCTGTGGTGTCTTACAAGTGGTGCCATAATCCCACAGAGCGGCGGAAAAATGGAAGAACAAACGACCGGAAATCGCGCCGACCTCGATTAAATTTTCAAATCTGAGTTGTTCAAGAAATTCACAAAGATGAGTGTCATTTCCCTTGCAAGAAACCGGCAGGCGGGAAATTGGAAGGTTCCCGCCGCCCGCGCAACTTTGTGGATAGTGCCAGTGCTACTTCAGAGTCGCTGCGCCCGCCTGAGCGCAGATCCCGTCATGATCGCTGCTATCGCCCGAGACGCCGATCGCGCCAATGATCTTGCCGTCGGAGATCAGAGGAACGCCGCCTTCGACGGGCACAGCCCCTTCCAGTGCCATCACGCGAAGCCCGGCTCCGCCGGAGGCGAAGGCGTCCTGGAAAGCCTTGCTCGGCCGTTTATAAAGCGCTGCTGAGCGGGCCTTATTGATGGAAACTTGCGCGCTGCCGTTCTGGGTGTTGTCCATCTTCTCGTAATAGACCAATGTCCCGTTTGGATCCACGATGGCTATAGCCATCGTCCAGTGGTTCTTCACCGCTTCCGCCAGCGCGGCAGCCGCGGCCTTTTTTGCACTCTCAACACTAATGGGTGAACCATAGGGGTTAGGCAACATTTGCGCCTCCATGCACAGCGATGTGGTCAAGGTCACAAACAATAGAAACTTAACAAAAGCTCGTGACATCTTCGCTCTCCTCATTTTGATGATTGCTGAAGTCTGCTGATCGGAGCCTTGAGGCGAGCGAACGAGCCGCAACCGTTGACGTTGCAGTCTAAGTGGGTCGTTCAAACCTCGTCAACTGGAAGGCGTCCTAATGATTCGTGTCTGTTCAGACTCGCTCTTGGATAGTTTTGATCCGCGCTCATCTGAGCCGGCTGGCCGCGCCATCCGCGTCGACCGCGGTAGGAAATTTGCAGAGCTGCACATTTACAATGCTTGCTGACATGGAGCCCATCTCTCACTTCTTTTATTCTGACCGGCTGAAGCTGCAGTTCTGGGACTACGGACAGGAAGGCAAACCTGCTCTGGTGCTGGTGCACGGCGGGTTGGACCACGCGCGGAGTTGGGATTGGGTAGCGCAGTCGCTGTGCGAGCAGTACCACGTTTACGCGCTCGACTTGCGCGGACACGGCAACAGTGCCTGGGCTCCGGGCGCCATGTACACTGCCGCGGAGCACGTCCTTGACCTCTCGGCGCTGCTCGATATCATCCATGAATTTCCCATCCGGCTGGTCGGGCACTCGCTCGGGGGCGTGATCGTGCTGCACTACTCCGGCGTCTATCCCGAACGGGTGAGCAAAGCAGTGTCTATCGAGGGCATCGGATTTCCTGCCGGACATCGTGTGCACAGCCCTGCCAGCCAGCGTCTGCGCACGTGGATTGAAAACGTGCGCGATCTCGAAAAACGCAAGCTCCATCCATATCCCAGTCTTGATGCTGCGATTGCACGCATGAAACAGGCCAACCCGCACCTGTCGGACGAAGTCGCGCGCCACCTCACGCTGCATGGCACCAACTGGGACCCGGACGGCTCACTGGTATGGAAATTCGATAACTATGTCCGCGCTTTTCCGCCGCTGGGGCACCATATTCCCGATGCCGTGGAACTCTATGGCCAGATCACCTCGCCCACGCTCATCTTCTGGGGCCTGGAGAGCTTTGCGCCCGTACCGGAAAATGATCCCCGAGTGAACGCGATTCGCAATCACCGCATTGTCAAAGTGGCGAAGGCAGGACACTGGGTGCATCATGATCAATTGGAGCTGTTCTTGAAGGAGACATCTCAGTTCCTGAAGGAATAACAGCGCGCAGGTTTGCGCCTCGTGTTCTGCTCATTTACCCTAACAGGTTTGCTCTAAAACCCCATGGCTGACCTGTCCAACAAGATCCTCAGCAAAGTTGACCCAACCTCTGCTCGCTTTGAGAAAAACATGCGCGGCATGGCCGAGCTGGTCTCGGCCATTCGCAATGAAGAAGAGCAGATCCGCCAGGGCGGCGGACCGAAAGGCATCGATTCCCAACATGCCAAAAATCGCCTGACCGCGCGCGAGCGGATCAATTTGCTTATTGATCGCGACACCCAGTTCTTCGAGCTCGGCCTGTACGCAGCCTACGAAATGTACGACGAATGGGGCGGTGCGCCGGCCGCAGGCGTGGTCACCGGTCTGGGACGCATTCACGGCCGTCTTTTCATGCTCATCGTGAACGATGCCACCGTCAAAGCGGGCGCCTTCTTTCCCATGACGGCCAAGAAGGTGATCCGCGCCCAGAATATCGCAATTGAAAACCACATTCCGACGATCTACCTAGTCGATTCGGCAGGCGTGTTTCTGCCGCTGCAGGAAGACGTGTTCCCAGACACAGACGACTTCGGCCGCGTCTTCCGCAATAACGCCGTGATGTCCGCCATGGGGATTCCCCAGATCACCGCCATCATGGGCATGTGCGTGGCCGGTGGCGCTTATCTCCCCGTCATGTGCGACACCATATTAATGACCGAAGGCAGCGGACTCTTTCTGGCCGGGCCCGCGCTGGTGCAGGCTGCCATCGGAGCAAAGTACACCGCGGAGGAACTAGGCGGCGCTCAGATGCACGCGCAGATCGCCGGAACCATTGATTACCGCGAAGCTAATGACCACATTTGTGTTGAGCGCATACGCTCGGTCGTGAGCAAGCTGGGGCACAAACCGGGAGCGCCCTTTGACCGCGTTAAAGCAGAGCCTCCTGCCCTGGCAGCGGAAGAAATCTACGGTATTTTTGAAGCCGATGGCGCGCGGCCCTACGACGTGAAAGAGATCATCGCCCGCGTTGTGGACGGCAGCAGATTTGACGAATACAAAGCCGAGTACGGCAAAACCATAGTGTGCGGGATGGCGCGTGTTGGCGGTTTTGCCGTGGGTATCGTTGCCAATCAGGCGCTGCACATGCAACAAACCGATCCTCACTCCGGAGAGAAGCGCGTCGAATTCGGACGAGTGATTTACACCGAGAGCGCCGAGAAAGCAGCGCGTTTCATCATGGACTGCAACCAGAACCTGGTACCCCTCATCTTCCTTCACGATGTGAACGGTTTCATGGTCGGCCGCGATGCGGAGTGGAGCGGCATCATCAAAGCAGGGGCCAAGATGGTGAACGCGGTCTCTAATTCCGTTGTTCCGAAGATTACCGTTATCCTCGGCGGTTCTTTCGGCGCCGGACATTATGCCATGTGCGGAAAAGCCTACGATCCACGATTCATCTTTGCCTGGCCTTCAGCCCGTTACGCCGTCATG
>DATNDP010000031.1:0-4093 GCA_035553195.1 Candidatus Acidiferrales bacterium
TACCTCCATGACTCTAAAATGAGGAGAAAACATTGGTTGCTTTGCTTAAATCTCCGTCACGCTCCTTCTGATGCAAGCAAGGCCGGGGGATCGAAGATAACTTTGAGCCAGAGTGGCCCGGGCTCTTCGCACTTTTTTGCAAAAGCCTGGGGACCCGAGACGTTGACCAGCGTTCGTAATTATCACCAGTAGCCATCCACGAATGCACCGTGCCCGGGTGGACCGTCACTCGATCCTGATTTGCTTTGCTTTGCACTCGCATCATTAGAATGGCTATGATTCTGACGGTCCGAAGTGGGGTGGCTCCCAGGTTGAGAAGACTGATAACCCGCTCACTGCAGAGTGCGCTTGAGCGGGGCAACCGGCATCAGAATTGGAGACGTGAATGAACAGCGTACAAATCGAACAGAAGAGCTACGAAATGCCTCCGCGAGAGGGGATGAGCATTGCGCATTTTCTCACCGTCGCCGACATTCAGCGATCGGCTCGCTACTATGAAAAGGTCTTCGGCGCTCGCATTCTGAGCATGGGTGATGGCAACGCGCCTGCTTACCTTCAGCTTGCGAATATCTGGATGATTCTAAACGTGGGAGGCGGGCCGACCCCGGACAAGCCGGCGGTAACGCTCAGCGTCCCCGACCCGAATCACATCAACAGCTTTATGAATTTTCGTGTTGCGGATATTCAAGCGTGCTATCGACTATGGAAAAGCCGAGGAGCCGAGTTCATCACGGAGCCGATCCCCAAGTACGGCGAGATTCGATGTTACATCCGTGATCCTGACGGTTACATCATCGAAGTCGGACAGAGCACCGACCTCAAATACGGTTAACCCAGTCACGCCATGGGGCCTTCAAACGAAAGGAGGAGATGCCCACGCACATTTGCTTTTCTTTTCGTACAGGCACAGACTAGATGCCCATGAAACGTCTTCTTCTCTGCATTCTTCTTACGGCGGCAATCTCCTGTCTGGCAAAAGAACCGCCGGCC
Organism: Candidatus Acidiferrales bacterium; assembly: GCA_035553195.1. GTDB lineage: Bacteria > Acidobacteriota > Terriglobia > Terriglobales > Acidobacteriaceae > Angelobacter. The sequence continues at coordinate 991 of DATNDP010000031.1, forward strand.
CCGAAAGTAGTGGATCTGACCGCGCCGGATGGAATCAAGCTTAAAGCTTCCTGGTTCTCTTCCGGCAAGCCAGGTCCGGGAGTGCTGCTGCTGCACCAGTGTGATCATGATCGCCGCATATGGGATGGGCTGGCCCAGCAGCTTGCCGCGGCGGGAATCAGCGTTGTCACCATGGACCTTCGCGGCTTCGGCGACAGCGGAGATAAGCCCCACAATCCGCCCAAGAGCCCCGGCCCTATCGAGCCACCGGAAGAAATGCAGAAGTGGCCGGGCGACATTGACGTGGCTTACCAATACCTGAAATCGCAGCCGAGAGTGAATGCCGCGCAGATAGGCCTAGGCGGCGGAAGCTGCGGTGTGAACAATGCCGTTAAAACAGCCATGCGCCATCCTGAGGTGAAATCGCTTGTTCTGCTTGCCGGGCCAACTGACGTGAAGGGACGCGAGTTCCTGCGGCAATCCAGGCGGCCTGTGTTCTTTGCTGTGGCCGACGACGACCAGTATCCAGTCATGGTGCCGATCACAGAGCTGCTTTATACCATCAGTGGCTCACCAGGAAAGAAGTTTGCCCATTATCAGACCGGGCATCATGCCGCGGAGATTTTCTCTGTTCACCCGGATTTACCGCAAGCCATCGTCAACTGGTATGTAACGACGCTGATAAAAACTCCAGGGCGCGCGCCAGCGACGGCAGAAGTCCCGGCCATTCCTGCGGAAATACACCAGGTGGCTCTTCTTGACGTGCCCGGCGGGCCGGCTCAGCTTCAGAAAACGCTCTTCGCAGCGCGTCACAAAAATGCCAAGGCGGGATTTATTCCGGAAGAAATCATGCTCGGGATAGCCGGTCAGCACCTTGAAGCCAAAGACACTGCGCAGGCGCTGGAGATCGTGAAACTGAACGCAGCAGCGTACCCTGACTCGCCGAATTCCTATGATGCCCTGGGAGAGGTCTACCTTGCCGCCGGCCAGAAAGAGCTGGCGCTCCAGAACACTCGCAAAGCACTGGCGCTATTGCCCTCAGACACTGCCGACCCGCAAGATGTGCGCGATGAGATTAAAACAAGCGCCGAAGAGAGGCTGAAGAAACTGGGCGCGACCCGGTAACTGATGACTGCCGTGCACCACCATCATCACCTGAACCGGCGCGACAACATGGCACTCAAGCCAAACGTTATACTTCCGACTTATGCCCAACCTGGCCGCGTCCATCATGAAGGACACAAACTCTCACGAGGGAGACACCCACCAGGCCGATGGAAAAGAATTGATTTTCCGTTCCCCAGTTCCTCCGCGTCCTTTGCGCCCTTCGCGGTTAAAGCCTTTCCTTAAAAGCACGAAGCCGCTCGCCCTTTATACTTCTCACTTATGCCGAACCAGACTCTGCCCGCATCCATCATGAAGGATCCCATCAACTGGCTCTATCCTCCGATTGAGCCTTACAACACGGGCAAACTACGCGTCTCGCCAATTCACGAGATCTATTTCGAGGAAAGCGGCAATCCCGCCGGCAAGCCGGTGATTTTTCTTCACGGCGGTCCCGGCGGCGGCTCTGACCCCAAGCAGCGCCGCTTCTTTCATCCTGAGAAATACCGCATTGTGAATTTTGACCAGCGCGGATGCGGCAAGAGCACGCCTTATGCGTCGCTGGAAGCAAACACCACCTGGGACTTGGTCGCCGACATCGAAAAAATCCGCCAGCACCTCGGAATTGATCGCTGGCAGGTTTTCGGCGGGTCGTGGGGTTCCACGCTGGCCCTTGCGTATTGCCAGACTCATCCTGAGCGCGTCACGGAAATCATCCTGCGCGGCATCTTCCTGATTCGCAAGCAGGAGATTGACTGGTTTTACCAGCGCGGCGCGTCCGTCCTCTTTCCCGACGCGTGGGAGCCCTATCTGGCTCACATCCCTGAAGCTGAGCGCGACGATCTGCTCTCCGCCTATTACCGCCGCCTCACCAGCCCTGACCACGCCGTGCAGCTTGCGGCGGCCAAGATCTGGAGCGGATGGGAGGGCGCAACCTCCAAGCTCATGCCCGATCCCGGCTTCACCGCCCACTACGAAGAGGACGAATTTGCCCTCGCCTTCGCTCGCATTGAGGCCCACTATTTTTTCAACAAGGCTTTCTTTGACAGCGACGACCAGCTCCTGCGCAACGCCTCGCGCATCCGCCATATTCCCGGCGTCATCGTGCAGGGCCGTTATGACGTGGTCTGCCCCATGGAAAGCGCCTGGGCGCTCCATCGCGCCTGGCCCGAAGCCGAACTCATCATCACCCCAGACTGCGGCCACAGCGCTTTCGATCCACCTAACACTCGCGCCCTGGTCGCCGCCGCCGACAAATTCGCTGGCTAACTGTGCATCGTGAAGCGCGTATGTGTTCCGGTTTCCTCGCTGCAGTGTTGTTTTAGTGATTTCCCTTTCAGCCTATTCTCGTCGATTTTATTTGCGTTGTAGGGCAGGCCCGCTTCTGGAATTGCGTTCCTCCGCGTCTCCGCGCCTCCGTGGTAGGTTTTGCTGTTCCGGTCACCGGATCACCCGATACTCCACCCTCATCTCGAGCCAACTTTTCTAAAGAATATTTTCACCCGGCCATCCTCACCTTCCGTAAACATCAGCTCCAGTTCAGGCAGTGATGTTTTTCGCACGACGTGTTGAGCTTTGCCCGTGAGCAGGGCTTGTTTCACCACGTTTTTGTGCCGGTCAAAGCGTCTCCATGCAGTATTCAAGATGGAACGGTCCGCGGCTGTGAGGCAAGCGCCGATCGCTTCGCGCCATCTCAACCCCATCAACTTCAGGTCGAGTACAATCCTCTCTCCTGGATCCAGGTTTGCCAGCCTGGCTACTCGTTCCCAGTCCACCTCCTCAGCTTCTTTCACAACTTCTCGATTCAGCACTTCCTGGGAAAGAAGGCGCACAAGCGGCTGGCGCTTTTGTTGATTATCAAGATCGCACAGCTCCGCAATGAGTTTGTATTCTTCACCCAAACGCTCATGTTCGCTGCTGATCTCGGGCGGCAACGTTTCGTGGCCGCGTTTGCGCCGAATCTCAACTAGCCCGTGCCGCACCGCCCAGCGCACTGTGGCCTTGCGCACATACCCAATCG
>DATNDP010000032.1:0-4567 GCA_035553195.1 Candidatus Acidiferrales bacterium
CGGAGTCCAGACGTCGGCAATCGCGGTCGTCTGAATATGCGGAGGCATCACTCCCACCACGCTATAGGGCTCGCCTTTCAGCCGAACAGCACGGCCGAGAATCGCAGGATCAGAAGAGAAGACAGATTTCCAGAGTTCGTAACTGAGAATTACGGAGTTTGGTCCGTGCGGCGTGTCCTCCTCCTGTGTGAAGGAGCGGCCCATCAGCGGCTTGATGCCGAGCACATCAAAGTAAGCAGCGGATACACGATGGTCTTTTACGTAGCGGGCCTGGTGAACGGCTTCAAGGTTTACGCCGTCTGCTCCGTGATACTCGGCTGCAAACCGGGCTGCGGTGACGTGGTCGCGAATCAATTCCCAGGTTTCGCCGTCTTGCCCGTCGTCAACTTCGTCCACAACGTGTCCCTTGGAAGTCGTGCCATGCAGGTAGCGCACAACAATCGCAAGGTCCTGCGGATCGGCGTAAGGTAACGGACGAATCAGGAGCGTATTCACCAGGCTGAATACCGCGGTATTTGCCCCAATGGCAAGTGCAAGTGTGAGCACCACGGTAAACGTGAAGCCGGGATTCCGCCGTAGCTGGCGTACGGCAAGCTTTGCGTCACGCAGAAACCGCTCAACCGGCTGCCATTGCCACACTTCCCGGCTGCGCTCCTCCAGCAGGGCGGAGTTGCCAAACTCTCTGCGCGCCAAACTGGCTGCGTCCTGTTGTGACATTCCGGAGGCCACTAACTCGGCTGTCCGCTCCTGCAGATGCTCTTCGATTTCCTCAGACAGATCGGTATACAAACGACGACGAGAAAACAATTGCCGTACCCAGCTCATACTTAACCTCTCTGTTTCAGCGGCGAGAGAACACGGGTAATACCTTCCAGCATGCGCTCAAAGCTGGATATTTCGCGAGCCACATGTTTGCGTCCTGCAGGAGTGAGTTGGTAAATACGTACGCGGCGATTGGTTGCGGAGATACCCCATTCAGCCTGGACCAGGCCGGCCTTGAGCATCCTCTGCAGAGCGGGGTAAAGCGAACCTTCTTCCACCTGCAACAAGTCGTTGGAGGTTTGCTTGATGTGTTGTGCCAGCGCGTAGCCGTGCAAAGGTTTGTGTTTGAGGGTCTGCAGGATCATGAGTTCCAGTGCCCCGGAAAATAGATCACGTTCTTCGGCCATGGGCCACCAACCTATTTTGCTACAGCCCTTATCCTATCAGGCATAGAGTAAAATAGGGTAAAGAAAAAAGAGTTCCGGAAGCGACCGCGGGCGATATGGATGTGTGGACTAGCGCGCGCTTCTGCGTTCCGCCTGCTGGCTGGGAAGAGCCTGCTCGGCCTGGCGAGCGGTAATCATCGGCGCCGGGACGCGGATTCCCAGATACAAGCCGGCGGCAATCACTCCGCCCAGCATGGGAGCCACAATGAACAGCCAGAGCTGTTGCAGCGCCCATCCGCCCACAAAGATGGCCGGGCCAATGCTGCGGGCTGGATTGAACGAGCCGTTGGTGACTGGGATGCCGCACAGGATGATCGTAGTAAGAATCAGGCCGATGGGGATCCCGGCAAACCCGGCCGGCGCTCGATCATCCGTTGCGCCGAGCACGGTGAACACCAGGAGCATGGTAAGCAGTGTTTCCGCCACAAAGCAGGCTGCCGCGGCGTAATGCCCGGGAGAGTGGATTGCGCCGTAACCGTTGGCTGCGCCCGCCAGCGATGCCAGCGACCCGCCCGGTGCACCGGTGGCAATAAAGAGGACCACGCCGGAAGCTATAGCGCCGCCGATGATCTGTGAAATCCAATAGCCGGCAGCCATGCCAATCTTCATGCGTTTGGCCACCACAAACCCCAGCGTTACCGCCGGATTGATGTGACATCCGGAGATGGGGCCAATCGCAAATGCCATGCAGAGCAGAGATAACCCGAAAGCAAATGCCACACCCACGTTCCCGACCTGAGAGCCGGCCAGTACGGCCGTCCCCAAGCCTGCAAATACCAGGACAAATGTCCCGAATAACTCTGCTGCATACCTCATCTTGTCACCTCTGGAGTTCTGGTAAGTTTACGGGCGACTATTCTACAGAACGGCAGCCAATTTAGCAGTAGATTAGTTTGCTGAGAAGTGGGCGAGTTTTAAAACTGGGCCACTTACCGTATCAGCGTCTAGCGATTCGCCCGCGAATCGCGGACCTTTAGGCAGACGATCGCGTTAGCGACAAATTTTTTAAATGCTTCAAAAGCGGAAGGCACAACCTTTTACTGCAAAGCGCTGTAGTCTCCCTCGTATTGCTCCACCGGTAGTTCGCCTGAACTCGTTCGTATCGCCCCCTGATTGAGTTCCACCATTACATTGCCGTTTTCTCTGGCAAAGCTCTTCCAATGCTCCTGCACCACTTTGGGAGGCAGTATGTAATCGCGAAGATAGCCATTCTCTTCCGCCAGCAGAACCAGCACATTCAAAGGCCGGTCGGGAAAGCTAAAGCTTTCTCCCGCTCGCGCCGTCTGCACGCCCACTTTGCGGCCCTTGCGAGTAATGAAAATCTGCGGCCTGTCTTTGCGCAAAGGGGTGGATTTGGACACCTTTTCTACCCAATCTGCAGTAACGATTTCCCGCCGCTCCTGATCATTTTGGGCCGAACCCGCCGCCTGCGGCACCGTCATGCGTGCGCCCGCCGCGTCCCTGGGAATGTGCTGCTCAAAGCCTTCCATGCTGAAAAGCCCTACCGCATCGCGCACTGCGCGCATCGTCTTCTCTGCGGCGTCCTGAGCGCTCCTGTCGCCGTCCTGAATGATTTTTTTAAGCAGCTCCGGCTTGGCGGCGAATTCCTTTCTCCGCTCCCGGATCGGTCGCAGGTGCGCTTCCGTGCTCTCTATGGCCAGCGCCTTGCACTCCACGCACGTGATCCCCGCCTGGGTGCAGCCTTTGGTGATGTAAGCAAGCCGGTCTGCCGGACTGAAGATCTGGTGCAGATTGCCCACCGGACAGCGGTCCGGGCTGCCTTGGTCCGTGAGCTTGGGACGGTCCGTCACGCTGTTGTTGATCTTCTCCGCCAGCGCCGCCGCCTCTTCGCTCAGCAGGATCGAGTTCCCGTAGGACTTGGACATCTTGCGCCTGTCCATGCCCAGCAGTTTGGGAGTCTTGGTCAGCAGTACATCCGGTTCCTTGAGCAGAGGCTTCGCGCCGCGAGAATAGAAATGATTGAAGCGCCGCGCCACTTCGCGCGTAAGCTCCACATGCGCTACCTGGTCCTCGCCCACGGGTACGTAATCTGCCTGGTAAATCAGGATGTCCGCCGCCTGCAAGAGAGGATATCCAAGGAACCCGTAGGTGTGCAGGTCTTTGTTCGCCAGTTGCGCCTGCTGGTCTTTATAGGAAGGCACACGCTCCAGCCAGCCCAGCGGCGTGACCATGGAAAATAACACATGCAACTCAGCATGCTGCTTCACATGCGATTGCACAAACATGGTGCAACGTTGCGGATCCAGTCCGGCGGCCAGCCAGTCCAGGATGACCTCAATCGTGTTGTCGCCCACGCGCGAGGTGTCGTCGTAATCGGTCGTCAGCGCGTGCCAGTCGGCAATAAAGAAAAAACAGGTATGGGTGTCCTGCAGCTTTACCCAGTTCTGCAACGCGCCCACATAGTTACCCAGGTGCAATTTCCCCGTCGGGCGCATGCCGCTGAGCACGCGCGGCCTGGTCTGTTGAAGCTGGTCAGTCATGGCTGGAATGGAATTTTTCCTGATGTTATCACGCAAGAAGTCGGGCTACTTTGCCTCCCTGCCTGCTCCCGTGGGCTGCGGCGCAATCGACTTCACCTTTACCGGCTTAGCCGGAATCCCCACTGAAATCGTATACGGCGCAACATCTTTTGTAGCCACGCCCATTGACCCGAGCAATCCGTGCTCGTGCACGCGAACGCCGCTCATCACCGTGGCGTGATAGGTAATTCTCGCCCGTGGACCGATCTCCGTCTTCTCATTCGTGACGATCATGCCGTCATTCAAGTCATGCTCGTGTGAATACACGTTGGCATAGTCGGAAACCGAACTGCCTTCATGGAGTACCACCTCACCGCGATCATCCAGCAGCGTGTATTTGTGGATTGTGCAGTTGTCTCCCACGCTCAGGTTGTACCCGAAGGAAAATTCCACCCCGTGAAAGATCTTTACGTTCTTCCCGATGTGTTTAAAAATGTGTTTGGCCAGCATATAGCGCACGCGAAATCCCAGCCAGTGGTTCAGGCCCACAGGCGAACGGTCAAACATCATCCAGAACCAGATCAGGGGTTTGCGCTCGCCATATTTCTGCGCGTCCACATCGCCGTAGTATTCCGGCTCCAGCGTGGTATTCCGCGGATCAAAGCTGTAGATCAACGCTTGCTCCGCCAGAGGCGTGTTCGGGCCGGGTTCCGCATACGGGCGGCCAAGGTAAAGCTCATGCAGCGCCTCGCGCACCACTCTGGACCGATGCTCGACATCACGGTTGGAGAATTCCTTGTCGAGCTTCTGGATCCAGTCCAGAAACGCCTTTTCCGCGGCCGGAATTGGACGCAAGTCGCGGTATTCAAATCGTGGCAT
>DATNDP010000033.1:0-2890 GCA_035553195.1 Candidatus Acidiferrales bacterium
ATACACCGGGCGGGTTCACGATCTGGCCGAAGTTGTTCACCGTCGCAAAAGGGAAACCAGTGCGATAAAGCAGCGAGTAGGCAAAATCAAACTTTTTGAACTTCCAGAATGACGGCAACGGCGTTGAGCCCCAGGACGTTATCTGATTGGGTGCGTCCCACGGCAGCGGCCCGGCTGCCTGCGTGCCGCTGGTGAAATTGTCAATCCCGAAATCGATGCTCTCATTCGAGCGTGCATTCGAGCGCGTGTAAGAAACCAGCATGGGATAGCCGCGTTTGAATTCTTTGCGCACCGTGATCTCGGCCCCATCGTAGCGGTCGGTTTTCTGGCGGCCCAGCAGGAAAGTGCCATTCGTCTGCGGCTCATACGCCCACACGTTGGTGCCGTGGCGGCTGAGAAAATCCACGCGCGCATAGACCCGCCCCGGCAGTCGCCGTTCCAGCCCCACGCTCCAGTTCACAAAGCGCGGCAGGGTGAGCAGTCCTGGATCGGCAATGAAAGTACCGGGAATGATGGCTGGCACAGGCGATAAAAACTCATCTACTCGCGTTCCCTGTACCGCCTGCCCCACCTCAAACAGGTTTGCGCGATCGTAATAAATTCCCACACCCGCTGAGAGTTTTGTTTCGCTGGCGGCATCCAGCATCGCCGAACCCGCGATGCGTGGTGAAAATACATCGCGATCGACGAAACTGTCATGGTCCCAGCGCACGCCGCTCTCAACCGTTATACGGTCAAACCCGGTCCAGCGGTCTTGCACAAAAGCGCTGGATTCCACCGTGCTCAGGCTGAAATGGGGAACATTGGTGAAAGTTATAGTGCGCAGCAATGCTCCGTTGATGTCCTGGAACAGAAGCGGATTGCGCGTAGCCTGCCCGTTGTACAGCACCCGGTCAACGCGGCCGCCCACCGTGAATTGGTGCTTGCCCAGAAACGTCCACGGCCGCAGATACAAATTTCCAAACGCCTGTGAGCGCGCTGAGCCCGTATCACTGTGCAGATAGTAGTTCCCCTGCCGCCCCGTGGGTGTGAGCAGGTAATCCTCAAATCCCTGCGGCAGCACCAGGCTCTTGGTGTCATGCTGTCCCACTCCGAACTCAAGCAGTGTATTTCCGGCTATGGTGATCTGGTCCTTCACCGTAAACAGGTCCAGCCGGGAATGCTGGTTGGTGGAGACGCTTACCGGATCAAATGGCGTGATCCCGGCATCGCTTGCGTTAAACACGTTCACCAGCGCACTGGCCGTAACTACGTTTCCGGGCGTCAGATTCAGCCGAAGTCGCGCCATATCAGCCGTGCGCCACTGGCGCGTGCTGTCCGCTCCGTCAGGAAGCTCCTTCACAAAGCTGAGATCGTTCTCCCCTTCGTGGGACACGTCAAACCACAGCTTGTCTTTGATCAGCGGACCGGAAAAATACGCGCGCGGCGTCCAGTTGTTCAGGTGAAAGCCTTTTACATTCTGAAAAGTCGGAATGAAATCCGTGGCATTGAAACGGAACTTGTTATCTCCATCCTGGAGTTCCAGATCGGTTAACCCGCCGGACCCTTTGCCGAATTGCGCTGAGTAGCGGCTGCTGCGCACATCAATTTTCCGTAGCGCATCCGGGTTCATGCGCACGCCCAACGCGCCCGACGCAGGCTGGCTTACCTCAAAACCGTCCAGATAGTCCTGCACCTGCTGCGTGCTCGACCCTGCCACGTGAATCTGTCCGCCATTGTCCGCTATTACGCCGGGAATAAACGGCAGCACGTTGCGGTAATCGCGCGTGGTGGGATAAGGAATGGTGGCAATGTCTTCCACCGTCAGTGATTGCGCTGTTGAAACCTGCTCGGGATCAATGGGTGATGACTGGGCCCTGACCTCAACTTCCTCTCGGTATTCGCGCACCGGCTCCAGCCGCACTTCCACCGGAACTGAAGCGCCTGCCGGGACTTCGACTTTGTCAAGCAAAGCGGTGTAGAAACCTTCCCGCCGTACAGACAATTTGTAGGATCCTGCGGGAAGCCGGTCCAGCAGAATGTGCCCGGTTGGCGTGGTGTGCTCGGAAACTGTTTTTCCGTTCTGCTGCAACGTCACCACCGCAGATGCCAGAGGCTGGCCGTTCTGGTCGGTCACGGTTACGTCCAGCTTTCCTGCAGGAGAAACCTGCCACATACCTGCAGCTGCACTGGTTGTTATAAGGCACCAGAGTAGAAGGATCGTCGAGCCACGATGCTTGGCTTTTGTAAGCAAGTTGCAACCCTGCGGGCAGGTCCCGCCGAAGCCCCTGTACTTTTCGGCGAAAAGGATAAGAGTATTCTATTCCCACTGAGAGAAGCGTTGCTAGAAGTCACTGGCCCATGACCCTAAGCCTCGGAGAAGGTATCAGATGGTTCGAGCTTAACGACTCGCCTTTTCAGTAGCTTTTCTTAACGCTTTTCTTGTTGCTTCCATCGTGAACTTTAACGTCGCACTTCTGCAGATACGCGCGGCCGGTAGTAATCAGGCCAGGAATATTGAAATTGGCCGATGGGATTCGGTCATTCAGGGAAAGGGAAGCTTGGCGTCTAAACTACCTTCGGTCACGGCCCTTGATCCGGTGAACTTTACTCCGTAGCTCCTGGCGCTGACTCCACCACAATCGCCTGCGATTTCCGGGTCTCCGGCTTGTTCGTCGGCTCGCCTCTCGGCTCCATGGGGCGCGCCGCCCGCTCATCGAATTTCCCAAAAATCATCTTGCCCGCGGTTGTCTGCAGCACAGATGTCACAGCGATGTCCACGTTTTTGCCGATCAGCTTGCGCGCGTTGTCCACCACCACCATAGTGCCGTCATCCAGGTAAGCCACGCCCTGGTTGTACTCCTTGCCTTCTTTCAGGATGAACACTCGCATGATCTCGCCCGGCAGCACA
>DATNDP010000034.1:0-2028 GCA_035553195.1 Candidatus Acidiferrales bacterium
TTCGCCAACACAATCCATGTGGTCCAGTGAAGCGGGATGATGCGCCAACAGGCCCGCGAGTCGCGATGACGTAAACTGGCAGACGTGTGCACGCGTGCCCAGCCCGTTCCGGCGGGCAGCAGCGAATATCTTCTCCGATTGCTCCAGAGTGAAAGCTCCGCGCTCGCAGAATACATCAACGTACCTAGCCAGCTTGCGCCGGGCCGCCAGTGGAATAATTTCGTCACAGACTTTTTCCACGTACTGATCTGCCTTGCCGGCAAACTCTGGTGGGACTACGTGTGCGGCGAGGAGTGTGGATTGCACGGTGCCCGGCCAGCGGTTCGCCGCATCACGGATGGCCTCCAGTGATTTGATCTCTGATTCTGTGCTCAGGCCGTAGCCGGACTTGGCTTCGACTGTTGTCGTCCCCTGCCTCAGCATCGCATTCAAAGCCGCTAATACTTTGTCCGCCAGTTCCTTCCTGCTGGCGGCGCGTACAGCCGCGATACTCGACCGAATACCGCCACCTGCGGCGGCAATCTCCTCGTAGCTGGCGCCGGAAATTCGTTTTTCAAAATCTATGAGCCGGGGTTCGGCAAAAACCGGATGGGTGTGGCAGTCAATGAATCCGGGCAGAACCACCCGACCGGAACAATCCAATTCGTGTATTTTGCTCCGGTTCTTCCTGAGCCATTCATCGCGCTGAACCTCCCGTTGCCGACCGACGGCAACGATTTCCCCCCCACCGCAGAGGACAGATGCGTCTTCAATGATCCCAACAGCGTTCAATGCTGAGCCGCGACGCGGCGCCGACTCGCCCTTCAAGGTGAGGAGTTGGCCGATGTTGGTCAGGAGCAGGTAGGGTGATGACGTTCTATTTGGCAATTTAGCTTTGTGTCTCATCGACGAGACTTTCAAGATGCACTTTTCGCGCTTACCGACTCCACAATCTTCTGGAACGCGGGTTCCGACGCTAGAGGGGCAAGCTCGGGGTCTTTGGTGAGGCTGTCAGGTGATTTGATTCCTCGTTTTGCTGCCTCGTCCAGCGCCTTTAAGGCAGCCTTTTTATTACCCATTCGCACGCGAGTTTCAGCAAGAAGCAAAAGCGGCCAACTCTGGTCCGGCGCCACATCTGCCATCAACTCAAAATAGTCCGCCGCGTGCGGAAATTCCTGGTTGCGAAATGCCTGCTGCCCGTCTTCTATACCCTGAATATAAAGCTCGTTGATTGCGCGCACATAGACAACATGGTTTCGGAGATCGGATTTGGCTTGCCGGTGCAGGTCAGCGAATACGGAGATAACACGCTGTTTGGCCAGGCTCGCCTGCTCCGGCCCAATCTGTCCCAATTGCGCGATGTCCGCGCCAGCGCTTGCGGTGAGCGAACTTTGTTTGTCTATCTGCTGATTTTCTTCACGGCGAGCCTGCTTGAGCACCTTCGACTTTTTGAATGTGTCCAACTCACCCTGCAACCGGCTGACGTCCATCAGCCCCTTGAAGTCGAACACCTCGGAGCGCAGCGCATAATACTGTTTCAGAACGTCGCCTGATTGCTCTGCCTGTGAGGCCTCCGTCTGGGTCTTGGCCCACTGTTGCTGGATAAACGCAGGATTGGGCTTCTCTTTGCCCGATTGCATGGCCTTCAGTTCCAGCCATTCAATCGCATCCTCTACGACGTCTGGCGGCGCCCACTGATGGGTGCCGTGATAGACATTCACCCTGAACTCTGCCCTACTCGCATCTTTCTTTTCGCGCAGCGCAGAAACTTCAGGGAAATTGAAATCCTGGTCTCCTACAGCCACGTAGTACAAAAAATGATCGTTGGCCGGCATGCCTTCTTTCACCGGATATGTTGCGCCGTGAGCAATGACTCCCGCGATCGAACACGTGTAGCAGTAGAGCGCAAAGGACGTGGCAAACCGCGCCCCGCCGGATAACCCCGTGGTGTACACCCGGTCCTTATCAATCATCAAGCGGCGGTGCGTGTCCGCCCAGTCTGCCTCCGCAGCCGCCATTTCCAGCGCGCCAGGGCCGTTCTTGGCATTG
>DATNDP010000035.1:0-5731 GCA_035553195.1 Candidatus Acidiferrales bacterium
TCGTGGTTCTCATGTGCGTGGTCTACGCGGGTTCAGGATGTAGTTCCAGATCATTTATTCAGCTCAAGATCGATGATGCCGTCATCTGAGCCGTAGGGTTCGGTGAAGCTCGCCCCCGCGGGAGCGCCATCCTGTTCCAACCAGACCGAGACACCAGGATCAGAAGGCTTATAGCGAATGCGGATTTTCTCGCCCAGCCAGCCTTTTCCGGTCGTTTGAGCGGAATCCCGGTTGCTCTCCCATACGCCGAGATTAAACTCGCCAGAATACCGCTCTCCGTTCACAACATACGAGTATTGCAGCATGGGGATGTAGCCGAGCCGGCCGGCTTCCGAATAGCCGGAATGGGAATCATTAGCATGCACAACGTAGAACGTTTGCACTGCGGCTTCAGCGGTTGGCCAGCTTTCAGCAGCGCGTTTGCGGACTTTCTCGCGCGTCCAGAGCCATACGAACCGGCTGGCCAGCGCGGCGACAGCAGGAGCCCAATCACAGTTGGCAGTAAATCGGATGACACAATGGTGAACCAGAGTAGCTGGTTTTGCCACTCGATTTCCACTGGAATGTTCAAGCCCTGGTGCATGGAGACAGGGGACACAGTGCGTGCATTTATGGGAAGATAGAAGCTAATTCCGCATCACCCACTGCAGCAATCTATGCCCGTTGTCCTCAAGATCGATTGGCGAAGGAAAGTTGTGTATTCCGCGTTCTACGGGAAGGTCAACGATAGTGAAGTCGCCGGCCACCGCTCCGCCATCGCTTCGGATCCGGACTTTCGGGCTCACTTCAATGAGATTGTTGATTTCACCTCAGTCACTGATATTGAGCTTTCCGAGTCCACGCTGGCCGCCCAGGACGCCTGCTGGATGTCAGAGCGGGAAAGTATCTCTCCAATCAGGCGGTGCTCGTAGCCAGCGGGAGGATCAAAGAAGTCGGCCCGCTGGAGCAGGTGCAATCGCACGCTGCCAAAGACGCGATCATCGTTGATCTCAGTCACGCCACGGTACTCCCTGGCCTGATTGACTGCCACGCGCATCTGCTCGATGCTATATTTCCGTCACCTGGACCGGATGCCCTGCTGAGCACAATCGCAGCCATGAGCCCATCCGAGCGGGTACTTCTGGGCGCGCACATGGCGCGTGAAGACCTGGAGGGCGGCTTTACAACGGTTCGCGTAGTCGGCCATTCGGGTATCGACGGAGATGTCGCACTTCGCGACGCTATCAACCAGGGATGGGTGGACGGGCCGCGCATCCTCGCGGCAGCACGAAAGATCACCCCGCCTGGCGGTCAGGCTTTGCGGTTGAACTATGCAGTGGCCGCGCCTGTGCTGGCGCAGGAATACCTTTCTATCGGCAGTCCCGATGAGGCGCGAAAAGCGGTACGCGAGAACCTGTTCTATGGCGCTGACCTGATCAAGGTGGTGGCTGATGACGGTGACCGCTTCATCACTCCCGAAGAAATGAAAGCTGTTGTCGAAGAGGCGCACCGCTCTGGGAAGAAAGTGGCTGTTCATGCGACGACCGTAACGGGAATTGAAGCGGCCATTGACGCCGGCGCGGATTCAATTGAGCATGGGGACGATGTCACTGATGCTCAACTGAAATCGATGCGAGACAAAGGTCTTTTTCTGGATCTGACCGCCACATTTTACGGCGGCCGGTTCAGGTCATGGCTGGAGAAATCGGTTGTGCTTTCGCCGGAGGATAAGCGCGAACTCGATGCTGGCGAGAAGCGCGAAGCACAAACGGTGCCGGCGATGGTGCAGCGGGTGCTTAAGTCCGGCGTGAAGTACGCCGCGGGGTCGGACATGTGGTTTGATTACCCGGGAAAGACGCGAGGACAGGCGACGGCCTTGATGTTCGGGGCATTGCATGAACTTGGAATTCCGTCCATTGATGTAATTCGCGCAGTCACCGTGAATGCGGCCGAGTTAATTGGCTGGCAGGACCGCGTCGGTGCCATTGAACCCGGCAAGTTCGCCGACATGATTGCGGTTTCTGGAGATCCTTTGCAGGACATTACCGAACTGGAACGAGTGCAGTTCGTGATGAAGGCCGGGGTTGTGGTGAGAAACGACCTATCGAAAAAATGAGCAGCGAACTTTGCCCGGTAACCCGCTTCAGAGATACCGCTCCTGAAGTACGGCAACGTGATGTGCTGCGTGTCCGGCGCAGATGTAAGCCAGTGATCGCACTGTAAACGGATTATCGCTGGCGATTCCGCTACGCATCCATGCATCTTTCGGCAGGTTACGAAAGAAGCTGAGAGTCGCCGTGCGGATATTGAGGAACTCTTCAGTATGTTTCGACCACGCCGTCGCGTGCGCGTCCGCTCCTCTTGCGGCCACATCCTGGTCGAAGCTCGGGAGTGGAGTGGAGAATCCGCGAGCAAACCAGAAGGCGCGGAAGACGAAAAGGCGTTCGCAATCGTTGATATGGCTCAAAACCTGCCGGATGCTCCATTTATCAGAGCCATAGCGGTGAAGCGATTTCTCTTCAGTGATAGCGCCAAACAGCCGCGGTAATTCCTGGAACTGAGTCTCGAGCGCCTGAATGACGTCATCGCCGTGAATGCGGTCGATATACCTGTGGTAGTAGGGCGCAGTTTCATTGCGCGCAGGAAAGCCAATCATGCAACCATGTTACTCCCAAGCGCGCCGCCATCGGCCAATTGCAGGCACGCTCAGGCAGACTGCTGCTCGGCCGAACTTCTGAAAGCCAGAACCTTGCCCCGCTCCTCTTGCGGTTTCCACCATCTACGCGCAGATATGAAATTCGCCGGAACGTAGAACTCAATGAGCTCTCCCATAAACTGCCTCCGGGATCAACATGGATTGCCGACAGGCGCAGAGTAGCAAAGAATTTCTTAATGGATGATGAGCAGGCGATTAGAAAGGTTAATCGTCACTGCCACGGTGCCGAAGCGCAGTAAAGGAAAAGGGGCGCGTTGCGCCCCGAAACCGCGTAAATGGAAAGAAGGGTCTAGACTTCTACGGGCGCGTGGTTTTTCACCGGAACGCGCGTGAACCAGTTGTGGCGGTCCTTTTCCTTGCCCTGCACAATGCTGAAGAACTCACGCTGCAGCGCCAGCGTGACGGGGCCAGTCTTCCCGTGGTTGACCTGGATCTTGTCAATTGACTTGATGGGAGTAATTTCAGAAGCCGTGCCGCAGAAGAAAACTTCGTCAGAGATGTAGAGCATTTCCCGGGGAATCATCTGCTCAATTACTTCGACACCGATATCCGCCGCGAGGGTAATGATCGCGTCACGAGTAATGCCGGGGAGTACAGAGTTGCCGAGCGGTGGGGTCAGCAGCTTGCCCTTGCGCACCACGAAGATGTTGGCGCCGGAAGCCTCACTCACGTAACCGTTCACGTCAAGCGCGATGCCCTCGACGTAGCCATTGACGATGGCTTCCATCTTAATGAGCTGGGAATTCATGTAATTCGCGCCGGCTTTCGACATGGCAGGCATGGTGTTGGGCGCAATGCGCGACCATGAAGAAACGCAAGCCTCCACTCCCTCGCTGACATCGCCCTTGCCCAGGTATTTCCCCCATGGATAATTCACCATATAAATTTCGGTAGGTGAGTTAAACGGGTTCACTCCCGCTTCTCCGTAGCCCCGCATCACGATCGGGCGGAGATAACACGGCCAGACGCCATTGGCACCCACGAG
Source organism: Candidatus Acidiferrales bacterium (assembly GCA_035553195.1). GTDB lineage: Bacteria > Acidobacteriota > Terriglobia > Terriglobales > Acidobacteriaceae > Angelobacter. Next base: position 3,681 of record DATNDP010000035.1, read on the forward strand.
GTCGCAGGCTGCCTGGCAGAGTTGATCGAGGGAATAGTCCGACTCAATCCGATAAATCTTGGCTGAATCCAGAAGCCGCTGCATATGCTCGCGCAAGCGGAAGATGGCAGGACCCTCGGAGTGGGAATAGCATCGAATGCCCTCAAAAACTGACGATCCGTAATTGATAACGTGAGACATCACGTGGATCTGGGCATCGTTCCAGGCGATGAACTTTCCGTTGTGCCAGATCTTCTCAGTTGCTTGAATCGCCATTCGGGAGCTCCTTGGTTCAGATTGAGGTACCGTGGATCGCGAGTGGCTGCTCTTAACGCGGTGGAGTGGCTAAGCGCAGAACTCTAATTACTTAGATATGCGTGGTAAAGCGAACGGCACATTATATCTGACGAAAAAAATCCCGGCCAAATAAGATTTGGCCGGCGCTTGGGAGCGCACGGCCAAAAATTTTTAGTCGGCAGAGGCGAATTTAGTGCTGTTGGCCCGGTGCAGAGCCTGAAGCCTTCCCGGCTTGCGCCGCTGGAACTGCTGAAGTATTGCGTGCAACAGTTACGCCGGGCGTGTGCAGGTAAACGTTGGGATTCTTCATGATGACAGGCATGGCCGCGAATGGCTTGGAGTAATCGTTGGCGGCGTTCCAAAAGAGGAATCCGATTCCGCCGTGCTGATTGGAAGTCCGCACCTGCGTCAGGATGTACTCAGGAGAATAAGTTTTGGTTCGCCAGTGGAACGCCTGGAGCCACGGACGAATCGTTACTCCTGAGCCGGCTGTGATTTTCACGAACCGGTCCATCGAGACTTCAATAAAATGCTCAGGCGCATCGCCAGGGTGGTCGTATCCGTCCATGCCGAAGAAGTGCGAAGGATAAATCATGGGTGAGATCACATCACAGTGTTTGGCCATCTTCACAATGTCCTGCCCGGTGTGGCTCAAATCCACCTGGCGCTGCCATGCCATGATCCCGAATACATCAAGTGAGAGCAGGACTCCCTTGGGGTGCAGCTCAGAGTAGGCGCGGTCAAGGAAGCCTGCAATTACGTCGTCGCGATGCAGTTTAGGGTCCTTCTGAAAGGCGAACTGGGCGTCAGCCTGGTTGCCTTCGGCAGGAAAGCGGACGTAATCGAACTGAATTTCATCCACTCCTGATTGCGCCACGTACTTAGCCAAAGCGAGGTTGTAATCCTGGACTTCCTTATTGGAGGAGTCGGCCCAGACCAGCTTGCCGTTTTCACGCCATGGCTGATGCATGCTGCGCGACTGCACCGCGAGTTCGCTGTGGTGCTGGGCAATGTTGTCATCGCGGAACAGAGCCTGCCGCGCGATTACGTGCATATCCAGCGAATGGAGATAGCGAACGTACTTGGGCAGGTTGCTGATGGGGTAATGCGTGATCTTGCGCGCGAGAGGATGCTGGAAAGGAACGTTGATGGTGCCGTCGCTGTCCTTGATGTCGAACACTACGGCATTGCCGCCAGCCTCATGCCAGCGCCGTACCAGTTCGATCCCCCGGGCGCTGCCAGCGGTGTCGCCGGTCATATATATGGCGCGAACTTCGCCGTCTTTGGGAAATGGACGGCTCTTTTCCACGACAGGCTGCGGCTCAATCCCGGGAATCAACACCGTGTCGCCACGCTTGAAGCTCTTTTTTCCCCCGTTGACCGCCGCGATGGCATCAACATACTCGGCGACCGTCATGTACTTTGATTCCGTGAGATGCATGCGGGCGAGAAACTGCGCGGTGGTGACTGCCTTCGCCTGGTACGTGATGGTTCCCGGTGGAAGTTCCTGCGTAGCGGCCACAGGCGCTTGCGGGGGCGCGGCAGGTTGCGTTGAGGTCGCTTGCGCGGCTGATACGTGCGTTGTGGAGAGCAGTTCTCCGTGTCGCGTGATAAGAACAGTGACTACAAACAAAACAGCAAGGATGAGGACTGCAGTGGATGCAAAACCAAATTTCTTGGGTGCCATGCGAGCTCTTTTCCGGGGTCTGTGAGGCATCTTAGCACGCCTGCGGAGACTCTGATCAAAATGGCTGCTGGTCGTTGTACTTTTGTCA
>DATNDP010000036.1:0-22490 GCA_035553195.1 Candidatus Acidiferrales bacterium
GTGAGCAATTCGTACACCGTTTCGTGGATCTTGGTGCTGCGATAGAGGTCCGTCCATGCCACGCCAACCAGGGGAAGGTTCTTAATGGAAGGATAGGGGCTCGATGAGGAACCTCCGCTGGAGCCGTTGCCGGTGTTGAGCCGCGCCAGGGCGCGTTCCAGTTCATCCACGCGCGCCTGCAGGGTTTTGACGCGCGTGTTTTCAGGAGTATAGACCTGCTGCAGGCCTTGCAACTCCGACCGGGCGGCGATCAGTTCGCCTTGCAATCGCGCAGACGCTTCCACCATTACGCGCGTCTGTTCTGGAACATTCAGCGTCATATTACTGCTCGAGAAGCGGCTGAACTTCTGCTCGGCATCATCCAGCGCCTTCTTTTCTTCCGCCAGTCGCTGTTCGATGAAAATCCGTTCCCGTCGTGCCTCCGAGGTTGAAACCTGAGACATAACATGATCCAGCGCTTCCACATAAGCGCCAGCCACAGCGGCGGCGAACTTGGGATCACGGTCGCGCACAGTGATGCTAATCACTCCGCTTTTCTTGTCCTCGGCGATCACTGTGTTTGACTCAAGCTTGTGGCGCGTCTCCTCATCCAGCTTTTGGTGATAGTGCTTGCGTAGATCGAACCGGTTCACCAGATCATCTTCCACCGTGCGGCTCTGCAGCACTTTGATGAACAGTGCGCCCGTACTTTTTGCACCGAGAAGGTCCCCTGCCATTCCTGCTAAGCCGGCCAGGCCCGGAGATTTTATGATGCTCGGCAGAGCCAATCCCGCAAGGCCGCCGGAGGAGGAGCTGTCCGGCGGCATGAGCTGAACAATTGCGGGATACTTGCAGATGCGGAACCCCAAAGCGATGGAGAAGATCAGTCCCAAAATTGTCCACAGAGCAATGGTCATGCGCCTGGACCACAGGTAATCCACGGCATCAAGCCAGTCGCTCAAACGCCACTGCATGCCGGTGACAGGCGTCTGGGGAGGCTTTTCAATCAGCTTGTTTGTTGTACTCAGAGCCATTTACCGTATCGCGCCCTCCTGACAGCTCCATGCTGGTGAGAAGCTGTAATCAGCGCCGGTTTTGCTTCGCCCCATTCCATTTGGACGCACCATGAGTGCATAAACCCTTCGTCCGGCACAGTGACTCGCGTTCTTCCGTATATTCTCACGCATTCTATCGCATAGGGAATTGCCGGATCATATGCGTGCGGCTTGCCTGTTCTCAGAAACGAACACCAGGAATTCTGGTAGGTGTGCACCAGCCCAGCTCACCTCGTTGCACTCTGCCCACCTTCCAGCTCTCCGAGCAACCAGTAATGCGGGAACTCAGGATTGCGATCACCTCAAATTACTCGCAGTCGCAGGCATCGAGAATGATGGTTCTCCGAATCCATTGAGTGGTGTTAAACAGGCTTGCTCTTCCTGATGAGCTTGCAGCCGGTTGTTAAAAACGTGCAATTCATTTACGTGGCGCACGCAATTCTCGATCGAGCCTCTACTGCCACGCGATGGGCAAAATTCTCACAGAAAAGCCGCGTCGGACTGTGGCGAGAACCTGTTACGTGGGGGAACATTGCCCTGAGTTGGCGGTGAAGGATGCGTCCAACATGCAAGAGACAGCGGTTGGGCCGTAATGTCATTTACGGCAGGTTGTGGACGAAGGTAATCTCCTCAGAAAACCCATGTACCACTTTCAGTCGCAAAACCGATTGCCCCTCATGTATTCTTTACGGAAGCCATCCGGAGAGATGGTAAGAGCAGTTCCCTCGTGCTCCTGCCTGGGAACTATTGCGATCTGCGGGTGAGCAGTTTGCGACGGAACAGGAATTGTGGGTTCCGTGCTGGATTGCTCAAGACTTTTGCCGGAATGGAGTGTTATTAGGGCATGACACACCGCACCGGCGGCACAGCCGACTATTGCTTACGGCGCGTGCGCCTGTCGCGCGAGGCGCAATTTCGGGAGACAGACCACTCCCGGACAAGGAGGGCTTAGTGTCAACACCGGAACTAGCGAGGGGTCACGAGCAACTTGCAGACCTGGGCTATTTCGTTGAGAGCGCTACGCAAAGCAAGACAATCCGGCCAGGCACCAACGCCGGCATTCTTTTCGCCACCACTGATGGCCTGGCGGTCATCGGCACAGGGCTCCTCGCATATCATTTCCGGGACTTTTTGTGCAGCTTCATAGGAGTGGATCCCTCTACCATCGGTACGCTGCCGCATGCCAGGCTGCTGGTTTTCCTGGCCGTCTACGCCGGACTGACCATCATCTGCAATGCCGCCCACGACCTCTACTCGCAGGATTCGTCCCATTCCGGGCAGTTCTCCAAGCTCATTAAAAGTTTTTTTCTCGCTTCATTGATCGCCGTGATGGTGGTGTTTGTGGCGGGGGATGCGGCCATGCCAAGGCTCCTGTTTGCCAGCACGGCTGTTTTCGGAGTGTTTGAACTGATCACGTTGCGCTATCTGGTCCACACTCACACTCTGAAGCGGATCGATCGCGGCCTGGGAACACGCCACGTGCTGATTGTAGGCAGCGGCAAAATTGGTCGCGCCTTTCACAACTATCTTCATACTCACCGTCAACTGGGAAAGAAGGTTTGTGGTTTTGTCGATGATGAACCCTGCGATTCACCCTTATGGCTGGGGCTGTCGGCAGACCTGCCGCGCATTGTGCAGGAGCAGTTTATTGACGAAATCTATTTCACTCCTGATGCGAGCCGCGATCTCATCATCGACATAGCGCTGCAGGCGCGCGAACAGAGAATCAGCGTCAAGGTGGTGCCCGATCTCTACGGCGGCCTCGCCCTCGGCGCAGGACTCACGCGCATAGGCGACATTCCTGTTCTCGAGCTGAACCATCAGCCAATTCCAGCCATTGGGTTGTTCTTCAAGCGACTGATTGATCTGGTGGTTGCGAGCGTACTGGCTGTCCTGTCGGCCCCAATTATTGCTGTCACCGCGGCGTTGATCAAACTTACGTCTCCTGGACCGGTGGTCTACTCGGCCTGGCGGGTGGGACGCAAGGGAAGAAAATTCCGCTGTTATAAATTCCGCACGATGGTGGAGGACGCCGATGCCCTGAAAGAGGAGCTCCGCCATCTCAACGAGCGCAACGGAGCTACCTTCAAAATCGAAAATGATCCCCGAATTACAGGGCTTGGACACTTCCTGCGCAAGTTCAGCATTGATGAGTTCCCTCAGCTTCTTAACGTGCTCAAAGGAGACATGAGTATGGTGGGGCCCCGGCCCCATCCTCTGGATGACTACCACCAATACCGGCTCGAGGACCTGCGCAGGCTGGATGTTCTGCCTGGAATCACTGGATTGTGGCAGGTGAGCGCGCGCCGCGATCCCTCGTTTGAAAAGAACGTCCTGCTCGATCTGGAGTACATCAATAACTGGAATCTCGCGCTCGACCTGAAGATCCTGGTCAAGACCGTGCAGGAAGTGCTCCGAGGCTCAGGAAGATAGTTCCGAGTTGGGCAGAGCTGATGCCGTTCGGTTCCGGCGCACGGCCTGAACAATCACGGTTGCTGCCGAAAGCAGGGTAAGCAACGAAATGAATCCCAAAGAGATGGCGCAATAAACGCACCACACCCCTAGCACGTGTTCTTCAATGTGAGCGAGATAGAGTGAGAATGCCAGGCCGGCAACCGCCGCGCCCAGGAAAAGACGGTAACGCCGTCCGAGCGCCAGAAGCGCAAGAATCAAATATCCGGCGATTCCAATCGTGGCCACCGGCACGCCCGCCATTACCGCGTAAGGGCTGTGGTTGACCACACCGCAGTCCCACCTCTCATTGATGCTGCACGGCGAGGCGCCTACGCGATAATGCTCGCGTAACGCTAGAGTGGCATCGATAGCGGCGAGCACCGCGAGCAAAAACAGGAGATATCGCATACAACTCCCTTTGAAATCTTGAGGTCTGTTGAAACCATTCTAGACCATCAGCATCGCGACGACTCTTGCCGTCACAATGCCGTGTGCTTCGGCTGACATGAAATGAATTAAGTGAACAAAAACTCTTTGCTCCGCAGTTCTCGCACTGCGTCGCGCAGCTTGGCCGCCTTCTCAAACTCAAAGCGTTTGGCGGCTTCCCGCATATCGTTCTCCAGCTTCGCAATGTAGGCGTCCAGCTCTTCCTGGCTTTTGAAGTCGGGGATTCCGTCCACTTCCTGCGTTAGATCCACGTAATCAGCCTCGGCAATACCGGCCAGCGACATGGCGACAGGGCGGATGATGGACTCGGGAATGATGCCATGCTCCTCGTTGTATGCGCGCTGAATGGCGCGGCGCCGGTCGGTCTCATCCATCGCCCGTTTCATCGAGTCTGTCATTCGATCGGCATAGAGGATGGCCCGGCCATGCACGTTGCGGGCGCACCGGCCGATGGTCTGAATCAGCGATCCTCCCGAACGAAGAAAGCCTTCCTTGTCCGCATCCAGCACCGCCACTAACGAAACTTCCGGCAGATCGAGTCCTTCGCGCAGCAGATTGATGCCGATCAGCACGTCGTATTCTCCTTTGCGCAGGTCGCGGAGCAGTTTGATGCGCTCAAGGGTCTCGATTTCCGAGTGCATATAACGGCAGCGCACGCCGACTTCAGCGTAATACTCGGCCAAATCTTCCGCCATGCGCTTGGTGAGCGTGGTGACAAGCACCCGTTCGCCTCGGCTTACGCGGTCTCGGATCTCATGCAGCAGATCGTCAATCTGGCCCTTGACGGGGCGGACTTCTACTTCGGGATCGATCAGCCCGGTCGGGCGGATGATCTGCTCCACAACCACGCCCGCCGACTTCGTCAGCTCGTACGGCCCAGGCGTAGCGGAAACATAGATGACTTGGTTCACACGCTCTTCAAATTCCTCAAACTTAAGCGGGCGATTATCGAGCGCGGAAGGCAGCCGGAAACCGTATTGGATCAGGTTCTCTTTGCGCGAGCGGTCGCCGTGCCACATAGCATGAAGTTGGGGCACGGTCTGGTGCGACTCGTCAATGAACATGATGAAGTCTCGCGGAACATAGTCGAGCAGCGTCGGCGGTGGCTCGCCGGGCAAACGTCCGGAGAAATGACGCGAATAATTTTCAATTCCGTGACAGTAGCCAACGGATTTCATCATTTCCAGGTCAAAGCGTGTGCGCTGGTGAACGCGCTGCGCTTCCACGAGGCGGCCTTCTTTTTCCAGCTCCTTTTCCCACCACGCCAGTTCTTCAAGAATGGTTTGAATGGCATGGTTCTTGGTGGTCTGGGACATCACATAGTGGGTTTTGGGATAGATGGGCAGACGCGTGTACTTCTGTTTCACCGTTCCGAAGAGTGGATCGATTTGTGACAGCGAATCCACTTCATCACCAAAGAGTTCGATTCGATAAGCGTTGTCGTCGTAGGTGGGGAACACCTCAATGATGTCGCCGCGCACGCGGAACGTACCACGCTTGAAGTCCACGTCATTCCGTTCGTAGAGGATCTCGACCAGTTTGCTGATGATGTCGCGACGCGGGATTTTCTGACCCTTCTCCAGGAACAGCAGCATGCCGTAATACGCTTCCGGCGAGCCCAGGCCGTAGATGCAGCTCACGGAGGCGACAATCACGCAATCGCGCCGCTCGAATAGTGACCGCGTTGCTGAGAGACGCAGCTTGTCGAGCTCGTCGTTGACCGTGGCTTCTTTCTCAATGTAAACGTCGCCCGCAGGAATGTAGGCTTCCGGCTGATAGTAATCGTAATAAGAAACGAAGTATTCGACCGCGTTGTTGGGGAAGAACTGCTTAAATTCGTGGTAAAGCTGAGCCGCGAGAGTCTTATTGTGGGCCAGCACGACGGCCGGGCGATTGAGCTGCTCAATCACCTTGGCCATCGTATACGTCTTGCCCGAGCCGGTAACGCCAAGCAGCACCTGGTGCTTCTCGCCGGCGTAGGAACCGCGCGTCAGCTCGTCAATGGCGCGCCCCTGATCGCCTTTGGGTTTGTAGTCGGATGTGATACGAAAATCCATTTCCGTCCTTAGCAGAACATCTCACCACGGAGGCACGGAGACACGGAGAAAACAAATTGGTCTGCCGGGTTCCTAGATGGAATTTTGCGTCACGTAAATCTCTCTATCGTGACATGAATTCAGGTGAGGCCGCAAATGCCTTGGCATGAAAGCATGCCGGAATCCCGTGCCGATCAGCGCAGATCAGTGAAATCAGCGTCATCAGCGGTGAGGTTTTACCGCGCGGCTTCCGCGAGTTCGATGGGTCGTTGAGCCGGTGCGGATGCAGGATTCGAGAATTCAAGCGCCCCATCATCAATGCGGTTCCACTTGAGTGCAAGCGTATCGCGGAAGTAGTTCTGGTACACGCGCCAGGGCGCTTTCGCGCCCTGCTTGGGCCAGCTGGCCAGAGCGCGATTGATGTAGCCGGGCGTGAATTTCTCCACGAAGCCCGCGACGGCAGTCTCCCCGCGGTCTTTCGGCGTGACCTGGCGAATACCTTTCTTCTCCATGAAGTTCAGCAGGCGGCAGACGTAATGGCAGATCAGGTCTGCCTTGAGAGTCCATGAGGCATTGATATAGCCGAAGACAGATGCGAAATTGGGGACCCCGGACATCATCACGCCCTTGTAAGCAAGGACTTTGCTCGCATCCACACGCTGAGCATCCACAATCAACTCCGCCCCGCCGAAGGTCTGCATGACCAGCCCGGTAGCAGTGACGATGATGTCAGCTTCCAGTTCACGTCCTGATTTGAGCAGAATGCCTTTTTCTGTAAAGGTATCAATCTCGTCAGTAATCACGCCAGCTCGACCGGTTTTGATGGCTTCGAACATATCCGCATCAGGCACCAGGCATATGCGCTGCTGCCAGGGTTTGTAGCGCGGCGTGAAATGCGCATCTACGTCAAACTCGGCCCCCAGTTCCTCGCGTACCTTCGTGAGGAGGAACTTCTTTATCAGCTCGGGATGGCGCTGTGACAACTGGTACATCGCCGCGACATAGCCGATATTTTTCCAGCGGCTCAGCTTGTATGCCCACTTGGAAGGCATGATGCGGCGGAGAAGATTCGCGATTCTGTCCTTCTCCGGCATCGAAATCACATAACCGGGCGAGCGCTGCAGCATGGTCACATGGCCGGCAGTTTTGGCCATCGCCGGAACCAGCGTGAACGCCGTTGCCCCGCTACCGATCACCAGCACGCGTTTGCCTGCATAGTCCAGATCTTCCGGCCAGGCCTGTGGATGAACGATTTTTCCCTGAAAGCGGGCCATGTTCGGAAACTCCGGCAGGTATCCGCCGGAATAGCGGTAATAACCGGCGCAGGAGAAAAGGAAATTGCAGGTTAGCATCACCTGTTCGTCACGCCCGTCGGAGGTTGTCCGCACTGCTTCCACATTCCATTGCGCGTCCTGTGAAGACCATGACGCCCGCTTGATCTGGTGGTGGAAGCGAATGTTGCGGTCAATTCCTTCCTCACGGGCCGCGGCTGTGATGTACTCGCGGATGTCTTCGCCGGGCGAGATGGTCTTTGCGCGGGTCCACGGGCGGAAGGAATAGCTCATGGTCAGCATGTCGGAGTCGGAACGGATGCCGGGATAGCGGAACAGGTCCCAGGTGCCGCCGATGCGCTCGCGCTGCTCCAGAATGACGTAGCTCTTCTTCGGGCAGAGTTTATTGAGGTGATGGGCGGCGTCAATGCCGGACAGCCCCGCGCCGATAATCAACACATCAAAATGTTCCGGGACCTGTGTTTCCGGCGCCATCAGTTGCTCCACACTGTCCACGAACATACCACATGCAGTCTTCGGCTACATGCGCTTCGCAACGATCACAATGTCCGTGGGTGCATTGCTGCCTTCCATGACCGGAAAGCCGGAGAGCGGCGATACAGCCCCGTTGGCAGGATTTACAGAGAATCCTGAAACCGTGTTGTCGGCCTCATTGACTACGTAAAGAAAGCGTCCGGTAGGGTCAAGCGACAGCCCGAATGGATGTGTGCCAACCGGTGTTTCGGCGATCGCAGTGAGGTTCCCGTTGTTGATGTTGAATGCTGAGACGGTGCCGTTCTGCACATTTGTCCAGTAGATGAATTTGTCAGCCGGATCCACCGCCAGGCGCAGTGGATTATGGTGGCACGAGACGCTGCAACCCGGCGCGGGCGGCGGCAATGCTGAGGCCGGAGTCAAAGCGCCGGCGGGGTTGACGTTGAACGCGATCACGCTCTCTGCCATGTGGTCGGCAACGAACACAAACTTGCCGCTCGGATCGGCCAGCAGTGATACCACTGAGGCGAAGCCCGCCGTCGAATTGGCGTCAGGAAATGGTGAGCCAGAAATGGGAGTAAGTGCGCCATTCGCAGAGATGGAAAACGCGGAAACGGTATTGAGGTCGGAGGCAGTGGAATCGGGAAAGTTGCTTGCATACAGCACGGTGCCTGCCGAATTCACTGAGAGGCCGAAAGGACTGGCTGCGGGGAACGGTGACCCAGAAACCGGAGCAAGCACACCGTTTGCGCCAATCGAGAAGACGGCAATGCTGTTGGAGGCCTGGTTCGCTGCAAACACGAAACGCCCCGCTGCATCCGCCGCTACGGCCGTAGGCCGGGTTCCAGTCGGAAAGGGCGACCCAGCAACCGGCGTCAGAGCTCCTGTTGACGTATTAACGGAAAACTCTGACAGTGTGTTTGCGCTCTGATTGCTGACGAAGAGCAGGTTGTGAACGCGGTCCAAGGCCATGAATTCCGCGCCTGCGCCGGCAGGAAATGGTGAGCCTGGGACGGCTGAAAATCCTCCTGTACTGCTGATGGCGAATGCCGAAACGTTACCCGAACCGGAGTTGCTTACGAAGGCAAACGCGGTGGTTTGCCCGGTCGACATCAACATGTTGCCCATCATGCCGCCGCATCCGGCGGTGATGATGATTGCGCATAGCAGGGCCGCTGGGATGATCACAAAGCAAATTTGCCGCCAAGGGGGAGGGAAGCGGCGTTCCGGCGAGATCATGAGGAGCCTCCGAACGGGACAATCGGCCCCAAAGCATTATAGGCTTCGCCTTGTAAGATTCGAACCTGCATCTCCGCGTTTCCAGCGGCGCTCATGCCATCTCCTGATTTCCATTTGCCACATCATTCGGGTTAGACTTCAGCAGATATCCCGCTGTTACTGAGGCCGTCATTGCATGTCCCGGTGTAAGTCCTGCGGTACTGAAGCTCCATCGCTCGCCCGATTCTGCCCGTCCTGCGGCGAAACGTTACCCTCCGCCGATATCGCCACTTTAATTGCCGGTGATGCAACTGCTTTGTCGCTGGAAGATCGAGGGAGCGCTGCGAAGCCGGCCACGGCCGCTACCGGTACACGAGCCTCCACTTCAAGTCATACCTCCTCCAGCGCCTTGCTTCACGCGGGCCGGTTCCTGCCCGGATCATTGCTGGCGGGTCGCTATCGCATTGTCGCTCTGCTCGGGCAGGGAGGCATGGGTGAGGTCTATCGTGCTGACGACCTCACACTCGGACAACCGGTGGCACTGAAATTTTTGCCGGAACAGGCAGCGCACGATCCTGCTCTGCTGGAACGGTTCCGCGGCGAAGTCCGCATCTCGCGCAAAGTATCCCACCCTAACGTGTGCCGGGTTTATGACGTTGGGGAAGTGGATGGCCAGACCTTCTTCACCATGGAGTACGTGGACGGCGAAGATCTGGCTTCGCTGCTTCGCCGCATAGGGCGCCTGCCCCATGACAAAGCGATTGATATCGCGCGGCAACTCTGCGCAGGGCTTGCGGCGGCGCATGCCAAGGGCGTGCTCCATCGTGATCTCAAGCCTGCCAATATCATGCTGGATGGCCGCGGTCAGGCGGTCATCACGGATTTTGGGTTGGCTGCTCTTACCGACCAGGCCCAGGGTGCAGAGTTGCGCAGTGGAACACCTGCCTACATGGCGCCGGAGCAACTCGCAGGCAAGGAAGTTACAGAGCGCAGCGACATCTATTCACTAGGCCTGGTGCTGTATGAAATTTTCACCGGCAAGAGAGCGTTCAGCGCAGAGAGTCTCGGTGAGTTGCTGCAATCGCGGACTTCGGCCACCGTGAGCCGGCCATCATCGTTCGTGAAGGACATCGATCCACTGGTCGAGCGCGTGATTCTGCGCTGCCTTGAAGGCGATCCGGCGAATCGCCCTGCCAGCGCCCTCGCCGTGGCTGCGGCGCTGCCGGGCGGGGATCCATTGGCGGCTGCATTGGCAGCAGGTGAAACGCCTTCGCCGCAAATGGTCGCTGCTGCCGGGCAAATTGAGGGTATGAAGCCGAAAGCGGCGTTGTTCTGCATAGCCGGTTGCGTGCTCGCCTTAATTGTCAGCCTTGCGCTGATGGGGCGGAATAGCGGCATGGCGAACATCTCCCTGGATATGCCCCCGGAAGTTCTTGCGCAAAAGGCCAAAGATATTGTTAGCCAGCTTGGCTACAGTCCAAAGCCCCTTGACAGCGACTCTGGATTCGATTACGACGGTGATCTTCAACGCTGGATCGAGCAAAACGAAAAAGCAGCCCCGCAGTGGCCGAAAATTCTTTCTGAGGAACCGCCGATCCTGCGCTTTACCTACCGTCAAAGCCCGCGGTACCTGGTGCCTGCAGGACTGGAACGTCAGGGCCTGCCGAGTATTGTCACGTTTGATGATCCGCCTCTAACGCTCTCAGGCATGATCAACCTGATGCTCGACACCAGCGGAAAGCTTGTCTACTTCGAGGCGCAACCTCCGCAAGTAGACAAGACGCCGGCTCCGGCCAAGCCGATGGACTGGAACCCGCTGTTTGCGGCGGCAGGACTCGACCAGTCGCAATTTCAACCGGCCACGCCTGAGTGGGTGCCTTTAGGGAACTCAGATCAACGTGCTGCGTGGACGGGAAAATGGCCCGGCAGCGAACGGCCACTCCGTGTGGAAGCCGCAGCCTGGCACGGCAAGCCTGTATTCTTCAACCTCACAGGCCCGTGGACCCAGCCTACGCGCCTTCGCCCGCACGAGTTCACACTGGCTGAAAAGCTGGGCCAAGGAATAGGGTTCTTTTTCTTCATTCTGCTGCTTATCGCCATCGCCGTACTGGCGCGCCGGCATTACAGGCAGGGCAAAGCGGACCGGGTAGGCGCCATTCGCGTTGCCACGTTCGTCTTTCTCTCAATGATGGCAATCTGGTTCTGCTACGCCCACTTTGTTCCGGTATTTGATACAGATCCGCTGGATTTTGCGCTGAGCACATCGCTCTATGTGGCCGGGGTTTGCTGGCTCCTTTACATCTCGCTCGAGCCATATGTCCGCAAGCTGTGGCCGCAAACCATCATCTCGTGGACTCGTCTGGTTAGCGGACGTTTGCGCGACCCATTGGTCGGCCGTGACATTATGTTCGGTGTGATTCTTGGAGTGATCTGGGTGCTAATTATTGAGATCAGCGTCTGGATCAGCATTACGCACTTTGGCGATAGCCCGCAACTGCTCTCCACGGATTACCTTATGGGCGGCAGAACTGCCATCGGCGCATGGGTGCTGAGGGTGCCCTCCGCGATTCAATCCACCCTGGTATTTTTTCTCATACTCATACTCCTGCGCTATCTCCTCCGCAATCGTTGGGCTGCTGCGATTGCGTTTGTGGTGCTTTTTGTGACACTGGACTCACTCGGCAAAAGTCATCCGGGCTTGTTGGTTCCGATCCGGGTGATGATCTATGGAATTGCTGCATTTGCCCTTGTGCGCTATGGCCTGATCGCCCTCGCAGTGGCCGTCTTTGTGGCCAACACCATGCTAAACGTTCCGGTTACACTCGATTTCTCGCGCTGGTATGCGATCACGGCCATGATCGTTCCGCTCGGTATTCTGGCGCTTGCTGTCTGGGGCTTTTATACGGCGCTGGGCGGACAGAAGCTGATCAAGGATGGCTCCGTGCAGCCAGAATGATGTGGCCGCGAATCTTCAACGCCGCCCCATTCCAGGATAAGCAATAGGGTCCCGGCCTAACCGGAACATCCTCGCAGCGCCGGATTATTAGAATTTCTAATCCAGTCTTAATCTTTCTCTAATGATCTCTGGTCAGAGTAGCAACCGCTCGACGTGTTGCTTCCGGTCCATCACATAGGGGCGATAGATTTCACCTCGCACCCACCTTCCGGTTGGATGGCTTTCCTGCCTCTTCCTTTGAACAAAATTTAGGCACAACGAGGGAGTAATGCTCAGCCACACCTTCCACCGCACGCACTCGTGTCTCATCACGATTTTGTGTTTCCTGTTCGTCACCGGCATTTTTTCGTCGCGCGCACAAGCTCAGCGCGCAATCGATGACGCGGACCGCGTCACCCTTCATGGAAATACTCATCCGCTGGCGCGGGCTGAATTTGACCGCGGCTCCGCAGATGCTGCCATGCCCATGGACAACATGGTCCTATTGCTGTCGGTTCGTCCGGACGCACAGGCACAATTGCAGCAGTTGCTGGCTGATCAGCAGAACCCCCAGTCGCCGCAGTACCAGAAGTGGCTGACACCCGAAGAATTTGGGCTGCGTTTTGGGCCAACTGATCAGGACATTGCCGATGTTAGCGGCTGGCTGCAGAAATTCGGGTTCCGCATTGATCAGGTTGCCAATGGCAGAATGTGGATCAACTTCAGCGGTGATGTTCAAAAAGTGGAACGGGCATTTCAGACCAACATTCGCCAATATGAAGTTAACGGCGAGATGCACCACGCCAACGCCACAGATCCGACGATTCCGCGGGCGCTGGCGGGGCTGGTGCAGGGCCTGGTCTCATTGAATGATTTCCCCAAACATCCGCAAAGCACTGTGAATCAACTGCCGCCTGACTTTACTCAGGGCGCAGGCACGCATTTTATGGCGCCGGCGGATTTTGCCACTATCTACGACGTGAATCCGCTCTACAGCGCCTCGCCCGCCATCGATGGCACGGGACAGACAATCGCAATCGTAGGCCGCACAGATATCAAGCTCGCAGACGTGCAATTTTTCCGCAGCTTCTTCGGTCTTCCGGCCAAGAATCCCGTTTTCATCCACACTGGAGCTGATCCCGGTGATCTCGGCGGGAATGAGGAAGCGGAAGCCGATTTGGACGTGGAATGGTCAGGAGCTGTTGCGAAAAATGCCACCATCGATTTCGTGATCTCCAAGTCCACGGCGACCACTGACGGCGTCGACCTATCAGCGCAGTTTATCGTCAACAACAATCTGGCGAAGGTGATGAGCACCAGCTTTGGGCTGTGCGAGGCATCACTGGGCGCCACAGGAAACAACTTCTGGAACACGCTGTGGCAGCAGGCGGCAGCGCAGGGAATCACCGCGTTTGTTTCCTCTGGCGACAGTGGTGCTGCGGGATGCGATCTTTCCACCTCAGCCACAGCGACCAAAGGGATTGCGGTTAGCGGGCTGAGCTCAACGCCAAATAACGTGGCTGTGGGCGGGACCGAGTTCAACGAAGGCACCGGGACTTTCTGGTCGGCCACCAATAACGCGACGACACAGGCTTCCGTTCTCAGTTACATTCCGGAAATCGTGTGGAATGAAAGCGGCAATGTGGCAGGCGGTTCAGGTCTTTTTGCCACGGGCGGCGGCGCCAGCACTGTGTACCCGAAGCCGGCTTATCAGGCGGGCCCCGGCGTACCTGCTGATGCCGCGCGTGACGTTCCTGACGTGGCCCTCAGCTCAGCCAGCCATGATGGATATCTCATTATTCAGGGGCATACCGCGAGAAGGACCGGCCTGGTTTCCGCGGGCGGGACATCCGCCGCGTCTCCTTCTTTTGCTGGTCTCATGGCCCTGGTAGTGCAAAAGACGGGAGCCGCGCAGGGCAATCCCAATCCCATCTTTTACTCCATGGCACAGAACCAAGCTGCAGGTGGAAAGGCTGTTTATCATGACACCACCTCGGGCAACAACAGCGTGCCCGGAGTGACTGGCTTTACCGCGGGCGCCGGTTACGATCAGGCCACTGGCCTGGGTTCGGTGGATGCCGCGAACCTGGTGAATTTCTGGAACAACAACGCCCCGGCGGACTTCACGCTTTCGGCAACTCCGGCATCGCAGACGGCGGAGAGCGGAACCTCCGCCAGTTATACAGTCACCATCGCTCCGCTCAATGGCTATACGGGAACGGTGAGCTTCAGCGTGAGCGGGTTGCCGGCCGGCGCCACGGCAACGTTTACACCCGCCTCGATTACAACATCCGGCGATTCAACGCTGGCCATTGCAACGACGGCCGGGACTACTCCGTCGGGTAGTTATTCTCTGACCATAACCGGTACGGATGGCATCCTGACGCGTACCGCCACTGTGACGCTGGTGGTGAGCGATTTCACGATCTCTGCCTCACCTTCCGCGCAATCCGCTAACCAGGGCGCCACGGCGAATTACACCGTTACATTGACTCCGCTAAACGGATTCACAAGCACGGTGTCTTTCAGTATCAGCGGACTTCCTGCGGGGGCCACGGCGACGTTCACTCCTGCCTCGTTGGCCGGCTCAGGAACCTCGGCTCTGGCAATCAGCACCACCACATCCACACCCAGTGGCAGCTATCCGCTGACAATCACCGGAACGGACGGAGTTTTGACGCATACGACTCCCATCACCCTGGTTGTGAATCTCCGTGATTTCAGTTTGTCTGCAACACCGACCTCCCAGGCGATTGAGGGCGGCCAGTCAACCAGCTACACAGCAACTATTGCCCCGCTCAACGGCTACACGGGAACCGTCAGCTTTAGCGTGAGCGGCCTGCCGGCAGGCGCGACTGCGACGTTTACTCCTGCCTCGGTCACCGACTCCGGAAGCTCAACTCTGGCCATCAGCACCACCGCGGGAACTACTCCTGCGGGCAATTACGTGCTGACGATCACCGCGAGCGATGGCACACTCACGCATACGGCGGCTGTGAATTTGTCCGTGACTGACTTCGCCATCTCGGTGACCCCGTCATCACAAACGATTGTGGTTGGCGGTTCAGCCAACTACACGGCCACAATCACGGCGCTCGACGGCTTCACCGGCACGCTGAGTTTCAGCGTTACAGGCCTGCCGCCGTTTGCTACTGCCACTTTCAATCCCGCGACTATTACTGGATCTGGTTCGTCCACACTGACGATTGCCACTACAGCCAACACTCCGGCCGCGGTGTATTCTCTGACGGTAACGGCCAGTGATGGCACAACCAGCCACAGCGTGCCACTTTCGCTGGAGGTGGATCCGATAGGCAATTTCAGCCTGTCCATTTCTCCTGCGTCGCAGTCGGTGGACCAGGGTTCGAACATCGGGTATGGCGTGACCGTCAGCGCGTCCGGCGGATTTACGAGCATCGTCTCAATGAACGTAAGCGGACTGCCTGCCGGCGCGACGGCAACCCTGAGCCCGAGCTCAGTTCAAGGATCAGGGCTTGTTTCGCTCTCGATTGTTACGTCGGCGTCCACTCCGGGAGGAAGCTACACTCTTAGCGTAACCGGGATGAGCGGTCCGCTCGTGCGGACGGCTACAGCTACGCTGGTGGTCGTGGCGCCTGATTTCTCGTTATCAGCAACGCCGTCATCCCAGCCGGTCCAGATCGGACAAGCTGTCAATTATGCAGTGTCTCTCACGCCAGCCAACGGATACTCAGGAACCGTCAACTTCAGCGTGAGTGGCATGCCGGCAGGCGTGACTGCAACATTAAGTCCGACCTCTTTGTTCACTTCAGGAACAACCACTCTGTCTGTTTCTACAAACAGTTCCGCGGTTCCCGGCACTTACCCGCTTGTTGTTACCGGAACCGACGGCCTGAGGACTCATAGTGTTACGGTCGATCTGGAAGTGACTAACCAACCGACACCTGACTTCAGCATCTCGGCACCGGGGGCGATCACGGTGAAACGCAACTCCAGCAACCCACCCGGCACGGAGGTGATAACCATTACCGGACTGAACGGATTTACCGGCACGGTAAACCTGAGCCTTTCCGGATTACCTCCACTTGTAACGGCCCAGTTCGGTACTTCATCGATCACGGGCAGCGGCAGTACGGATCTGACGTTCACGGTGGCTCACGACGCGCAGCAGGGAATCTACCCGCTGACCGTCACGGGAACCAGCGGAGCTCTAGTGCACTCAATTCCTGTGACGCTTACAGTGAATTGATCCTTCCACCAAGCAAAATGGCCGCCCGCTCAGGGCGGCCATTTTCTTTGTAATGAGTGTTTGAGAGATTGCTGATTTGGCCGGCTTCTTTCGGACGAACACTCAAGATGTTTGCGGATGGTAATAGTCGAAATCTGGCTGCCTGGGAAAGGCATGGCTGGTGCTGGCAGGCCAAATAGAGTTTATAGCCAGGGCGGTCTAGCTTTCGCTCCAAAATATAGTCGCCTCGCTCATTTCTTCTACTCTGTCTTAAGCACACCGGATTAGCTTCTTTAATTCAGCCTTAATGTGTTGCTAATCGCCTCGTACCAAGATGATGTCGGACTCAGAGGCAAAGGGTGGGCGTACGCGCTCGCGCAGCCGGTCTGAACGCTTTTCCTTCCGGATTTTTCAAGCACGTTGACGGCACAGCCGCTTCGTAAGACAGCCAGATTAAGCAAATTAATAAGTCTCTAACGGTTTTCTAACGCACGGTCGTTAGTGTGCGCACATATCGGACTACGACGTATAGGGTGCAGGGCAAGTTTTACCTTCCGGGCTCGCGCCTCTAGCAGAGCTGTTTGCAGTACTGAAGCATTTTTGCAGCACTGGATTTGATTGAAGGCACAAGTCGCGCTCCATGAAAGCGCGAATGGAGAAGCTCAATGACTTCCGCACGGTCGGTGGTTACATACCTTTTTGCAGTCCTGCCAGTACTGGCATGCGTGGCGCTTGACGCGCCGGCAGCCAGTGCCAGCAGCACTGCGCCCACCGCCATTCTCCTTGTTTCCTGTCAGCCCTTCCAGAACACCTCATCTTCCGCTATCGCCGGCAATAGCACCGTCCAGATGACGCGCGGCGAGAGCGTGACCGCCAATCCGGCGCAGATGAGTGTGGGCCCCGATTGTTTGACGTTAAACGGAAATTTCGCCGGCGCGCAGCGCCGGCACCAGAGTGCGCTTGCAGCGCGGGGTGGAATTTGTTGAGTTCTCAAAAAATCTCTCACGGTTTTCTTTGGAGGCACGCCATGCGGGTGGCTACACACAAGCTGAGTTCGTTCCAGGCTTATGGAACAGCAATTCCGAAGCAACTTTTCGCGGCACTGTTGATGGTCTTCGCGCTGTTGCTTCCGTCCATGGCGCAAGCCCAGAGCGGCTTCGTTTATGTGAACAACCAGTCGTCTTCGAACGCGGTTGCGGCCTATAAGGCATCGGCCGCCGGAACCTTGACGCAGATTTCGGGATCACCGTATCTGACGGGTGGCGTGGGCGCCAATGAGACCTGTTACGGTCTGAGCCGCCTGGCGGTGAGCCCGGTGAATAACCTGCTATTCGTGGCCAATGGCGGCGACCGCAGCATCACGCCATTCCAGATCAATACCACGACAGGTGCGCTGACGAAGACCACAGGAGCTCCTTTCGCGACCGGGTTAACGGCGGATAGCTGCCAGGGTTTCTCCATGGCCGTAACCCCGGATGGACAATTCCTGTTTGCCGCCAGCAATGGCCAAATCCGAACATTCGCAGTCGCAGCCAATGGCGCGCTTTCGGCCCCTACCACCGTTCCTGCTACGACGGCCAACTGCTGCTCTCCGATTACAGGGCTGACGATTTCGCCCGACGGTCGCTTCCTGGCCGTTTCCAACGGTAGCAGCGTTTCTATGTTCACGGTAAGTGCGGGCGCACTGACGCCTGTGGTGGGTTCACCTTTTGCAAAACTCGGTCCCGGAAGTTTGTCCGCGCTTGACTTTAGTTGTACGGCGGACGCCAACGGCAATCTGCGGTTGTATGCGGGAGAAGCCACAACCAGTCCGATCGCTGAAGGCTGGCTCGTGGATCCAACCGGAGTTCTTTCACCCACGAATGCTTCGCCATATCACAGCAGCGGCACCAATTCAAACGTGGTTCTCTTCAGCCCTGACAACACTCTGCTGTTCCAGAGCAACCAGTCCAGCACCAGCATCAATTCGTTCCTGGTGAATCCGGATGGAAGCATTACTAACTCCGGCAAGTTCGCCGGCACCGGCCAGGTGCACACACCCGTGGGAATGTCGATCGATCAGAGCGGAACATTCCTGTATGTTGCAGACGATCTGTTCGGCGTCGCGGCATTCAGAATCGGTGATGGCGGCATGCTGCAATGGCTCCAGGATCTCGGCATAACGCGACCGGGGCAGATCCACGATGTCGCAGCGTTTCCTCCGCGTTCCTGCACGACAGCCGATGTTGTCCTTGGGGTTGACGCACCAACCTCGGCCGGCGCGGGCGCACCGATTCAATATACGGTTACGGTAACAAACAACGGTCCGGCAACTGCATCGGCCGTAGTTTCAGACATTCTGCCTCCTGAATTGTCAGCAGGAGGAAGCGCACTCATCGCCAACCCGAGTGGCGCCAGCCGCGTGAACACGGATGGAACACCGAATGTGACCGGCGCGGTCACTATTACCACTACAGTTCCGCACGGGTTGTTCCCCGGCGAGAAGGTTACGGTTGGTTCAGTTCCGGCTCCGACAACGCCGAATCCAATCCAGCAGGGCTTCTTCCTCACGGATCCATCTTTCAACGGCGTTTTTACAGTCCAGACGGTGCCTAGCCCGACGACATTCACCTACGCGCAGACGATTCCGCGAACACAGTTTCCGGCGCCTACACTCCAGATTGTTGCCTCGAATGGCGCGCAGCGCATCGCCGACACGGTGACCATCACGGCCACGCAGGTCTTTCAATTGGCGCCTGGCACTCCGATCACAATTTCGGGAGTGTCCAATACGAGTTTCAACGGCAATTACACCGTTCTGTCACAGCCCTCAGCGACCACGTTTACATACCAGCAGACCGGAACATTGGCAGATGCTGTGAGTGGCGGCGGAATTGTGACTGCCCCAACCAACGTTCCGGCTACCGATGTTGCCGGCGGTGGCAGCATGAGCAGCCCCACTTGCCAGATCACGGTGGGCACGGGTACCTGCGGTGCGGCGACATTTTCTCCGCGTCCCCCGATCGTCACCGCTGTTCGCTCAGGAAATGTTGTGACGATTACGACCACGGTGCCGCATCTGATGACGGTCGGCAAGAAGGTCACCATCCAGGGTGTGGCCAACACCGGTTTTAACGGGACATTCACCATCACGACGGTCCCCTCGCCCACCAGCTTCACGTACGCCCAGACAGCAGCCGATGCCAGCAGCACCGGCGGTACTGTGGTTGCTCCCGGGCTACAGGCCCAGTTGGTCACGTTGCCCAACTTGACCCAGAATGAAACCCGCAAGGTTCTGATTACTGGAACTACGGCGAGTTCGATCACGAATGGGACCGTCATTTCAAACCGGGTGACGATCAGCAACTTGTCCGTCATTGATAATCCTGCCGGCGATACCACCGTTACGAAAGAAGTAACCATTGGCTCAACGGGCACAACAACCCTTACTGTCCCAACCGCCACTGGACCTTATGGCGGGACGGCTGTGGTAACAGCCACGCTGCTCGATTCGAACGGTGCTCCGATTGTGGGCGCAAATATTGGATTTAACTTCAACCAGAACAACAGCCAGTACAACGCGGTCACTGACGGCAGCGGCGTTGCGACAGCGAGTGTCCCACTTGGATTCACCACTGTTGGCACGCACGCCAATGCCTTCACGGCGACCTTCGGCGGCGATGCTACTCACACGGGCGCCAGCGCAACCGCTGATTTGATCGTGACTAAGGCGGTCCTGACCGTTACCGCGGACAACCAGACGCGTCTTTATGGCGATCCAAACCCGCCACTCACGTATACAATTACCGGCTTCGTCAATCAGGACACCATTGCTGTGGTGAGCGGTACGGCTGATTGCTCAACCACCGCCACGGTGACCAGCCCGGTCGGCACCTATCCCATCACCTGCACGCAAGGCACATTGAGCGCCACCAATTACGACTTCAAGTTCGTTGATGGCACGCTCACGGTCAACCCGGCGCCTCTGACGGTGAACGTGGATAGCGCGACTCGCGCTTACGGCGATCCGAATCCGATCTTCACTGGAACAATCGTTGGAATCAAAAACGGCGACAACATTACCGCCACGTACAGCACCACGGCCACGATTACCAGCTTCGTCGGAACTTATCCGATCACGGCGACCCTGTCTGATAACGGCACGGGAGCCCTGGCCAACTACACCGTAACCATCAACAACGGCACGCTGACGATTACGCCGGCCGCCCTGATCGTGACCGCGAACAATGCAGCTCGCTTCTATGGCGATCCCAACCCGCCGTTCAGCGGCACCATCGCGGGAATCAAGAACAACGATCCCATTACTGCGACCTACACCAGCCCCGCAACCGAGACGAGCCCTGTCGGAACGTATCCGATTATTCCCACGCTCTCTGATAACGGCAGCGGCACTCTGGTGAACTACACGGTCACGGCGAACAACGGATCACTGACGGTAAGCCCGGCGCCTCTGACCGTAACAGCGGCTGACGCTACCCGTCCTTATGGCCAGCCGAACCCGGTGTTCACTGGAACCATCGTCGGAATTAAGAATAACGATCCGATTACCGCTACCTACAGCACCACGGCTACCGTGACGAGCCCGGCGGGAACTTATCCAATTGTGCCCGCGGTTTCAGACGGCGGAACCGGCCTGCTGAATAACTACACGGTGACGCTGGTTAACGGAACCCTCACCGTTACCCAGGCTGTGCTTACGGTGAATGTCGACAGTGCCAGCATGATCTATGGCGATCCGCTCCCGGTCTTCACGGGAACGATTAACGGCATCGTCAACAACGATCCCATAACCGCGGTCTACAGCACCACCGCAACTTCGGCAAGCCCGGTCGGGACCTACCCGATTACGGCCACCCTGTCTGACAACGGCACGGGCGCCCTGGCCAACTACTCCGTGATAATCAACAACGGAGTGCTGACCATTAACCCGGCTCCGTTGACTGTGAATGTCGACAGTGTCAGCCGCTTGTATGGGGACCCGAACCCGGTCTTCACAGGCTCGATCATTGGAATCAAGAACGCTGATCCGATCACGGCCATCTTCTCCACCACGGCCGATCCAACCAGCCCGGTGGGAACATATCCGATCAACGCGACTTTGTCTGATGGCGGCACCGGCAAGCTCACGAACTACACGGTGACGATCAACCCCGGCACGTTGACCATCAATCCGGCTCCGCTGACTGTGAGTGCGGACAATGCCAGCAAGCTGTTTGGAACGGTGAATCCGCCT
The DNA here is from genome assembly GCA_035553195.1 of Candidatus Acidiferrales bacterium. Taxonomy (GTDB): domain Bacteria; phylum Acidobacteriota; class Terriglobia; order Terriglobales; family Acidobacteriaceae; genus Angelobacter. The sequence continues at coordinate 21,331 of DATNDP010000036.1, forward strand.
CTCAACGGGGTGATCACCGGAATCAAGAATGCTGACCCGATCACGGCCACCTTCTCCACCACGGCGACCGCGACCAGCCCGGTGGGAACCTATCCGATCACTCCGGCCTTGGCTGATCCGGCCGGAAAGCTCGGCAACTACACCGTAACTTCTAACAACGGCACACTGACCGTGAACCCGGCTCCGACCGCCAACTTCCTGTTCGTCAACAACCAGGCGGCTACCGGCAACAGCATCAACGGCTACTCGGTGGCCGTGAATGGGACGCTCACCGCGCTGGCCAGCTCGCCGACACTCACCGGCGGCTTGGGCGCGAACGCGGCCTGCTCGTCTGTGAATCGCCTGGTTCTGAGCGCAGGCAACAACCTGTTGTTCGTGTCCAATGGCGGCGATCAGACGATCAGCGCCTTCTCCATCGATCCGACCAGCGGCGCATTGACTCCCGCGGCTGGCTCACCGTTTGCTTCCGGCCTGACGCTCGATGCCTGCAACGGAATCTCGCTGGCGGCAACGCCTGACGGGCAGTTCCTGATGGCATCCAGCAACGGCCAGATCAAGACCTTCAGCATCGGCGCGGGTGGCGTGCTGACCGCCGTATCCACTGCTTCGAATCCGGCTACGCCGAACTCGAGCATGAAGATCTCGGCCAATGGGCAGTTCCTGGCCGTCTCGAACGGGACCAGCGTCTCGGTTTACACCATCAATGGCGATGGCTCGCTCGCAGCAGTTGCGGGTTCGCCCTTCGCGGAAACCGGTACGGCGACTCTGGCCGGTCTTGACTTCAGCTCCACTAGCGGTCTGCTGTACGGAGCGGAAGCCAGCGCAACCGGTGCCTTCGCGGATGCGTGGACTGTGGGAGCGAATGGCGCACTCTCGGCCGTCTCCGGCAGCCCCTTCAGCGACACGAACCTGAACTCCAATGTTGTCCTGCTCAGCCCGGCGGATGGCTTCCTGTTTGCCAGCAACAGCGGCAGCGCGAACGTGAGCTCTTACACAGTGGGCCTCGGCGGAGTTCTGAGCAGCGTCTCCAGCTCCGGCTCTCTGCACTCGCCTGTGGGCATGGCGACCGACCGTTCCGGCACCCTGCTCTTTGTGGCTGACGATGCCTTCGGCGTTGGCGTGTTCAACATCGGCGGCGCAGGTTCGCTCACTCAGCTCAA
>DATNDP010000037.1:0-8488 GCA_035553195.1 Candidatus Acidiferrales bacterium
GGCCGGACTGTTTGCGGAGCAAAACTTCGCCACCAAACTCCACCTGCTGGACGATGGTTTTCAGCATCGACGGCTGCACCGCGATTTCGATATCGTCATGCTCCCATCGTCAGACTTGCACGATGTATTGCTGCCTTTGGGCCGCCTGCGCGAACCGCGCGGGTCATTGCAGAGAGCTGATGCCGTCGTGGTGAACGCCCCAGTGGCCGAGGCCGATCTCGAGCTCGCCCGCCACTGCATGAAACTCCCGCAGAATCTCTGGACTGTACGCCGGATGCTCGAGCTGGACCCAAACGTTACTGGGAAGGTTGTTGCTTTCTGCGGGATCGCCCGTCCTGAGCAGTTCTTTGCTCAAGTTCGCGATCTCAAGATCGAAGTCGCTGCCAGCGTCACATTTTCAGATCATCATCATTATTCCCAAACTGATGTGGATCGACTGCTGAAGACCAGAGCCGATGCCGCAGCCGTGACATTTATCACTACAGAAAAAGACTTCATCAATATTGGCGCGTTTGCTGAACGGCTACAGCCGCTACGCGTAGCCAGGTTGCGCTTGGAACTCGACGCTGAGCAGGTGGCCGGTACCACCTTAAAGACCTTAGAAGAGCGTTGCGGCTGCCGATTCTAGCTCGGGCATGAGAGAATTTTGCTTCGGGAAATGCAAAAAAATTCCAAACCGGCTGACCGGCTCGTCCGGATTATTGAGGACTTCTCCAAGCTCAGCATTACCGTGCTGGGCGACCTCATTGCTGATGAGTTTATCTACGGCGAGATCGCGCGCGTCTCGCGCGAAGCTCCGGTTCTCATCCTGCGTCACCGCGAACGCACCGTGGTTCCCGGCGGCGCGGGCAATGCCATTTACAACCTCGCCGACCTGGGCGTGACAGTGCTTCCCGTGGGCGTGATCGGTGATGACGAGCCCGGTCGCATGCTGCTGCATGCATTTCGCCAGAAGCACATCTCGGTGACGGGAATTCGACGCATCAAGGGACGAAGCACAGTGACAAAGACGCGCGTGCTTGCCGGCATGACGCATTCCGCCCGGCAGCAGGTAATTCGCGTGGACCGTGAGCCGGATGCGTCTCTCGACCGCAGTGCCATTCGCGAGCTGGTGTTCCAGACCCGCGGCTACGTACGCGCCTCCGACGCACTGCTGATCTCCGATTACGGCTACGGTGCGGCCACCCCTCAGATCTATGACATGATCCGGTCGCGCGGTTCCATGGATCATATTCCGGTCACGCTTGATTCGCGCTACCGCACCCTTGCCTACCGCGGGGTGACGGCAGCCACGCCCAACGAGGCGGAACTCGAAGAAGCGTTGCGCACCCGCATCGGCTCAGATACCGAGCATCTGCTCAGTGCCGGCAAAGCCATTATGCAGAAGATGAAACTGCAATCGCTGCTGGTCACCCGCGGCCGCGATGGGATGGTGGTCTTCTCCCGCTCCAATAAACCGGTGCAGATTTCCATCCACGGTTCGGATGAAGTGGCGGACGTGACCGGCGCAGGCGACACCGTAATCGCCACTTACACAGCGGCTCTTGCCGCCGGCGCCGATCCTGAATCGGCGGCGCGTCTAGCCAATTACGCGGGCGGAATCGTTGTGATGAAGCGCGGCACGGCCACGGTCTCCCGGGCCGAGTTGTTGCGCGCCGTGGCGGAGGATGATTCTGTCCGCGCTTGAGCACAAGCTGGTTGACCTGGAGCAGCTTCAGGAGCGAGTCCGGCAATGGCGTACGACCGGCGAGAAAGTTATTCTGACCAACGGCTGTTTTGACGTGCTGCACGTGGGCCACATTCGCTACCTGCAGGGCGCGAAGGCCCTCGGTGGAAACGTAGTGGTCGCGGTCAACTCTGACGCGAGCGTGCGCGAGCTCAAAGGCAATGGGCGTCCGCGCATCCCGCAAAGCGAACGCGCGGAGATTCTGGCCGCGTTGGAACCGGTGGATGCCGTCCTGATTTTCGATTCGCTGGATGTGCGTGAGCTGATCCGCCTGCTGCGACCGGACGTTCACGCCAAAGGCACTGACTACACCGAAGAAACCGTTCCCGAGCGCGACGTGGTGATCGCCTGCGGAGGCCGCGTGGCCATTGTTGGCGATCCCAAGGACCATTCCACCACCGAGTTCCTGAGAAGGGAAGAATGGTCAAAATCCTGATCGTACGGCTGGGCGCACTGGGTGACATTCTTCACGCACTGCCGGCGGCCACAGCCATCCGCGCGGCTCTGCCACAGGCCACCATTGGCTGGCTGGTGGAAGAGAACTGGTCTGAACTGCTGACCAGCCCGGGCCACAAAGCGGAAAATGAGATCACAACTTCGCAAAGGCCGGTGGTGAACCTGATCCACACCGTGAACACCCGCCGCTGGCGGCGTCATATGACGGAAGCGAAGACTCTGCGGGAAATTCGTGGAAACCTCCGCCGCCTCCGCGGAGTGCAGTACGACATCGCGCTCGATTTTCAAGGCAACATCAAGTCGGCGATTTCGGCCAGGGCCAGCAGCGCGGGCGAGATCGCCGGATTTGAGAATCCTCGCGAGCCGGCGGCGCGCTTCCTCTACACCAAGAAATTTCCTCGATGTGGCGATCACGTGATTGAGCAGGATTTTGCCCTGGCGGAGAAGGCATTGCAGCCGTGGCTTGGCGGACAAAAACTCAAGCTGCTTGCGCCGCAGATCCCCTGCGATCCCGCAGCCGAGGCGTGGGCGCAGGCAGAGGTTCGGCGGCTCGGCGTGGGCAGCTTTGCTATGGTTACTCCGGGCGCGGGCTGGGGCGGTAAGCAGTGGCCGGCGGAGAGATTCGGTCAGGTGGCGCGCGCCCTTTCAGCCCACAATTTGAAAACGCTGGTCAATGCCGCTCCTGGTGAGGAAGCTCTCGCCAATGTAGTGGTGCAAGCGAGTCAAGGAAGCGCGGTTCCAGTTGGCTGCACCATAGCGCAATTGATCGCGCTCACGCGTCGGGCGCGCATCTTCATAGGCGGCGATACCGGACCTCTGCATTTGGCAGCGGCGCTGGGCATTCCGGTTGTTGCTGTGTATGGCCCGACCGATCCCGCGCGCACAGGACCATTTGGTACGCAAGCCATCGTTTTTCGCCACCCGGAAAGCAAAACAACTTTCTCGCACCATCGCGAGCCGGATGAAGGACTGATGAAGATCACTGCCGATGAGGTCATCGGCGCGGCTCGGCAACTTCTGGGAGGCGCGCGTGGCTAGCTGGTCGCGGATCGCCATCCACATACGCGTGCCGTTGGGATTCATCTTTGCCGCGGCTTACTTGTGGTTCGCCCATCCGACATGGATGTGGATTGTTGGCGGCGCGGTGGTGGTAGTTGCCGGTCTTGCGGTCCGCGCAAGCGCCGCAGGGCATATTCGAAAAAATGAGGAGCTGGCCACCACCGGGCCTTATGCCTATACGCGCAACCCGCTTTATTTAGGGTCAGTCCTGATCGCCGCCGGGTTCGTTATAGCGGCCCGCAATCCCTGGATTGCGCTCGCCGCGTTGATGATGTTTCTCGCCATTTACATCCCGCAAATTCAGGTTGAAGAAGCTTACCTCCGCAGCGCCTTCCCGAATTACTCAGATTACGCGGCGCACGTGCCTCGGCTCTTTCCGCGCCCGACCCCCTACCGCCCCGAGGCGGCAGCAGGCTCCGACTTATCGGAGCCCCGCTTCTCGCGCGAACTCTACCGCCGGCATCGCGAGTACCAGGCGGCGCTCGGTTCTGTTTTAATGATAGGAGCTCTGATTCTAAAAATGATTTTGGTCCAACATTGATCCGGCGGCACACAGGAGCGCACTCGTGGCTGGCTTCGGCGTGCCTGGGATTTCTCTGTGCCGGAGCACTGGTGTTTTCTCTCCACACCAGCGACTGGTTCCGCGTTCCGCAAAATGCATACGCCGCCGTGCAGGCACGCAAACCCTCTCCGGCGCAGACGCCGCCCAGCCAGGTGATCACGGGGCCCTCCATCGCCAAACCGCGCCCGGACGCGCCGTTTCCCCTGGGAGAGACATTCGTTTATGCGGCGCAGTGGCGCGTGTTCAATGCCGGGATTGCTACTCTGCGAATGGAAAAGGCCGGCCGCGAGGACCGTGTGCTCGGCACCGCAGATGGCTCGGGTGCAGTGGCCGTGCTCTACCATGTGCAGGACCGCTTTGAATCGTTTTTTGATCCCACCACGTTCTGCTCGCACAATATTTCGCGCCATATTGAGGAAGGCTTCCGCCGGATTGAAAACACCATCACGTTCGATTACGCCAAACGCAAAGCCGTTCTCGACCAGAAAAACCTCAAAAAGAACGAAACGCGGCACGAGGAGCACGACATTCCCGGCTGCGTGACTGACGTCCTCTCCGGGATCTATTACGCGGCGTCACTCCCACTGGAGCCGGGCCGCACATTCATGTTCCCCCTGAATGACGGCGGCAATACGGTCACCGTGGATCTGCGGGTAGAAGCCCGCGAGCAGGTCAAGACGCCGGCAGGCACGTTCAATACCCTGCGCGTGGAGCCGGAAGCATCCTCCGGCGTGCTCAAGGACAAAGGCAAAATCTGGATCTGGTATTCCGACGATAGTCCCCGCATCCCCGTGCAGATGCGCGCCCGCATGTACTGGGGCACGCTAACATTCACTCTGCTACGGGTGGAGAAAAAGTAGCCGCCAGATAGCGCGACGTTCAGCCGCGAATCACGCGAACGTCGGCCAAGGTGAATAGGGCCGGAGGGAGGCACGCAAGATACACGGGAGGATCGCATCAGCGACCCGACCCCCTTGCCACCTTAACTTGCGCGAGACAGGCGCGGGGTGGGCAGCGCAACGGAGGCCGGCTTCTCGTTTTCGCAAGAAGCCGGCGCCTTTTCATTAGTGAGTCTTTGCAACTGCGGGACGGATTGAGACCCAGTCCGGCGCTACCCCTGTGCCAATCTTGGTAATCAACGCGGTTGGATCATGACTGAGGATTTTATCCACATCCAGCACCGCGACGGAATCTTCTTCACGCAAGGTGAAGTAAATCAACTTTCCGTCGGGAGTGACGTCGCTGGCGGAGATAATCTCGGCTGTAGCAGCGGGAACGGCAAAACTGGCCTGCTCCGCAAAATCACCCGCGGCGGGGTTGAAGTTGAAAATATTCACGACGTTATCGGAGGTATCCATACTGAACAGATGTCCACCCACAATTCTGGGAAAGGACAGAAACAAAGCCGTGGCGCCCGTGGGGACAGTGCCGTGGAGAATGGCGACCAGAGCCGGGCTGACGGGATTTGACCCGATATCAAAGATGTGAAGAGTACCGTCATCAGCGCCGAGCACAATAAACTTGCCATCCGGGCTCACTTCCATGGTGGGCTGGAAAGTTGAAACACCCAGCTTCGCCATCGGAATGGTCGTGACGGCGTGAGTTGCGATATCCATGACGACCAGATTTCCGCCGTCCAGATTGTCCAGTTCATCCATGAACCCGAATCGGCCATCGGGAGTCATAGCCAGTGATCCAGTGGTATTCAATGCTGTATCGATGTTGGTGGGAATGTCGTCCACAACGGTGTTGAAGGTGGGAGATGAAGGATCGGCATCAATAGCATACAGATCGATGGTTATGATGGGGCCATTGCGACGGCTGGCGACAACGTAAGCGGCCGGCGTCCCTGTGCTCAATCGAGGCGCAAAGACCACGCCCTTCTCCTGCCCGGGCAAGCTTACCGGGTTCCCGTTCAGGACAATGTGGGCCTCCACGGTATTGGTCACAAGATTGAAGACGGTAACAGCGGCGGGCTGTAGCAAGTCAGTAATGTAAATTCTGGTCCCATCAGGGGAAATGGCGGCCGCCGTGGACCTGGGCCCCGCCGGGAATAAAGCAGCCAATCCGCGATCATGCGCTGAATCTGCGAGGGAAAGAGTAGAAGAACCAAAATTCACAATCGCCGCCTGATTGGGCGGGTTGAATTGGGCCGGCGTGTTGATGGTCAGTGCGTTGGTCAATATGCCGCTTTGGAGCGACGGGTTGGTGACTATGATGGCGGCGTTTTGCGATGGAGAATTTTCAGGCACAGTCACCGTCAACAGCGAAGATGAGATAACGTTAGCGGTAATCGGGTCCAGAGTACCAATGCGCGCCATGGCCCCAGGAGCAAAACCGGAGCCGGAAATCCGAATGGTGGCGGCCTTGTCACTCTTGATCTGGGTACGATTTACGCCGGACACCACGGGCGCCGTAGGCGAGGGTTGAGCCTGAGCGAATGCTACGCCAGTTGCGCGGTTTTGCAGAGCAACCACGGACTGCCGGACGATAGCCGCAGCCGGGTTGGAGAGCGCCGCCGCCGTATCCAGAATCACCAGGTTTGGATTGCCGGTGGATCCTGAAATAAAGGCCCGCGATCCCGATGGATTGAGCGAGATCATGGTTTGCTGTCCGGCGGGCACACCGGCAGGCAGCGGCACTTCGCCGATGACCTGCCCGAAAGTGGGAGAGGCCGGCTGCAGATCAACCACGTCAACCACCAGCCCGGGAAGAGAAAAGTTGAAGTTCACAACATAGGCCAGCATCTGAGCGGGGTTGGCAGGGTTTGGGCCTGCTGCCACGGACAAGGCAAAGTCGAATGGCACATTGAGCACTGTGTTGTTGGTTGCGGTATCAATCAGCGTCAGTCCGGCGGAGCGAATTGCCGCCAGCGTTTTCCCATCGGGAGTAATGGCGAGGTTCTCGGCGCTTTGAAAGAAAAAGAAATCATTCGGCCCGCTCAGGGGTATAACGGTTGAAGTGCCAAGATCGACCGCGACGATATCAGAACTGGTATTGAGATATAGCTTGTTGCCGGAAACGACCGGGTTATTGAATGAGAGATCAAAGCTGTTGGGATCATCTCCTGCCAGGCCGTTCAGCGAAATCTTGCGCGTGAAACTCAGGGTAGCCGTATCAATGAGAGCGACGGCTTCATCATCAATGTCTGTTCCGATGACCGTCTTGCCGTCCGCAGTGATTGCCAGTTGGTCTGCCCGTACGGGCCGAATGCGTTTTATTTCAGCCTGAATGGCCAAATCAATTACGGAAACATACTGGCCGTTCAGGTTTGCTACATAGGCCAGCCGGCCGTCAGGCGAAAAGACAATCGAGTTCGGTGTAGGACCTGTCTGGATTGCGGCAACTTGCGTGTTGTCAGACACATTGAAGATCCGCGCCAGCGCGGAAGTGCCATCCATTACCGCGTAGCGTTCGGCAGTCTGCCCGAAGGCGGAAGCTACCGCCAATAGGCAGATTGCCGCAATGAGTAAGGCAGACGACCGGGGCTTCAGCATAGTTTGTGCCTCCTATCTATTTCCTGATCTTTGCTGCAGCTTGTAAGGAAAATAGCACGCTGTGCTACATAAACGTAAGTGGCTGAAATCAGGCCGGCGTTTCAGGAAAAGACGAAAAATTTAAGACATTTGGGTGCTGGATGCCTTTTTGTCTTTAAACCGCGTCCCCTCCTGGTGCATGATTACGCGACCATGCAAACCCTCAATGTCGGCGCAGGACGCACAGACGAGGAGTACCAGGCGGCGGAAGAATCGCGCCGCGAAGAGCTCCGCGGCGATGTCCAGACCTCAGCGTTCTACTTTTTCATCGCGGCCATTTGTGCCAGCCTTGGTACCGGGGTGTTGCTCATCAAGCTGAACCTCATCGTGAATATCGGCGCAATTGATCTGCTCGCCATCTACGGGCGCGACCTGCTCCACGGCAACATCCTTCTGTTCCGCCTGGCCGGAGCGGCCTGGGTGGTTGCGCTGCTGCTTCTCGGGCTGGCCGCAAGGAACAATCATCGCTGGGCATTTTGGGCGGGCATCATCCTTTATGGCGCAGACTTGCTGTGTACTATGGTGCTGCTGAGCGTGTTCACCATTTTCGCGCTGGGAGTCCACGGCTTCTTCATTATGCAGTGGTTCAAAGGACAGAAAGCCCTGGGCGAACTCAAAGAATCACAGGCCAGAGCAGCGGCAGCAGCAGCTCGTTAGAGGCTTCGGCTCCGAGCGGACAAAATCTCACCGCTGATCTCGCTGACGTCACGAATTGCGCTTTGCATTCCTTTCCAATCCCTGTTGACATCCCACACGAACGCGCGTCTAATCCTGTGGCATGACCACAGGAGAGCGAGTTGCCGCCATCGAAAGCTGACATTCTTCAGGGGACACTGGACCTCATGGTTTTGAAGACGCTTCAGGCCATGGGGCCGCTGCACGGATACGGGATCGCGCGCCGCATCGAGCAGGTGAGCGAGCATGCGCTGGAGCTGAACCAGGGCACCATCTATGCTTCGCTGCTGCGGCTGGTGCAGAAGGGCTGGATCAAGGCTGAGTGGGGCACGTCAGACAACAACCGCAAGGCCAAGTACTACTCCATCACGCGCGCCGGGCTGAAGCAGCTTAAGTCGGAAACGGAAGAATGGGAGCGCATTACCGGATTGATGGCCCGGTTCCTGCACATGCCGGAGGAGGGCTGAGAACATG
>DATNDP010000038.1:0-29730 GCA_035553195.1 Candidatus Acidiferrales bacterium
TGGAAGTCCGCGGGCTGGGCTGGGACATTGATTCGCCATTCTCCAGCAATCGCGGGGCGCTGCTGCCGGTAGGATCGTTTGGCCACACCGGCTACACCGGAACTTCCATGTGGGTGGATCCATACAGCAACACGTATATCATCCTGCTCACCAACACAGTTCGACCGCGAACGGGGAGCTCGCCTGTGGTTTCGCTCCGCTCGCGCGTAGCTACCGCTGTGGCCGCTGCATTGAAGTTGGATGTGACCTCGGCCAAACGCCAACAACTGCTCACCATCACCGGATATAGCGAACTGGCTTCAGCATCGCGGCACCTTCACGCACGAAACGGCCACGTGCTCACGGGGATTGATGTACTGGAAGCAGATAATTTCGCGGCCTTGAAACAGGACAAGCCGACGATGACAATTGGGCTCCTCACAAATCAGACGGGTGTGGACGCCCAGGGCAGGCGCACGATTGATGTGCTGGCGTCGGCGCCCGGAATCAAGCTGGCCGTGATTTTCAGTCCGGAACACGGAATCTTCGGTACGCAAGATACGGCGAAAATCGGTAATTCAACGGATACAATCAGCGGTATCCCCGTCTATAGTCTCTACGGCAACACGGACGCGAAGAAACGCCCGCCTGTCGACATTCTGAAAACGCTGGACGCTGTTGTGATGGATGTTCAGGATGCGGGCGTCCGCTATTACACCTACGAAACCACACTTGGGTACCTGCTGGAGGCGGCCGCAGAAGCGAATACTGAAGTGGTTGTTCTCGACCGGCCTGATCCCATTACGGGTTCTTTCGTTCAAGGGCCCGTCTCGGAACCTGATCTGAAGAATTTCACTGACTATCATCCAATCCCGGTGAGGCATGGGATGACACTGGGTGAACTGGCCCAGTTGTTCAACGTTGAGCGAAAAATCGGGGCGCGGCTGCGCGTGATTCCGATGCAGGGATGGCTGCGCGGCGATTGGTTTGATTCCACAGGCGTGGTCTGGGTGAACCCGTCCCCCAACCTGCGCTCCGTGAATGAAGCAGCCCTTTATCCTGGAGTCGGCTTGATTGAAGGCACCAATGTTTCCGTGGGCCGCGGCACCGATACCCCTTTTGAGCTGGTTGGCGCACCGTTCATCAACGCTCGCGAATTCGCCGAATACCTTAATGCCCGGCTCACCCCTGGGGTGCGCTTTGTGCCGGTGACATTCACACCCAGCAGCGGCCCTCATTCCGGTCGTGCTTGCGGCGGGGTGAACCTGATTGTGACCGATCGCAACGTGCTCGACGCGCCTGAGTTGGGCATTGAGCTTGCCGTCGCGTTGCGCAAACTCTACCCCAATGATTGGAAGATGGACCGGATGATCGAACTCCTGGGAAACCACAGGGTTTTTGATGCGATCGCGCAGGGCGCCGATCCTCGCAGTATCGCGGAAAGCTGGCAAGCGGACCTGGAAGCCTTCCGGACGCTTCGAAGCAAGTATCTGCTGTACAAGTAACCTGCTGCGAATCCAGGCTGCTTTTGCCCTGCATCGAACCGGCGGCTATACTGGCGCAGATGGACCTGCACATCGGCACCTCTGGTTGGTCATACACTAGCTGGAAGCCGGCGTTCTATCCCGACAAGCTGCCCTCGAAGCGATTTCTTGAGTTCTATTCCACCCAGTTGAATGCAGTGGAACTCAATGCAACCTTCCGCCGCATGCCCACCGCGAGCGCGATTGCGGGATGGGTCGGATGCACCACAACAGACTTCCGGTTCGCGGCCAAGGCGCATCAATCCATTACCCATTTCAAGCGTCTGAAGAACGCTGAGGAATCGATGCGCTTCTTTCTGCAAAACATGGAACCCATGCGCCAATCGGGCAAAATGGGACCCGTGCTGCTGCAACTGCCGCCCAACTTGAAGGCTGATGCCAGCCTGCTCGAAACCTTTGTGCAGTGCCTGCCGCAGGCATATCAGTTCGCGTTCGAGTTCCGGCATGACTCCTGGTTCAACGATCAAGTTTTCGAGGTCCTGAAGAAGAAAAATGTCGCGCTATGCTGGGCTGAAAGCGAAAAGATCATTACGCCAAAGATCGTGACCGCTGATTTTCTCTACTACCGCTTCCGCGAACCTGAGTACAGCCAGCCCGATTTGGACAAGGTAGCGCAAGAACTCGAGCGGCATCGCGCGGAGCGAGAAGTGTACGCCTTCTTTAAGCATGAAGAGCAACCGGAGAGCGCTTTGAATGCGGTTACGGTTGCGCGCAAAGATGGAGTTCAGGCGAAGCCATTTGCGATGCCGGAAAAGAAGGCCGCAGCCAAAACCAAGTAGAGGTAGCGATCTCGATTTCGTCCTGCGCTAATCCGCATCCTGCAGGGTCTTGATATGCTCTTCCAACGCGCGTGAGTATTCGCGTTCGGCCTGGAGTTCCGCCTGAAGTTTCTTAATCAAACCTTCCAACCGCAACACCTCGACCCTGAGCTTCGTAGTGTTAGTCCCATTGCTGCCGTTGCCGCCGTTAACCGCATTCGATCCATTTCCGTTCGTGGGGTTGGCCGCTCGTGGTATCGCCGCGGGTGATGGCACGGGCGGCGCTGGAGGAGCGAAGATTTGTGACGGTTCCGTCACCAGTTCAGGCAATGGTTGCGAAGAAGCCCAGGCAGACGGAGCAGGCACCGCAATTTTCGGGAGAACTGGGGCCGCCGCGGGCGCAAAGATTGCGCTCAAGGCCGCGGCAGCATCCGCAGCCCCAGCGGCAGTTGGCGCAGGCGCAGGGTTGCTCTTAAGAAGATGACGGACCCGGGCGATCAGATCCTGTGGCTGAAACGGCTTGCGCAGCAGTTCGTCAGCTTTGACAGAGAAAGCGCGCTCCGCAACTGCTCGATTGACCACGCCAGACATGAGAATAACCGGGGTTTTCGCCAGCTCAGGGTGGTTCTTGATGAACTGGCAGACTTCGTACCCATCTTTCTCCGGCATGATTACATCTGTGATGACAACGTCAGGCCGCTTCTCCTCAATTTCTGTCAAAGCGGAGACAGCATCATGGGAAGCCAGCACCTCCATGTTTTCGCGGCGAAAGGCGATCTTAATTACCTCGCGCATGGTTGCGCTGTCATCAATGAAGTAGATGGTAGGAAAGGCTGCCATCAAAATCCTCCGTCAGCATTTTCTTCCTTGGCGGACTCATCCAGCTCGCGCAAGGCATTGAGCATGAGTTCTGTAGCGGAGCGCAGTACGGTTCGTGTGGCCGCACTCTCGCCCGGCAGGAACTTGTATGATCCTGATTCCATGCCGTTGCAGAATTTAACGATCTGCACCACGGCGTCGTCGCCCACCAGATCACCGCATTCGGCGTGGGTTACGTTGCCGTTTTCAAAAAAAACGATTCCATCGATCAGATTCGCATTCACGTAAAGCGCTCCCGACTGACGGGTGTGGGTAAGCATTTGCACGACTCCCGGTAGGTCCATGTGCGATAGATTGCCGCTAAGCGCGGTATCAGAGGAGCCGAGCATCTGCACGGGCTGAAAGCCTTCTGCGTTGCTGCGCAGAAAATTCTTGATCTGCGTGGCAATCAGCTCGGGGCCGAGCCGCTTGTCCAGATAATCCGCGCAGCCAGAGCGGAATGCCGCCATCAAGGACTGATCGCCGCCTTCACCCAGCGCGATCACCGGCACATGAGCGGTCTTTGGATCGGCATGAACGATGGGCGGCAGATCGTGCGCGTTGATCTCGCGCAGACTGGTGGAGCAAACGATCGCCGAGGGCGTATCGTACTCGAGCATGGTCAGGGCGTAGCCCGATTGAGTACTGTGGACCACCTCAAAGCCTTCCTGTTTCAGCGCATCTGTTACCCGACGGGCAAAAAAAACATTGGCATCAATCAGCAGAATTTTGCCCGAAACCGAAACGGATGAGCTCATCACAGCGCTCCTACCCGTGAAACCGTATACGCCATGACGCGCTTTTCAACAGCGGGGTAAATGGAGTCCACAGGAAGTACCTGGTCAACCGCGCCGGTCTTGATAGCTTCCTGCGGCATGCCGAAGATCACGGCGGTTGATTCATCCTGAGCAATCACATAGCCGCCGGCGGCCTTGACCGCCTGCACTCCCTTCGAGCCATCATTGCCCATTCCGGTAAGAATCACGGCAACGGCGTTGGGGCCGCTGTATGCCACCACGCTTTCAAGCGTTAGATCCGCACATGGACGGTAACCGCCGATTCGGGGACCATCATCGAGAACAACGCGGCCGGTAGCTGAAACACGCAGGTGATTGGAGCCGGGGCAGACATACACTTGTCCTGGCACCACGATTTCACCCGCTTCGGCCTCTTTAACCTTGATCTCTGAAACTTCAGCAAGCTGTTTGCTGAACTGCGAGGTGAAGTTCCCGGGCATGTGCTGGACCACAATGACCGCGCCGGGAAAATCGGCGGGAAAAGCCGGGATGAACTTCATCAATGTAGCCGGTCCGCCGGTGGACGAGGCCACAACCACGATGGGAAACTTCCCTGCACCGCGATGGTTGGCGTCGCCGCCAGAACGACCGTTCAGCTTGGCCGTTTCGATTTTCGGCGCCGGCCGTTCCGTTCCTGATTTCTGCTGTTGCCCGGCCGAACGCGCTGCCGTCCTGACGACGCGAACCTTTGCTGCCATCTTCAGCTTGCGGCAAAGTTCGTCCTGGATGGAGCTCATGTCAAGGTCAATGCCGGAGGTAGGCTTGGAAACAAAATCGATAGCTCCGAGCTGCAGGGCCTTGAGCGTGACGTCGGCTCCTTCCCGCGATTCGGAGCTGACAATTAGGACCGGATGCGGATTGCTGGACATAATCACTTCAGTTGCCTGCAGGCCGTCCATGTGCGGCATGTTGATATCCATGCTGATCACATCCGGTTTCAGCGATTCCAATTGGGTGATGGCATCGCGGCCGTCGCGGGCTTCACCGCATACCTGCAGATCGGGATCCGACGAAATAATGCCCTGCAGGACCTTGCGCATGAAGGCTGAATCGTCCACCACGAGCACGCGAATTGGCTTGCCTATGGCCATCTTTCTACTGCACTGCCTCCGCTTTGGCTGCGGCCGGCGATGACACACCTATCAGCCTGCCCACGGCGGCAATGAAATGATCTTCCTGCACCGGCTTGGTCAAGAATGCCGAAGCCCCTTCCTTCATGGCGCGGTCGCGATGTTTGGCGCCGGCCCTTGAGGTCACCACCATCACCGGTACAGTGCGCTTCTCCGGATCATTGCGCAGGTGCGAGAGCAATTCATAACCGTTGGTGCGCGGCATCTCAAGGTCAGTCACGACCAGATCGCAACGCGTCTGGGCGATGATTTCGAGCGCCTCAAGACCATCGGCGGCGAGCTTCACGCGATAGCCCGCCTTCTCCAGCATGCGACCGACAAACTTGCGCACACTGATGGAGTCGTCCACCAGCACCACTACCTTTTCGTCCTGAACAACGTCGATGGCCTCCTGCGGTATCGCTCCCTGAGCGACGGCTTCAGCTCCAGGAGCAAAGATCCGCGCCGCCGCCGGTGGCGGCGCAATCGCGCGACGCTCCGCAGCAACCGCCGCGGCTGCCGCACGATCCATGGTTTCGATGGATACAAGACGGTTCACGTCGAGGAGAAGGATCAGCCTGCCGTCGGGCGCTATGGTGGCCCCCGGGAACATCTTGACCTTGCGCAAATACTCGCCCAGATTCTTAATGACGATTTCGTCCTTGCGGACCACGTCCTCCACTATGAGACCAACCTGCCGTCCCGTGGCGCTCACCACCACCATGCGGTAATAGTCGTTCACCGGCTGGATGGGATCGAGGCCGAGGGTCATGTCCACGCGAAGCACCTCAGTGGGAGCTTCGCGGACGCTGGTCATCATCTTGCCATCCACTTCCCTGATCTCATCCACTCGTACGCGGCGGATTTCCTGAATGAACGTAAGCGGAATGGCGAACGTGGTCTGCCCGCAGCGAACGAACAGAGCTTGCGCGATCACCAGCGTGAGGGGGACCTTCAGCGTGAAGCGGGTGCCACGGCCGGGTTCGGAATGAACTTCGATTTCGCCATTCAGCGCCACAAGGTTGGAGCGAACCACATCAAGTCCTACCCCGCGACCGGCGAGTTCGGTCTTGCGCGATGCCGTGGAGAAGCCGGGCTGGAATAGCATGTCAAGCAGCTCTTCCTGGGTGAGATCCGCAGCCGCATCCGCATAAACAATGCCAAGTTCAACCGCCCTCCTGCGCACCTGCTCGTAATCAATGCCGCGGCCATCGTCTTCTACTTCGATGAAGATATGATTGCCGCGATGATAAGCGCGTACGGCGACAGTGCCTACATCGCTCTTGCCCTGGTCATAGCGCTCTTCTTCCCTTTCAATCCCATGCGCCACGGAGTTGCGTACCAGATGGATAAGAGGATCGGAGATCTGTTGGATGATGTTGTTATCCAGTTCTGTTTCTGCGCCTTCCAGCTTGAGTTCGGCCCGCCTGCCCGCCGCTTTGGCGGCGTCACGCACCGTGCGGGAAAGTCGTGTGTACAGATTCCCGATAGGGACCATCCGCGCCTGTGTGATCTCATCCTGGAGGCGGTGGGCGAGCTTGGTGAACTCATCAATGTCAGAATCCACGCGGCGCACGAAACCACCGAGTTGTGAGAGGACCTCTGTAATGTCGGCGGAAATCTCCGTCAGCGAGCGCGAGAGGATATTGAAATCGTCGTAGCGATCCATCTCCAGCTCGGAGAATTCTGACGGCGACTGGCCCGCAGAGAGGGGATAGGAGTAGCCGCTGCCGTTACCAGGTATGAAAGGCTCCTGGGGCCGCAACCCGGACATGTGGATACGGCTGAACTCGTGCTTTTCCTGGAACTCGGCCACTTTCTCCTGCATTCGCGATTTGGCCAGGTTCAGTACATCAGCGAGATGTTCCAGTTCGTCGAGACGGCCAATCATCCGAGTACGGTTAATGACCAGCTCGCCGACTGCATTCATCATGCGGTCGAGCCGCTCCAGAGCTACACGGACGGAACGGGCCTGCGGCAGAGGTTGGAATTCCCTGCGCGGCAACTCGTCGTCGGCTTTTTCGCTCCCATCCTGAACTTGGGCAACGGGCGCAGGCTGCGCGTCAGCAAACGCGGTTTTTGCCTGAGCGTATTCGGCCAGCAGGGCTTCCTCTTCGGGGCTGAAAAGGTGAGACGCAGCGCTTTGTACTTGAGCCGGCTCTTCTGCAGGCGGTTGAACCTTGGCCGGCTGCTGCACCTCCGCTACATGGACCTCAAGCGGAACACCGGCAACGCGTGCAGATAGAGATTGCACGGCGCGTTGCATCTCCGAGTCGCTGCTCCATTGCCGGTAGATAAATTTCTTAAGAACGTCCACGGATTCCAGGCAGACGTCGATGATCTGCGCCGTGGGCCTAAGCTCGCCGTCTCGGACCCGCCCAATCAGGTCTTCAACCCTATGAGCCACATGAGATATCCGGTGCAAGCCAACCTGCGCAGCGGAGCCCTTGATCGTGTGCATGGAGCGGAACATGCGGTGGACCTGATCTTCACTCGGACTCTCTTCCAAGGCCAGCAGGCACTGCGTAACGATTTGCAGATGCTCTTCGGCTTCCGGAACGAAGAATTCAAGAATTTCAGCCGGAACGTCATCGTCTTGCGGAAGAGGTTCCGCTGCCGACTCCGGTTGAATAGCTACAGGGACCTCTTCCAGCGGCGCTTGAGCTTCTATCTCAATTTCAGGAAGTACTACTTCCCGCTCCGGACGCGCTGGAGTCTGCGCCAGTGCTGCCGGTTGCGGCTCAGGTGCGGGCGCGACGGCAGCGGGGAATGCAAACGGGTACCGCTGCTTGAAGGTTGCGACATCGTCTGCGGCTTCGTCTCCGGTGCTGCTGACCAGAATGAGGTCGGACTCCAGGAGAGCCACGCCTTCGGATATAAACTCCAGCAGCGGCGCGGCGGCTTCCGGGGCGATGCTGGCATGTATCGCGTACTGAAAAATATGGGCAAGTTTGGCGGCGATCTCAGAAAACAGCGGAAAGCCATAGGACGCCGATGTTCCTGCAAGCGTGTGGGCCGCTATATAGAGCCGCTCCAGCTCAAGGGCTGCGGGATATGCATCAAGCAGAACGTTGGAATACTCGCGCAGGTACTGGAGGCGGTCGGAGGCCTCCTGAAGGAATATCTCCACGAATTCTGCGCCGTTCTGGTTCAAGCTCTCTCCTGCGCGGCCACCGTACGCTGCAACGTAGCCGGCTTCTGATAGATCTGTACGTCCTGGTGAATATGGGTTTGGAACTTCACGTCTGACCGGCTGATGGATTCGGCGTGGCCGAGAAATAGATAACCACCGGGCTCAAGGTAATCAAAGAAGCGCTGCACGAGTTGCGTTTGCCGCTCCTCGGAGAAATAAATCAGAACATTCATGCAGAAGATGCAATCAAACTTGCCCATGTAGACGACTTGCGCCAGATTCATGGGAGCGAAGGTGATCATGCTGCGCAACTGCGGTTTCACAACAAACTCGCCGCCGTTGCGGAGGAAATATTGCTCGCGGTGATGAAGGCTGACAGGCTCCATGTCGCGCGCATCATAGACGGCGCGTTCAGCGCATTCGAGCGCCTCGCGGCTGATGTCGGTAGCAAGAATGTGGACTTTCCATGCTTCGTTAAATTCAATGACATCTGCCACCGTCATGGCGACGCTGTAGGCTTCTTCTCCCGTGGCACAGCCGGCGCTCCAGATACGCAGCGAGCGCGGATTCTCCCAGAATTTCCGCATCTGCAGTTCAGGGAGCACCTTCTTCTCCAGAGCATCAAAGACTGAGGGATAACGAAAGAAGCCGGTCTCCTGAGTAAGCAGCCGCTGCAACAACGAGTCGTACTCGACGTTGGAATTCTGAATCAGGCGCAAAAGGTCCGTGCCGTGCATGAGCTTGCGCGCCTCCACGTGTTCGCGGATGCGCGACGAGAAGAAACGCTCGCGAGAATCGTCAAAGAGCATTCCCGAACGTGCCTCGATTAGGGCGCGAATTTCGCTTAGCTCGTGCTCGCTGAGTGTGATCGACGTGGCCAAAGTGTCTATCCGTCTTCCAGGGCCAAAAGCCCAAATCTAATTTGCTATCACCCGACTCAAGTTGCGGCTCGGTACGTTTCCGGCAACCCAAAATCCAGCGAATCACCCTCTATCGCCGAGCCGCGGAGACCAGCTCCGGACGCGCATCGGCGCCGCTCATGCTGGGCGTGCTCGAGATCCGAAATTGTGACAGTGCTTCGTTGAGCTGCTCCGACATGTGCACCAGTTGCTCCACTGTGCGGGCCGTCTGCCGCGCACCCTGCGAGGTCTGGCGCGTGATGTTGGAGATGATCTGCATGGCATTCGCAACGCCTTCCGTGCCGCGCACCTGCTGCTTTGAAGCCAATGAGATTTCCTGCACCAGTTCGGCCGACTGACGGACGACTGTGGAGATTGCGTCAAGAGCGCGTCCGGCTTGATCAGCCAGCCGGGCCCCGATTTCCACTTCTCGCGTACCTTCTTCCATCACGACCACCGCATCATTGGTTTCGGCCTGAATGGCTTTGATCAGTGCGGCAATATCTTTGGTAGCCGAGCGTGAGTGCTCAGCCAGTTTGCGGACCTCGTCTGCGACCACGGCAAAACCGCGCCCGGCTTCACCGGCGCGGGCCGCCTCAATGGCCGCGTTGAGCGCCAGCAGGTTCGTCTGTTCGGTGATGTCATTGATGACCTTGACGATTTCAGAAATTTCCAGCGAACGATCACCCAGGGTCTTAATACGTTTTGCTGTGGCCTGCACCGAGGAGCGAATGCGCTGCATGCCTTCCAGTGTGTCGCGCACAGACCGGTTTCCCTGCTCGGCAGCATCAAGCGCACGGCGTGCAGCTTCCGCGCTGGCTTCGGCGTTGTTGGACACCTGCTTCATTGAAACCGTGAGTTCTTCCACGGCCGACGAGGTGTTTGTGATCTCCTGGTCCTGCTGCACTGCGCCGGACGACATTTCTTCCGAAGCGATCAGAATGTCATTCGCGCTCGACTGAACGTCGATGGCGGCTTTGCGAAGGCGCTCCAGGACCTTCACAAAGTTGTCGAGCATGTAGTTGACGGAGTCAACCACGTTGCCCAGGGCGTCATTCGTCACTGTGCCGCGCAGCGTGAGATCGCCGCGTCCAATCTGGCTCACGATGGTCAGAAATTCGGTCACGCTTTTTTGCAGCGCTTCCTGGGCTTCCTGGTTGTAGATAGCCCGTGAGCTGCTTTCTGCCGCGCGATTCAGATTTTCGGCAATAAGGCCGAAATCATCCGCCGACTCCACGGCGGCGCGGGCGCGGTAATCGCCCTGGCCATAGCGCTCAGCAAAATCTGTGATCTGCTTGAGCGGAGTCAGCACACGGTTGTCGAGTGTGAAGAGCGTTACCAACGCCGCGGAAGCACAGATTGCGAAAGCCAGGAGCATCATCAGGCCATAGTTGCCCGGCAGGCTGAGCACGTTGCTGATGGGCACTTTAGCACCCGCGCCAGCGCTATAAGCCAGAATCAAGACTGTGAACAACGCGACCGCATCCAATACGATCACTCGCCACAAAAGGGTCGAATTCAAACGACCTTTCATACTCACCTTCATCCTTTCAAATCACCGGAACGGGAAACGTCTCAGTCAATTTCTTCAAATCCAAAGCCAGAGCCAGACGGTCATCATGCCGCAGAAGACCGCAGCAATGGTGCATATCCCGCGGAACGCCTTCCAGCACCAGAGGTTCTGCCGTGGTATAGGTACCGACCACTTCATCGGCAGCAATGCCAATGCGCAAAGTATCTGCCGCGCCCGTGCCGGGCAGGCTTGCCACAACCACGTGTTTCGGGAGCAGATCAGAGCGGCGGCCTTCAGTCACCGCGATGTCCACCACCGGAATGATGGCACCGCGCAGATTGAAAATGCCCATCAGGAAATTGGGGCCCAGCGGAATGCGCGTGAGCCGCGGCCATTCCACAACTTCGTCCACGTCCAGCACCGAGAAACAAAACCGCTCACGGCCGGCGCGGAACACGCAATATTGGCGCAACTCCTCCAGGGATGGTTCAAGCAGCGCTTCAGTGACGACCTGCGACAGCACTTCAAGCTGTTCCGCTGCAGGCACCACGGGGTCGGGTTGTCGTGAGTCTTCCATCAATCTAATTAGCGCCTACCAGGCGTACGACCGTGCCAAGAAGCTCTTCCCGCGTGAACGGCTTAGTCACGTAGCCATCGGCGCCCTGCTGTTGGGCCCAAAATTTGTCACTGTCAGTGTTTTTCGAGCTCACCATGACCACGGGAATGCGACCGTATTCAGCATGGCCCTTCAACTCGCGACAGGCCTGAAACCCATTGCGCTCCGGCATTACAACGTCAAGCAGGATCAAATTCGGGCGTTCCCGCTCGATCATTTGCTCCAGCCGGCGAGGATCGTTCGTCGCCACAGACTTGTAACCGGCGCCATCCAGGACGGCTTGCATCAGCCGGATTTCAGCCGGTGAATCGTCAACGATAAGAATCTTCTTCAAGCTGCCAGACCTTGTGCGTGGAAATATCCTCTGCGAGTAAGTGCAATCTGCTGGCCAGAGATGGCCAGTTGTAAGTCTTTGAAATTGCGTTAGTTAATTGTTCCCGCAGGAGATGTATGCTAGGCCTGAGACGGGCTGTGTCTCAGGCTGAGACGGCTACTGAATGAAACAGCCGAATAACCAGGTAGCTTGATCAGCCGGAAAGCTTTCCGGCTTCTTCAATCAACGAGAGCAGGCGCTTGGTGGTGGCGGCCAGGTTCACAGCAGCATCAATATTGCTGGCCTCCTTGGCCGCGGAAACCTGCGCTTCCATTTCCTTCACCTGCTGGCGGGCCAATTCGAGCGCCACAGTCACATCCGTGGGCTCGCCCTTGCGGTGCCGCTCCATGCAGACGTGAAGAATTGTGCGGGCAGCAACCGTGCGCTGCAGGGAACGGGCCATTTCACTATCGCCCTCGATGAATGCTTGCGCCTCCCATGTGGCAATCAGCAGTTTGCATCCAGCCAGCGTGATGGCCGAAACGCTGGGACTGTTTTTAGGTGGCACCGCTGAGAGCTGCTCCGTAATGTCAGCCACACAGCGCGAGAGGTAATCGTCTTCTTCCGAAAGCGCTTCTTCCGGAACCGGGCGCGTTGGTAAGGTTTCAGGCTCATGCTTAACCGCGACCGGAGCATCTCCGATTTGCATTAGGAGCGGATCGGTTGATTTTTTTCCGCCTCTCGCAGCTTGAGGCACCGAAATTTGTTCTGCGTGGCTGAAAGCTTCCGGCACAGGTTCCTGGGCAGGAGCCACCTGCACTTCGGGCGGCAGGGGCGCCTGCTCCGTCTGCTGCAAAACAGGCACTGCCTCCTCGTGTTGAGAACCGGAGCCGGTTGTGGTCGTTACCTGCGCCGTCTTCGCAGTGCGAGCATCATTCAAGGTGGTCTGCAGGATGTGGCGAAGCAAGATCAATTGCAGAAATGAGGAACCGCCGGAATACGGCGCCCGAAAAGGCGTTTTCCACTGGTGCACCACGTGGCGCACCTGATCCAGGGACTCGCTCTCCGTCAAACCAGCTTCGCGGCAATCGATGCTTGCGTATCCCATCTGTTCAAGTTCATTTACCGCCTCCCGAATCGCATGCAGGTCAAGGTGCATAGCCTTGAAAAAGGCGCGGCGGGCGCGGAAGTTGAAGCGGGTAAACGCGACCAGTAAGCCAGGCGAGAAGTACTGATCGCCTACAGCGAGTTTCAACTCGCGAACCTCCATCAGAGCGCCGGAATTCTGAAGATCTTCAAGGCTGTTGCACTCGTTCAGGAGCTCAAGTTTGTCATCCAGCCCTGGGGCCCAGTCGGGATAGCTTTCCGGAGATGGTCCCAGGACCGGTTCGAGAACCTTCGCCACCTCATCCAGCGTAAGCTGCTGTTCGGTCATGCCGTGAGGAGCGCAGTGAGCGAAGTACTGGACTAGAAGAAAGTCGAGCTTTTCTTTGTCCGCCTCAGTTTTCTGCGCGCGTTCAAGATGGCGAACGATGAGATAACGCAGATTTTCTTCATTCTGCAGCGCCGTGCTCTGCAGGAGCTGCCGCAATTGCCACACCTGAATGTGGCTATCCATTTGATCAAACCACTGCCGGACACACTCCATGACCTCCGGCTCTGGCCGGTCGGCTGAGTCTTCCAGCTCAGAACATGGCGGCATGCCGAGTTCATAAGTGGAATCAAGCTCGGCATAGACGCTGTGTAGGCGCCGCGCAACACGCCAGAAGTCGGCAGCCTGCTCAATGTTCAGTGTGGCAGAGGACATGGTCTATTTTGGAAAACTCAAAAGAGACTCTAGAGCAAGACCAGCGCCAAAGGGGAGATGACCTAAGTAGCTGATTCAGAAAGCGCCGTTTAGTGGCGGCGAGAAGCGCTCGTCTCATGATGAAACACGGTGTCTCAGCCAGAAGGTCTTAAGACGCTGCGGACGAGCTCCTCCCCTGGCCGATGTTATAGCGCTTGAGCTTGCGGTATAGAGTCGCGCGGCTGATGCCGAGCATCTTGCGCGCCCGTGACTTGTCACCTTGTACCTGCTCGAAGACGCGCTCAATAGTGGCGCGCTCCAACTCTTCAAGGTCAGTGGCCGAACCCGCGGGTTTTCCTGGTACAAGCACATCCTTTTCTGCGAACCCGGCGGCTTCCATCGACGGAGACTCCGTCCGAACTGCAGGAGGAAGATCGTGCAAATCAATGCTATCCGGCCCGCCAAGTGCGATTGCGCGCTCAATGCAGTTTTCCAGTTCGCGCACGTTGCCCGGCCACTCGTATTGCAGCATCGCCTTCATCGCGGCGGAGGTGACCGTAATGCTCCTGCCCGGCGCGAGCTTGTCAAGGAAGTAATGGACAAGGGCTGCTATGTCAGACTTGCGCTCACGCAACGCCGGCAGATGCAGAGTAACCACGTTCAAGCGGAAATAGAGGTCCTTACGGAATTTGCCTTCCTTGTAAGCCGTTTCCAGATCGCGGTTTGTGGCAGCGATAACGCGGATATCAACCTTCACTTTCTGATTGCTGCCGACAGGACGAACCTCTTTTTCCTGCAAGACCCGCAATAGCTTGGCTTGCATTTCCATCGACAGCTCGCCAATCTCATCCAGCAGAATGGTGCCGCCGTTGGCTGTCTGGAAAAGACCTTCTTTTGATTTGAGAGCTCCGGTGAATGCACCTTTCTCGTAGCCGAAGAGCTCGCTTTCAACCAGCGTGGGAACAAGGGAACCGCAATCCACAGCGACAAAGGGCTTTTTGGCGTACGTGCCGCGGAAGTGAATGGCACGGGCAACCAGCTCTTTTCCCGTGCCGCTCTCGCCTGTAATCAAGACGGGAGTGCGCGTCTCTTTGAGGCGCGCCACCATTCGCAGCACATCCTGGATTTTTGACGAAGAGCCAACGATGCCGTGAAGTTCCATCTCCGCGCTCACACGATCGCGCAGAAACTGATTTTCAGCCACCAAAGTCACCTTCTCCTGCATGCGCTGGAGCAGGAGTTTGAGCTCTTCCACACGAAATGGCTTGGTGATGTAGTCATAGGCGCCCAGACGCATGGCCTGCACGGCGGTCTCAATGGAACCGTGGCCGGTCATGATAGCGATCTCACAGCGCGGAAACAGCTCCTTCAATCGGGGCATGAATTCGAGCCCTGTCATGTTCGGCATCAGGAGGTCGCAGAGAACAATATCGGGAGCGGCGGTTTCCAGGACGGCCAGTGCGGCTTCGGCGCTTTCCGCTTCCCTGCATTCAAAGCCCAGTGACGCGCCCACGGTCATGCAGAGCTTGCGAATGCTCTGATGATCGTCAACAATCAGAAAACGTGTTTTAGGTGCGTCCAGCATCGGATAGGCCTACTTCGGTTTGCCAAAAAGCCTTTCTACGGTGGCAATCAGTTCCTGAACGCGAAATGGTTTCTCAATGTACGGAACTCCGGTGCGAACAAGAGCTTTCATTGTGTCTTCGTTGACGGTGTCCCCCGTAATGAAGAGGAGTCTGCCTTTAAGGTCAGGCTTGTGAGCGACAATCCACTCGTGCACGTCAGCTCCGCTCGCGCCGCCGGGAGTGCGCATATCAGAGATAATTCCGCCGAACTGGTTTCGGCCTTCCTGGAGCAGCCTGATTCCCTCCGCGGCAGAGTTTGCCGCGATGCACGAGTATCCGTTGCGCTCCAGCGCCATGCGCATAAAGTCCATGACAGACCGCTCGTCCTCAATGAGAAGAAGGGGCAGAAATCCGGTGGCGGCAGCAGCGCTTCTGTTCATTGCCGAGCCCCCGTGGCGATAGTCATGATTTTCAAATCGGCTTTGGTCTGCACCGGCAAACGCACACTGAAGGTGGCTCCCGGCGCGTCCTGGTTATTGGCGCATAGGATTTCACCTTCATGCTCGCGCACGATGCCATAGCAGATGCTCAAGCCCAGGCCGGTGCCCTGGCCAACTTCCTTGGTGGTAAAGAACGGATCGAAGATCCGTTCTGGGTGGCGGATACCCTCGCCGTTGTCGCGAAACAGCACTTCAACCCAGCCGCCATCGTGAATGGTTTCAATTTCAATGACGCCGGAGCGGCCGGTTGCATGGACGGCATCATAGGCGTTATTCAGGATGTTGAGGAAGACTTGTTGAAGCTGGTGCGAGTCTCCTATCAGCTCAGGAAGGCGCTCATCAAAATTCTCCACGATCTGAACGCCATGGTTGGAAAAATCGTAAGCGCGTAGGGCGATGGTCTTGCGCAAAATATCATTGATCTGAAGACGCTGCCGCTGCGGCGGGCGCTGACGCGCAAAACTGAGCAGGTTCTGCACAATTTCCTTCGTGCGCTGGGCTTCTTCAAGGATGACTTGCAGGTCTTTCCGCGCACTGCCCGGAACTTCAGGATTCTCCATCAGCAGGTCAGAAAATCCCATGATCGCGGTGAGCGGATTATTTACTTCATGGGCCACGCCGGAAACAAGCTGGCCAACTGCAGCCATTTTCTCGGTGTGCATCAACTTGGCCTGGATCATGGAAGCGTCCGTGATATCCGTCATGAGTACGACCACGCTGTTCACGTCAGAGCTTTCATCGCGCATGGGGCTGATGTTCACGGAAAACTTACCTTGGGAGCCATTGCCGCGGACAATCATCAGTTCCAGATTGTCCACCTGCATGCCGTGCAACGCGGTCTCAAAACCCTCGCGAAAAACTTGCTGGTGCGATGGCGAAATGATGCCGTCCAGCCTGTGCCCGACCAGCTCATTCTGCTGGAAGTGCCCGCTTTCATAACATCGCCGATTGGCATAGCTGATCAGGCCCGCCGTATCGGCCACCATGATCATGGTTTGCGTGTTGTTCAGGATTTTCCCCGTAAAGTCGCGCTCGCGCTGGAGCTGGGCCTGGAAGTTCTTGACCTCAGTTATATCCAGCAGCACGCCGCGGTATTGCAGGATGCGCTCCTGGCCGTCGCGAACCACAAAAGCGTTCTCCAGTGCATGGATCACAGAACCGTCACAGCGGCGCAGCGTGATCTCAAAGTTGCGAACGCTGCCCTCTTCCTCCAAACGCCGGAAGATCTCATCGCGCTGTTCGGCGGAAACGTAAACCTGGTGATTGAGATCGAGCTTGAGCACCTCGTCACGGCTGCCATAGCCAAGCATCCGCACCAACGCATCATTGACCTCAATGAAATGGCCTTCCGGGGAGGAAAAGAAGACGCCTTCCTGAACGTTGTCGAACAGTTCACGATAGCGCCGTTCCGCTTCACGACGGTCCGTGATGTCTTTGAGAACGTGAACAGTCTGTTGGCCTTCCTCAAGTGCGCCAGTCATGCGTGATGTGGAAACCAGATAGCTGCGCTCCAGGACTGGATGGAGATATTCGTCAGAACCATCCTGCTCCCGGCAAAATGGGCACGGCTCCGGCGAATCCGACGTTACCGGAGTGAGAGCGCGCATCTTAAGGCCGATCAACTCCGCCGGGCGGACGCCAATGAACTCGGCCAATGACCGATTGACCTTCAGTACCTGGTAATGCTCGTCGTGAACGACGATGAAATCGGAAATGGAATCGAAGATTTCCAGCCACTGACGACTCGATTGAGCGATCCGGGTGAAGAGCCGGGAGTTTTCCAGGGCCACGGATCCGTGAATGATCAGCGCCTGCAGCAGGTTGAGATCGCCGGGCGTGAGTTCATGACGCACGTCCGCCAACGCAAGAACGCCCAGCAGGTCGGCATCAGTCCCCTCCAGACGGACCAGAGTCGCGTTCTGCCATCCCAGAGCCGAAGCCAGTTCGCTTCCGAGAATCTGAATGCCGCTGCGGGCGATCTTGGCATCCCGGTGATGTTCGCCAAATTCGGAAAAGGCGGTGTTCAGTTTGCGCAGCAGCTCGCGTTCCGGCTTGTTCCCGAAGAACCCCACGCTTTCCACGGAATTGCCCTGCGCCAGCGCGAGAATTGCGCTTTGCGCGCCCATGATGGCGGCTACTCGCTCAGTAAAGTTTTTGACGAAATCCGGCAGGCGCAACACAGAGCCGAGATCCAGGGCCATTTCCATGAGATCTTCGGCGCGTTTTTTGTGCTGCTCAGAAAGCTGCAGGTTGCGCCCTGACTCAAGCGCCAAAGCAACGCCAGTCGAAAGAATCTTTGCCTGACGCACATCTTCCGGCGTTATGCGCCCCGATTTCTTGTTGACGAAAGCAAGGATTCCCAGAGGGTAATTGTCACTGTTGCACAGCGGAATCGCGAGATACTGGCGGGCTTTGGCATCCCACTTCAATAGCTGCGCCTTCTCTGGTACGGGCAGCACGGTGATGTCTTCAGTCAGAAAATGCTCACGGCTTTCCAGCACCCGCCGGGCAAGGACGGAAACATCCATCTCGACCCGAGCGCCGGCCGGACTCCCGGAACTCCAGCGCAAGGGGCACCCTCCCGGCTCCGCGGCAGCAACGAAAGCGCGTTCAAAGCCCAGCATAGAGCCGGCGCGAACGAGGAAATTTTCAAAGAACAAATCCAGCCGGGAGGCATGGCCGAGATCAGCATAAAGCTGCAGCAGCTGGTCAAAATTTTCTCCACCAGCACCGTGGAGAGCCGCCAATTCCAGGTTCTCCAGCGTCATTTTCGCGCTGTTGCCCAGCACGGTGAAGGCAGAAAGCTCGGCTGGCGAAAAGACAGTTCGGCGAACCAGAAGCAGCGCGGCAGCCGAGTGTCTGGTAACCAGAGGCAAAGCCAGACCATGTCCGGCGTGCTCCACCCCGCCGTCCCGATAAGAAAAGCGGAAGTTTAACAGCCGGTTCTGCTCGATGGCCTGGGAGGCGAAAGACGTGGCATGCGATAGCAGCGCAGAGCTGCCTGGCCCTTCCTTCGATGCGGCGGACACAGCTTCCAGCGAGTAGGCTTCGCCTTGCCGGGCCAGAATGCCGGAAAGCGCGGCAACAAAGACCTTGCGTGCTGTTTCAGCAATAAATTCCTTTAAGACCGCTTCGTTAACGCCGACTGCAGGCAATTGCCCACAGGCTTCCAGAACTTTCTCTATGGGAGAGGCCTTTGCAGGCGCACGTCCGCGGGCCGCGGGTTTTCTTCTCTGCTTCACTGCTGGGTAAGTCGTGAAGGTACTCTGTAATCTCAATTTGAGTCAATAAGGAAAACGGGAGGTAGGCATCCGACCGTGAAACACCTGAGATGTCTCAGCGTGAGACGCACAAGTCTTGAAATCCAATAGCTTTGAGACGACAGCAACCACCAAGATCGGCTCTCCCGCCGAACCTGCCCAAGGCAAACACAGTCATCCTTTTGTGTAAGTTTAGCGGTTTCATGTACTTAGACGGTACATGGTACGAAGGTGCTATGCCTGACCGGGCATGGCAGTGACATTGCACTTTCAACGGCAGGAATTTCTCTGCTTACCCGCTGAGTGACGGATTGCCGTCTGCGGGGGCAGACACGCCAGCCGCCTGAGTCTGACGCGGAAAGCGTGGAGGCGAGATAAAGATGAAACTTGGAAAAACGATCAGCGGAAAGCTGTACGCAGGATTCGCAGCAATTCTCTGCGTTGTGATGATCTGCTTCATGGCCGACATCTGGGCAGTCTGGCACGCGCGCAATACGGGGCAGACATACAGGGATGCTATCGCGATGGTGCAGCAGAGGTCCGAAATGGACCGGGCAATTAATGAAAACCGGTTGCACCTGCGCAATTTCCTGCTGAACGGAGACACACGAGAGTCGGATGGGCTGTTCAAAGGTCTGGGAGACGTTGAACAGCTGATTGCCAAGACGGAAGCCACCACCTCTTATCTGCGCGACCAGGACCGCGAACGCTCGAAGCAACTGCTGCATGATGTGCGCGAAATTGAAAAGGATTGGGCGGCCAACTTCGCCACGCCGCTCGTGGAAAAGCGGCGCCAGGTGGATGCTGGTAGTTCCACCATGGCCGAGCTTTCCATTGACTACCTGCAACACAATCCCGGTTCAGAACAGAAAAAAGAAGAAGAGCCCCTGCGCGAACTCGACTCGATCATGAGAACCGCGGTGGAGAATGCCAGCAGCTCCGACCGGATGGCGGGCACGATCATTGCGATCATTACTTCCAGCGGCCTCGCATTGATGCTGCTGATGGGCGGCTTTATCGCATGGAAGGTTTCCAAGTCAATCACCGACCCGCTGAATCAGTTGATTGGAGTGGCCGGACAGATTGCGAACACGGGCGATCTCGATTCAAAACTGCAGATCAACGGCGAAGATGAGGCCGCGCAATTATCAAGGGCATTTGAAAAGATGGTGCTCTACCTGCGCGAGATGGCAGGCCATTCCGAATCCATTGCAGGCGGCGACCTCTCCGTACAGATCAATCCCCGCTCCAACCGAGACACCCTGGGCCAGGCTTTCCGTGAAATGACCTACGGTCTTCGCAGCCTTGTCAGGAACGTGCGCGATAGCGCCTCGCAAGTGGCAAGCGGGTCGAACCAGGTGGCGAGCGCGTCTGATGAATCCGCAAAGATCAGCGTGCAGGCCGCATCGGCGATCGACGAAGTCACCAGCACCATGCATGAGATGAGCATTAACGTGCAGAACATGGTCAAAAGCACGCAAATGCAGGCCTCCAACGTAAGCGAAACTTCCGCCTCCATCGACCAGATGGTGGCGTCAATTCAGCGCGTTGCGGATACCGCCAAAGTTCTGCTGGATATCTCACAGCGTTCTCGCGATGAGGTGCACAGCGGCATCAACACCATGGAAAAGGCAACCGACGGGCTGAGCCGCATCAATCACGCCATCACCTCTTCAGCCGAAATCATTTCCGCGCTTGGGCAGCGCGCCGACGATATCGGCAAGATCATCGAGGTCATTGATGATTTGGCAGAACAGACCAATCTGCTGGCGTTGAATGCGGCCATCGAGGCTGCTCGCGCTGGAGAGCACGGGCTCGGCTTCGCCGTAGTGGCCGATGAAGTGAGAAAGCTGGCGGAGAAATCGGCGCAGTCCACACGCGAAATCTCTGACTTGATCCAGAATATTCAGAAAGAAGCCCGTAAGGCCGTGGACAACATGGAAAAGAGCACCAACATTGTAGACGAAGGAATTTCGCTGGGCAGCGACCTGAGCAGCGCGCTGAAGAAAATTTCCAAGGTAGTCTCCGAGGTTTACAAGTTCGCGCAGGAAATCGGCGCGGCGACGACCGAGCAATCGCACGGATCGGCGCAGATTGCCAAAGCCACCACGCGGCTGAACGAAATTACCCACGAAATCAACTCGTCCGTCGAAGAGCAGGCCTCGGGAGCACAGGCTGTGGTGCGGGCGATGGAGAAGATGCGCGAACTGGTGCAACGCTCGTCTTCCGGCTCAACGGAGCTGGCGGCATCCGCCGAGCAGATGTCAAAGATGTCACGCATGATGCTGGAGACGATGGACCGTTTCATTCTGGAGGCTGCAGCGAACGGCAACGGCCGCAACGGCGCGGCGCACGGGCACGAGCAAAAGAGAGCGCAGATGCACGAGCCGGAATACGCAGTGGCGGGCGAGTACAACTAACGGAGACACCATGGCGCGTGAGTTACATCTGGTCGGGTTCCGTATAGGGCGGGAGACTTTCGGAGTGCCCATTGCTCTGGTGCACGAGATCGTCCGCGTACCAGACATTACAGCAGTCCCGGATTCTCCCGGCTATGTGGAAGGCGTGATCAACCTGCGGGGCAAGATTGTCTCCGTCATCGACCTGAGAAAGCGGTTTGGGGAGAAGGAAATTACACGTAATAAGAAAAACCGCATTCTGGTAACTGAGACTGACGGAAAGATGGTTGGGCTGATCGTGGACGCGGCATCGGAGGTCATGAAGGTGCCGGAGAGTGAGGTGGAACCTCCACCGCCGGTATTTGATGAGGCTGACGTGAACTACGTCACCGGACTGGGGAAGCTGCACGGGCGCCTGATCATTCTGATCGATTTGAGCAAAGTATTGCAGAAAGGTGAATTGCGGCGGCTGGATGAGTTCACTCCAGACAGCAATGCCGTACCAGCGGAAGCGCAAGGGATTCCGCTGTAACGCGCAAGAGCAGCAAGGCAGAGAAAGTCTTACGGGGAACGATGGGCACACCAACGACACCAGTTCAGATCACGGACGCAGAATACAAGCTGCTGCAAACGCTCGTTTATCAGGAATGCGGCATGTATTTCGACGAGAGGCGAGCGCACTTCCTGCAGGACCGGTTGCAACGCAGGCTTAGAGCGTGCAGCCTGGACAGCTTCTATGGCTACTATCGCCTGCTCACAAGTCACGGCGGCAAAGCTGAAATGGCGGCCCTTGTAGAGAATTTGACCGTCAATGAAACCAGTTTCTTCCGAAACAAGCCCCAACTGGAGCTTTTCCAAAAGAACACGCTCGAAGAACTGTTGCATCGGAAGCAGGCGCGCCGGGATTGGACGCTGCGCATGTGGAGCGCCGGCTGTTCCACCGGACAGGAACCGTACACCATGGCCATGCTGGTATGCGATGCGCTGGCCTACTATTACCTCCGCAACCCGCTTCCCTTCGAAATGCCCAGCCCCAAACCTCTCATTCCTCCGCCATGGAAGGTGGAAATTCTGGCTTCGGATATCAATTACAGCGTTCTTCGCGCAGCCCAGGAGGCAGTTTATTCAGAAACGCAGATGGAAGCTGTGGATTATGCTGCGCGTCTCCGCTACTTCGACAAAGCGGGCGACCGGTATGCCATCAAAAGGCCGCTCAAAGAACTGGTCCATTTTGACTTTCATAATCTCAAGACCGAATTTCTTCCGCAGCGCAATGATGTGATCTTCTGCCGCAACGTAATGATCTATTTCGATGAGGCGGAGCAGAAGCGGCTGGTGGACAAGTTTTATCGCTGCCTGAATCCCGAAGGATACCTGTTTATTGGTCACGCGGAGAGCCTCTTTGGGCTGTCCGATCGCTACAAGATGATTCATCAGAATAACGGGACCGCGTATCAGAGAATCGAGGTGGCAAGTTGAACTTTTTCTCTGATGAGCGGGCGGCGGAGATGCGTGAGCTCTTTTTTGAGAGCGCCACGGAACTGCTGCAGTCGCTCAACGAGAACGGCCTCGAACTGGAGAAGCATCCTGAAGACACAGAGATCCTTCGCCAGGTGCGCCGGATTGTGCATACGCTTAAGGGCGACTCGGCGGCATGTGGCTTCCAGGAGTTGAGCGAACTGGCTCACATGCTGGAAGACGCGCTGACTCCGGAGATCGCGGAGCTGGCAAAAGCATCTCTTGCCGATGTGGTGCTGATGGCCGCGGATACGTTCAGCTCCATGATTTCCGCGTATCGCGGGAACCTGCAGGCGCCCGCGGGTAACGAACTGCTGGAACAAATCCAGGCGCTGACGCGAAATCACACAACGAGCCTGCCTTACAAGCTTCAGGCGCGCTTTAGCTGGAGCGAATACGAGGAGTTGGCCGCTCACGCCGCATTGCAGCGTGGAGAGCACGTTTTCAATCTGGCTTTCAGCATTGATCCTGCATGCCCGATGCGCGCGGCAGCGTTGCAAGTGATCCGTAACGTGCTAACGGAATGCGGGCAGGTTCTAGCGATTGTCCCCGACCAGAACACGCTGACCCAGGACGTGGACGTTGTGGAGGCTTTGGTCGCGACCACCAGAACGCGTGAGTGGGTGGAGCGCAAGTGCCGGATTCCGTCTGTGGTGGGCGAGCTTCTGCTGAAAGAAGCAGATCGGAATGCAGAGGCCGAATTGCCAAAAGACATCGTTGAGCACGCTACTGACGCGCTGGAACAGGAGCAGACGGAGCCGCGAGTCAACGCAGACGAACTACAGCAAGAGGCAATCGTACCCCCGAACGCGGGCGGGCAGGAGCCGACGGGAGCGAGCTTCTCACAATTGGAAAACCTGCTGCGTGTGGACGCGGAACGAATCGACGCGGTGCTCAATCTGGTGGGCGAACTGATTATTGCGAAGAGCATGCTGCATCAGACGGTGGCGGAATTTGACAAGCGCTTTCCCAAGGACCCGCTGAAAATGCGGTTCGCCGACGCCATGGCATTTCAGGCCCGCGTGTTGAATGACCTGCAGAAATCGGTGATGAAGATCCGCATGGTGCCGGTGGAGCATCTGTTTCGGCGCTTCCCTCGCGTAGTGCGCGATGTGGCAAAATCCTGCGGCAAAGACGTGAACCTTGTGGTCACCGGCCAGGACACGGATCTCGACAAAAGCATTCTTGACATGCTGGCCGAGCCGCTGGCGCATCTGGTGCGTAATTCAGTAGACCATGGCATTGAATCACCCGAAGAGCGTTTACAGGCCGGCAAGTCCGCTCAGGGAACGGTGAAGCTGGCCGCCTATCATCAAGGCAATCAAATTGTGATCGAAGTATCTGACGATGGCCGCGGAATCGACCGTAACCGCCTGGTCGCAAAAGCGATTGAAAAGGAAATCATCACCCAGGCCGTTGCCGGTGAGATGACGGAAGAGGAAGCGCTGCAGTTGATTTTCCATCCCGGATTGAGTACTGCCGAGCAGGTGACCTCAATTTCCGGCCGAGGCGTCGGCATGGACGTGGTGAAATCTGTGCTCGACCGGCTAAAAGGAAACATCAGCATCCGCACAGAGGAGACCAGAGGCACAACGTTTTATTTACGCGTGCCGCTGACACTGGCGATCATTAAGGCGCTCCTGTTCCGCGTTGGACCGCGAATGTATGCGGTGCCTCTTGCGTCAGTTGTGGAAATTACCCGTGCTACGCAAAGCGAGATTCATCGTGTTGAAAACCATGATGTGATCCGGTTGCGAGATGAAATCCTGACACTGGTGCATTTGCAGGCGCTGGCGAGGCAGCCGGCCACCACAAAGAAGATGTTTGTGGTCGTGGTCTCACTGGGAGACAGAAAATTCGGCCTGGTGGTGGACCGGATGGTGGGAGAAGAAGAACTGGTCATCAAGGCGCTGGACGATCATCTGGTGGCGACTGACCTGGTGAGCGGCGCGTCTATTTTGGGCGATGGAACGGTGGTGCTGATCCTGAACATCGCATCGGTGATTTCGCGAGGCGGACGAATGCAGTTGGCCATGGGAGCAACAGCGTGAGTAACAGAATCAGAGTTCTGGTGGTGGACGATTCGGCGCTGATGCGCAAACTTATTCCGCAGATCCTGGCGCGAGACAACACCATCGAAGTGGTGGGCACTGCCATGGACGGCGCGTTCGGGTTGAGGAAAATTGAGGACTTGCGCCCGGACGTGGTGACCTTGGATCTGGAAATGCCTCGCATGGATGGCATGGAAATGCTGCGGCAGATCACCAGGAAACATGGGCTCCCCGTGATCATTGTGAGCGCGCTCAGCACGGAAGGCGCGAGCGCGACGTTCAAGGCGCTGGCGCTGGGCGCGGTTGACTTTGTGGCCAAGCCGCGCGACGCAGTTTCAGCACACATGGATGAGATTGCCCAGGACCTGATCCGCAAGATTAAGATCGCGTCCAAGACCAAGGCGAAGAACGCGGCACGTCCCGCCCTGCTAGATCGTCCAAAACCGCAGAAGCCGGCTAACAGAACGCGGCGCGAGCCGACAAAGATTGTGGTGATCGGCGTCTCCACAGGCGGCCCATACGCGCTGCAGTATGTGCTGTCGCAACTGCCGGGCGATTTTCCTGGGTCGATCGTGATTGTGCAACACATGCCTGAAGGATTTACCGAGCTGTTCTCAAGACGGCTGAATGAGTGCTGCGCCATCGATGTAAAGGAAGCGCAGTCAGGAGATCTGCTCCTGCCTGGACGCGCGCTGATCTGTCCCGGTGATCGCCACATCAAGCTGCGCCGAATGCCATTGGCGAACACCGTGGTGTTGTCCGACGAAGAGCGTGTCAACGGGCACAGGCCGTCTGCAGATGTTCTGTTTCGTTCCGCCGCTCTGGAATTTGGCAGTCGCACGATTGGCGTGATCATGACGGGCATGGGCGATGACGGTGCCGCAGGCATGGGGATGATCAAACACGCCGGCGGAATGACAATTGCGCAAACGGAAGATAGTTGCGTGGTGTTCGGCATGCCCAAAGCTGCCATCGAGCGCGGTTTTGCCTTGCGCGTGGTGTCGCTGGAGATGATGGCAAATGCGTTGGTCAACCATTGCAACCCGGAACGCAGTACCAAGGAAGAAAGAGTTCACTTGCAGTTGTGAGGAGAGAGAAGTATGGAAACGTTCCCTTTTCTATTACGTAAGGACGGCAAACCGATCCGCTACCTGGTAGTGGACGATTCAGTGTTCGCGCGCAAGAATGTGGCCAAAATGGTGGAGAGTTTTGGCGGCCACATCGCGGGCGAAGCCGGTGATGGATGCACAGCCATCACGGAGTACGAGCGAATTACTCCGGACATGGTTTTGATGGACATAACCATGCCGCAGATGGAAGGCATTGAAGCCGCCGAGAAGATCGTTCGCGCGCACCCGGAAGCGCGGGTCGTTATGGTTTCATCGGTGGGATATCAGGAAAACATTGTCGCGGCCTTGCAAAAAGGCGCGCGCCATTTCGTGCAGAAGCCGGTGAAGGCGGAAATCCTCTACGAAGTTATCAAGTACGTAATGGGCGATGACGCAGTGATTACCGCGGCCGCAATGCAGGGGAATTAATCCATGCGCATGGAACTGATTCAGCCGTTTATCAACGCCGCGGATGCGGTGCTGGCGCAAACGCTGCAATCGCCGACAAGCATCGGCGACGTCACCATGGAAGAAGAAGCATACCGCCGCAAAGGCGTAGCGTCTTTAGTGACCGTGAACGGCGACATCGAAGGCCGCATCATCTTTGACATGGATCCCGAAACAGCGGCCAAAGTGGCAAGCCATCTGGCGGGTTCTCCCATGCCGGCCAGCGATGAAATGGCCCGTGAGACCGTGTGCGAGCTTGCCAACATGGTGATCGGCAGCGCAATTACAACGCTCAACGATCAGGGATTCCAGTTCAAGATCAACCCTCCTGTAGTCCATTCGGAGGCTCTGGGCGAAAAGAGCAACGAAGAACAGGAAGCACTCGTCATGTGCTTTGACAGCGCTGGCAGCCGTGTTTTCATGAATGTGGCCATGCGTTATAACAGTCGGCGAAAAGCAGATCGCGGATGAACCTTGATGCCGGAAGTCCGACTTCCGACTAGGACATTGAAGAAAGAAATCCTGCAAGATACTGACTCTGCCGCTCACTGTCAGTTGGGCCGATCCTCAGAGCAAACTTTCACCCTAACCTTGTTCGTCCTTCAAATCGCGAAATGCAGCGCGATGCTGCTGCACCAGGCGGTCCAGTTGCGAGTGCAGCATGGTAACGGAATCAAATAAAGTCTGGATGCCTCCGCTTCCCCATGTCAATTGCTGGTCCTGAAGATCGCGGCAAAGGTCGCGGATAATCTGAGCAAATCGGCGGATGCGCTCGGCGGCAAGGAACGAAGCCAGCGCTTCCTTTTTGTGGCTTTGGGCGATGTGCAGTTCATTCACAGTCCACGCTGTCATGCGCATCTCATCCAGCGCCTGGCGAAATTCGCTGAGCGCAGCCAGATCACTGAGCGGAGCCGTCTGAAGCTGGCGCTCCAGCAGGCGCATGTCTTCAGTGAATTGCCGCAACGCGGCAGCGATAACGAATCCGGCATCTGCCATAATTTCACCTTGCAACCTATTTTGATGCCCGCTCCAGCAGGAACGAACACCTTTCACGGCAGAAAGGTGACCAATGTCAGCAACGGCCTAAGGTAATCAGTGATTTTCCTGTTTATATCGTGTAGCGATATAACCCTTTGCTTGCGTCGTCAGTCCACAAATTGTTTCAGAGCGCTGTATCCGGCAACCAGCGTCTCCGGCGCCTTCACTTTGCGGCCGGAGAGCAGGCTCTTCAATTCCAGCGCATTCACCGCTGCCTGGCCTTTGTAATGATTGTTCGTAATCGCGAACGTCTTTTCTGACTTTTGTTCCACGCTGCGAATCTTTTCCGCCCAGGGTTCCAACTCTTCGGGCTTGTAAAGATAGTCATAGCGGTCGTTGCGATTGTCCGCCTGAAACCATTCTTTATAATTGCGACCATGCAGCCGCACATAGCCCACGGGCGAAGTCACGTGCGCTGTGGCGCGTATGGATGCGCCCAGACGTGGCAGGTCTATATTGCAGAACCCAACACCCTGCTCCGCGAGCCGCGCCAGCAGGTCAGCGTCATTCCAACTGGCATGGCGAATCTCCAGCACCAGAGGGTATTCCGCAAATTTGGCAATCAGTTTGAACAGATAGTCGCGCGTATCGTCAGCGTTTTTGAACGAAATAGGAAACTGCATCAGCACCGCGCCAAGCTTCCCTTCTGAAGCAATTGAATTCAGACCTTCGCGCGCCATCTTCTCCTCTTCAGCAGAGACAGTAAGATTGAAGGGCGATGGCGGCTTGGCCCCGCGGGGACAATGCGTGAATCCCTGATAGAGCTTGGCCGTAAACAGAAAGCCGGGATTCACCGCGTTCACCTTCCTGCACCAGTCGCGCCCAACCTTCGGGCGAATGTGTCCGTAAAAGCTGGTGTTGATCTCGCAGCAATCGAAGAATTCCGCCAGGTACTCAAGCGGATGAATTTTCCTTTTTTTCAAATCGGCAGGATAGACGGGCCCCTCCCAGTCTTTGTAGGAAAAACCGGCCGTGCCGATGTACAGCGACATTCCCCCGTTTTATCGCACCGCCATCGCGGCCAGCAACTGTTTGCTGGTCGCATCCAGGCTGGTGAACTCCATGCCGTACTGCAATTTGTGAATGCCGCGCACAACGGCGTGCACGGTGATTTCCCTGCTCGATCCGGGCAGCGTAAATTGCAGTTCCAGCTTTTCGTCAACCGGGATCTCCGCCGGAATAAACACGGCAATGCCGTCCTGGCAGATATTCCTGGCATACCCGGGTACCAGTTTTTTCTCGCCCTTCTTCAGGTAACGCCAGACCTTCACGTGCATGCTGATCTTGGCTCTGTGTGAACGGCGAGCTTTGCGCGGCGGCCGAAGAGATACGGCCATACTAGTTACTTGCGTTAACATACTGCCAAACTCCTCTTGCTGTACTACTCCGGGCTGCGACCATCCCTACGGCATCCGTCACCTTACAGCCCTTCTGCGTAAGAGCAGTTTGCACCAAAAGGTCATTGCACCAAAGTTACGGGGGTAACCCCCACAAGGGGCCATCCTGCCAAGCCATTGTCCGGCCTGGCTCAGCCTTTCAGTGAAGCAATGTCAATCACAAACCTGTACTTCACGTCGCTTTTCAGCATGCGCTCGTACGCCTGGTTGATCTGCTGAATGGGAATGATCTCGATATCAGACGTAATGCCGTGCTGCGCGCAAAAATCCAGCATCTCCTGCGTCTCGGCGATGCCGCCGATCAACGAGCCCGCGAACTGCCGCCGCTTCATGATCAGGCTGAACACCTGTACCGGCAGCGGCTCGGGCGACGCGCCCACCATGCAGAGCGTCCCATCGCGCTTGAGCAGTTGCAGGTACGCATCTACATTGTGGTGCGCGGAGACCGTATCCAGGATGAAGTCAAAGCTGTTGAGCTGCTGGTCCATTTCTTTTTGGTTCTTTGAGACCACCACCTCGCTTGCGCCCAGCCGGCGCGCGTCATCTTTCTTGTTGGGCGAAGTCGTAAATAACGTGACGTCCGCCCCCATTGCGTGCGCCAGCTTGATGGACATATGACCCAAACCGCCCAGCCCGACGACTCCCACCTTCTGTCCTTTGCCAACCTTCCAATGGCGCAGTGGTGAATAGGTAGTAATGCCGGCACAGAGCAGCGGAGCAACTGCGGGCAGATTGAGATTGGTGGGAACATGCAGAACAAAATCCTGGTCAACCACAATCTTGTCGGAGTAGCCGCCGTAGGTCACGCCGCCCAGGTGCTTATCTTCCCCGTTGTAAGTGCCCACAAAGCCAACTTCGCAATATTGCTCCAGCCCGTCGCGGCAGCTCGCACAGGTGCGGCAGGAATCCACTATGCACCCGACGCCCGCAAGATCGCCGGGTTTAAAACCTTTCACCTGCTCTCCTACGTTCGTCACGCGCCCGACGATTTCATGTCCCGGCACGCAGGGATAAATGGTGTTCTGCCACTCGTTGCGCACCGTGTGCAGATCAGAGTGGCAGACTCCGCAATAAAGAATTTCAATTTGAATATCGCGTGGCCCGGGTTCCCGGCGCTGGAAGGAAAACGGGGCCAGCGTGG
>DATNDP010000039.1:0-7783 GCA_035553195.1 Candidatus Acidiferrales bacterium
GGCTCAGCGAAAGCACAGGACAGGTTCTTCCAATCTGTCAAACGGCCCTCGCGAATATCGGAAATAACCTGTCTCGAACGTAGGAATCGCGCGAAAGGGCAAATGCATTCCTGCGACCACACGGAGACGGTTTGACATTGCAATTTCCCCATCGCGAGCAAGATGTTCCCCATTACAATTCATTTCGCTTTCCGATGGCCATTGCGTATTATGGCTTCCACCCCAGCCCGCCAACAACGGGCGGTCCCAGGGACCCCGGCTAGCTCGCGTCCGAAGCGCGACTGCAGGCATGAAGCAGCCGGAGCGAGTAACAAAATTGAATGAACGCTTCCAGATATGAACGAGTGAGGAGGCTCGATGTCTCAGATTGACGTACCACTATCGCGTTCAGGTTTCGGGCAGACGCACCGGGCCGACACGTGGTGGATCCAACCGCTTCTGGTGTTTCTTGGTTTATCAGCTTTCATCGTTTACTCCACCTGGGCAGCGTTCCAGGGGCAGCACTACAGGTTTGGGCCGTATCTTTCTCCTTTTTACTCTCCGGAATTATTCGGTCCCGGCAGTTATGGCTGGTTCGGCGAGATGCCGCACTGGATGCCAGCCTGGGTGACGGCGGCCATACTCATTCTCTGGGCGCCGGGCGGCTTCCGCGTGACCTGCTATTACTATCGCGGGGCATACTACAAAGCCTTCTGGGCTGACCCGCCTTCATGCACCGTCGGCGAGCCACGCAAGAAGTACCTGGGCGAGCGCTCGTTTCCTCTGATCCTGCAAAACATCCATCGCTATTTTCTTTATCTCGCGCTGGTGTTTCTGGTTCTTCTCGGGCACGACGTGTGGAATGCGTTCTGGTTTGACGGCCATTTCGGGATCGGTCTGGGCACTCTGATTTTGTTGACCAACCTGGTGCTGCTGACTTGCTACACCTTCGGATGCCACTCCTTCCGCCATCTGGTGGGCGGGTTTCGCGACCGCCTGGCCGGAGCTCCGGCCCGCAAGCGCGCCTACGATTGCGTGAGCTGCCTGAATCGGCGCCACATGGTTTTTGCCTGGTGCAGCCTGTTCACCGTGGCGTTTTGCGACCTCTACGTCCGGCTCTGTTCCATGGGCGTGTGGACTGACTGGAGAATCTTCTAGTGGCCGAATACATCACCCATGAGCATGACGTTTTAATTATCGGCGCCGGAGGAGCGGGCCTGCGCGCGGCGGTTGAGGCATCGGCCGCAGGCGTGAAGGTTGCGGTCATTACCAAGTCGCTGCTCGGGAAGGCGCACACCGTCATGGCGGAAGGCGGCATCGCGGCGGCGATGGGCAATGTTGACGACCGCGATAGCTGGCGCGTCCACTTTTCTGACACCATGCGCGGCGGCCAGTACCTGAACAACTGGCGCATGGCTGAGTTGCACGCCAAGGAAGCTCCGGCGCGCGTCCGCGAATTGGAAGCCTGGGGCGCTCTCTTTGATCGCACCAACGACGGTCGAATTCTGCAGCGCAATTTCGGCGGGCATCGCTATCCGCGGCTGGCGCACGTGGGCGACCGCACCGGCCTGGAGATGATCCGCACGTTGCAGGACCATGGCATCCATCTGGGTCTCGATGTGTTCATGGAGCACACTGTCACCAGGCTGCTCAAGGAAGGAAACCGGATTGCAGGCGCGTTTGGATACGATCGCGAGCGCGGGCGTTTTCACCTGTTCCGCGCCAAAGCCGTGGTGCTGGCCACCGGAGGAATTGGACGAGCTTTCAAAATCACCAGCAACAGTTGGGAATATACCGGCGACGGACACGCGCTTGCCTACGACGCCGGCGCCACACTGATGGACATGGAGTTTGTGCAGTTCCATCCCACAGGAATGATCTGGCCGCCCAGCGTGCGCGGCATTCTGGTGACGGAAGGCGTCCGCGGCGAGGGAGGAGTGCTGCGCAATCGCAACGGCGAGCGATTCATGTTCAAGGATATTCCTCCGCTCTACGTGAATCAGACCGCCAGCTCAGAAGAGGAAGGCTGGCGCTACACGCAAGGGGACAAGAACGCCAAGCGTCCGCCTGAACTGCTGACGCGTGACCACGTAGCCCGCTGCATCCGGCGCGAAGTACGCGAAGAACGAGGAAGTCCGCACGGTGGAGTCTTCCTGGATATTGCGTGGATCAAAGAGAAACTCCCGAATGCTCCGGAACATATAAAGAAGAAGCTGCCGAGCATGTATCACCAGTTCAAGCAGCTTGCCGATATTGACATCACCCAGGAGCCGATGGAAGTAGGTCCGACGACGCACTACATGATGGGCGGCGTCCGAGTTGACGCTGATTCGCAAATGTCCGATGTGCCGGGACTGTTCGCAGCCGGAGAATGCGCCGCTGGCCTGCATGGCGCCAACCGGCTGGGCGGCAATTCGCTCTCCGATCTTTTGGTATTCGGCAAACGCGCCGGCGAATATGCCGCTGCTTTCGCAAAAGAGCACTCGCTGGGCGCGGTGAACACGTTTGAGCTGGAGTCGGCCGAGAAGTCGGCGTTGCGGCCTTTCGAGGGGAACGGCCCTGAAAATCCTTACGCCGTACAACATACCTTGCAGGACGTGATGCAGGATCTGGTGGGGATCGTGCGACAAGAAGGCGAGATGCGGCAGGCGCTTGAACGCATTCGAGAACTCAAGGCGGCAAGCCAGCGAGTGACTGTGGGCGGAAACCGCGAATACAATAACGGCTGGCACACCGCGCTTGACCTGCACAATCTTTTGACCGTGGCGGAAATTGTCACGCAGGCCGCTCTCGAGCGTAAGGAGAGCCGCGGCGCTCACTTCCGTGATGATTTTCCCGCTAAGGACGAGAAGTTCGGGACGTTCAACTTTGTGGTGCGAAAAGGCCCTGATGGCTCCATGCAGTTTGCCCGCGAGCCCATAGCACCCATGCCACAGGAACTAAAACAAGTCATCGAGGAGATGAAGTAATGGCGACGGCTACGTTTCGCATCTGGCGCGGCGAGAAAGGCCAGGGAAAGTTCCAGGAATACAAAACGGAAGTCGCGACGGGCATGGTTGTATTAGACGTGGTCCATCAGATACAGGCGGAGCAGGCGCCTGATCTTGCCGTCCGCTGGAACTGCAAGGCAGGCAAGTGCGGCTCATGCTCGGCGGAAATCAACGGAATGCCGAAATTGATGTGCATGACGCGCATGAGCACGCTCCCCGGGGACCAGCCGGTGACCATCCAACCCATGAAGGCGTTCCCGCACGTGAAGGACCTGGTCACGGACGTATCCTGGAATTACGAAGTGAAAAAGCGCATCCCAAAATTCCAACCGCGGCGTCCCGATGCTGAAGACGGCACGTGGCGTATCGCTCCGAAAGATGTCGAGAGGGTGCAGGAGTTTCGCAAGTGCATTGAATGCTATCTCTGCCAGGACGTCTGCCATGTCTTGCGCGAACACAATATGCATGACCAATTCATCGGCCCACGATTCCTGGTTTATGCCGCCGCGCTGGAAATGCATCCTCTGGATGTTGGCGACCGTGTTGGAGAGCTACGCAAGGAATTCGGTATTGGGCTGTGCAACATAACCAAGTGCTGCACCAAGGTATGCCCCGAGGGCATCACGATCACTGACAACGCAATTATTCCGCTCAAAGAGCGTGTGGTAGACCGGTTCTTCGATCCGCTGACCAAGCTGTTCCGGATATTCAGCAATTCGAAGACGTAGGAGATTCTATGCAGTTCGAATTGAAACCCATCTCCGTCGAGAGTATTCCTGAAGCGCTGGCTAAGGTGGAACGCTACCGCTTATTAAATGAGCCTGACCTTGCGGAAAGTATCTGCCTTGATATCCTGGCCATCGTACCGGACCATCAGCAGGCGCTCATCTCTCTCCTCCTGGCTCGGACAGATCAGTTCCATTCCAATGTCCCCGCGAAATCAGCTCAGGACGTGCTTGCTCAACTCAAAGGCGACTACGAGCAGGCCTACTATGCCGGAATCATCTGGGAGCGTCTGGCGCATGCACGGATGGCCCATGGCGCGACTGAGACCGGCGCGTCCGCCTATCACATGCTGCGGGAGGCCATGCGCCATTATGAGGAGGCCATGAATTTCGCGCCGCGGGGAAATGACGATGCCATTCTGCGCTGGAACACCTGCGCGCGCGTGATCATGCAAAATCCGCAAATCCAGCCGCTGCCCGATGAAGATGCGGAGCAAGCTTGGATGCGCGGCGATGCAGGTTCCAGGATTGCAGACCCGTAGAAGTCAGTTAGGCCCGAGTCACCCGATTTGATCTGATCAGGACTCATCTGCGCTGACCTACGCTGCAACTTCCTTGTGGTTCCTCCGCGTTTCCGCGCGGCTCCCGGTGGGCCTCTTAATTAAATTGGCTCTCTAGTAAATCCCGGGCAGCACCGCAGGCACGCGCTTTCTGTATTCGTCCCACTGCCGACCGAATTCATCGCGCAGTAATTTTTCTTCACTGCGCACGCGAATCCACGTGCCAAACGCGAACAGGGGAACCACGATGGGGAAGGCGATCCAGTGGCTCACTGCCAAGCCGGTGGCGATCATCATTCCGAACATGCCGCTGTAAATGGGATTGCGCACCCAGCGGTATGGACCTTGCACAATCAGTTGGTGCTGCTCCACAAGCCGTGCCGTGTAGGCCCACTGTCGTCCCAGTGTGCGCACGGATGTGAACACCAGCCACTCGCAGCCGACTGCCAGCGCCAGCGTGAGCGCGGCGACCAGAACTTCCAGCCAGTACGGCATGGGCACAATGGGCGCGAACAGCGGCCGCTCAAGGATCCATACACCCGCGAATCCCGCGCCCTGAAACACGGCGCCGAGCAGTGATACGCGATCGCGGCGCTTATCCGGCGATTGGGGCCGTTGCGCTCCCACCCAGCGGAAGCCAAGAAAGAACACCAGCCAGCACACAATTATGCAGATGTACACGCCCTCGGAGAGCGGATCATGCAAGGCAAACTGCTTCATCAAGTCGATTGTACTGGGGCGCGCTCTCTGAATTCGTGTTCCGGTTTGAAGGGATGCGGGGCGCTGACTATGGATCGCGCCAGGAGGTGGTGATCGCGGCTCAGACTAACGAATTCGCTCTGGCGGCACGGAGTTTTTCAAAACCCGCTCAGCCACGGCTTCCGTTATGTCGCGCGCCAGCTTGGTGTCGGGAT
Source organism: Candidatus Acidiferrales bacterium (assembly GCA_035553195.1). GTDB lineage: Bacteria > Acidobacteriota > Terriglobia > Terriglobales > Acidobacteriaceae > Angelobacter. The sequence continues at coordinate 5,169 of DATNDP010000039.1, forward strand.
CCAGGCGCCCTTCCAGCAGTTTCTGTACAGCATCTTTGCTGCTTTGTTTTTCCGCCATAACAGAAAAGTAGAGGCAAGTCGATTGCCAAAACCAAAGACGTAGCCCTTCCAAGCACTTAGCAGAGCGCCTGCTGCGCAGGTGTGAACTTATTCCCCAACCGTGTGTGTAGGTTGGTAACGTTAGGGGTAGAGTGAATTCTGTTCAGCAGCAGCTTTTGTTCCAGCCACATAGCTGCCCGAGTATTATCGCCGCTCGCGCAGCTTGCTCAGCAGCCGCAGCATTTCAAAGTACATCCAGATCAGCGTCACCATGAGCGCGAAGGCGCTGTACCACTCCATATATTTGGGTGCGCCGTACGCCGCTCCGTGCTCAATCAGATCAAAGTCCAGAACCAGGTTCAGCGCCGCCACAATCACCACAAAGACGCTGAACGCAATACCGATGGTTCCCGAGCCATAAACGGACGCAAACAGTTGCACATGGAAGAAGCTGAGAATCCAGGTAAGAAGATAAAAGACCGCGATGCCGCCGGTTGCCGCCACCACGCCAAGGCGGAACTTGTCTGAAACGCGGATCATGCCCGTGCTGTAGGCCAGCAGCAGGATCAGCATGGTGCCGAAGGTCAGCGCCACCGCCTCAATGGCGATTCCGGGAAATCGCACCTCAAAGATGGCGGATACCGCGCCCAGCACTAGTCCTTCCAGAAGGGCGTAAAGAGGCGCAGTGATTGCGGACCATTGCTTCTTGAAGACGGTGACCAGCGCCACCACCAGGCCGCCAATGCTCCCGAGCACGATGAGCGGAGCCACAGCCTGGGGGGATTCGGAGTGCATTGCCAGGTTCCACGTCCAGGCAGCAGTCGCGATGGCGCATAGCAGCAGGATGCCGGTCTTATTGACGGCGCCTTGCACAGTCATGGCGTCGCCAAAGCCTGCGCGCTCGCTGCGAAATACCTGATCGTTCAGCGTGGGATTGGACGTCCTCATGAATGCCATTCAAGCTTCTCCATGTTATAAAGTCGGGTTGCTTCTAGCATAGCAGAGTGCGTGCTTGCACCTTTTCATGTGGCGCCGCTTCGCTCTGCAACAAAGGACAAATCGGAGCAATCAATGACTTTCATCCCGATGCGTGGTTCGTATTCAAATTATTGCCTCCTTATCTTTGTTGTTTTGCTTGGTGCGCTCTTGCCGACGAGTGTGTCCCACGCGCAGCAACCTGACGCGAGCCAGTTCTCCGCGCTCAAGTGGCGGCTCATCGGACCCTTTCGCGCCGGAAGAGTCACGGCTGTGGCTGGGGTCCCCGGCGATCCCAATACGTATTACTTTGGCACGCCCGGAGGCGGCGTGTGGAAGACCACGAATGCAGGCCAGGTCTGGCGGCCCATCTTTGACAGCGTGCATGTTGCTTCCATCGGAGCGCTGGCTGTGGCTCCATCCAATCCTCGCGTCATTTATGTCGGCACGGGAGAGCAGACCCGCGGCCATGGGCTCTATCGCTCGGCCGATGGCGGCGCAACATGGCAGCCTGCCGGCCTTGAAGACATGTTCTTTATTCAGGCCATCGCTATTGATCCGGCCGATCCCAACACGGTTGTAGTTGCCGGCAACTCTGTAGGCATTGGCATTCTGTGGCAGCCCTTGCCGCGGTGGGCAAAGAGCGCGAATCGCGGCATCTTCAAGACGACTGATGGCGGCAAAACCTGGAAGAAAGTTTTCAACGACGACCAGAGCCTGGGCATTGTGGACATGTGCTCTGATCCAGGCAATCCGCGCAAGCTTTACGCCGTCGTCTATATTCCCGCCTCCGGTACCGGCGCTTCACGGGTGGAGGCTACTTCAGAAATCATCCGCTCCACAGATGAAGGTTCTACGTGGCAGCATGTGAAGACCTCCGGCCTGCCGCCGCTCGCTCGCAAGCGCATGGGTATCGTTGTGGCGCAAGGGAATGCAGGCCGCCGTCTCTACGCCATCATGGACCAGGGCTTCTTTCGCTCGGACGATGGCGGAGCGACGTGGAGGCAATCCACTAAAGATCCGCGCGTGCTCGGCAGCGAGTATTTCAGCCGCGTCTTCGCCGATCCAAACCATCCTGATGTTGTTTACGTGGCGCAAACCTCGCTGTACCGATCCACGGATGGCGGAAAGACATTTGCGGCTTACGTCGGCGCGCCCAGCGGCGATGACTTCCACGTCCTCTGGATTGATCCGAAAGATTCCGCGCGCATGATCCTTGGCGTTGACCAGGGCGCGATTATCAGCGTGGACAGCGGCAAAACCTGGAGCTCGTGGTACAACCAGCCGACAGGGCAGTTCTATCACGTCTCCACCGACGACGTTTTTCCATATCGTGTATACGGCGCGCAGCAGGACAGCGGCACGGCGAGCGTTCTGAGCCGCAGTGATTACGGCGAAATTCTTCAGCAGGACTGGCACTCGGTTGGCGGATTTGAATATGCCTACATCACTCCAGATCCCGCCCATCCCAATCTGGTCTACAGCGGAGGCTGGTACGGCTCGGTGGTGCGCTTTGACCAGAGCACCGGTCAGATTGCAACCGTGTTTGAGGATGGCCAGCGCTACCGCAGCGCGCAGATGCCGCCGCTGGTCTTTTCTCC
>DATNDP010000040.1:0-19697 GCA_035553195.1 Candidatus Acidiferrales bacterium
CGCGCCACGGCGGAGAACACGCGCCCGAGGATGCCGCACGTTCCTTTCATCGATTCGCCCAGCACAGCAACTACCGCGATCTGGTTGTTGACTTCCACCGGCAGCAGAATGCCCTGCGCCAGTTCCATGCGAAAGATGTACCTGATCAGCTTGAGCACGCGCGCCTCATCTTCCTGCCGCAACACAAGCCCCAGCGCATGTTCGGGAGATGACTGCGTGGCAAAAAGCACCTCAACCTGCTCCTGCCCCAGCCGCACAAACAGCCGTCCCCAAAGCTCCACGGGATGCACGTCGCGCCGCGTGACCAGCGTGATGAGCGTGGCTTTTTTCACCGCCGTCACTGACTTCACCGGTGAGTTCACGCTCGCCGCTTTCTGCGTAATGCGGGTGCCTGGCACGTCAGGACGGAAAGAATTTTTGATCCAGACTGGAATCCCTGCTTCCGCCGCTGGATACGCCGCCCGCGGATGGATGACTTTGGCGCCGTAGTACGCCAGCTCAATGGCTTCAGCAAAGCTGATCTCGCTGAGCGTGCTCGCGTCCGGACAGATGCGCGGATCGGCTGTAAGCACGCCGTCCACATCCGTCCATATCCAGACTTCGTCCGCGCCTGCAGCAGCGCCAATAATGGTCGCGGAATAATCCGATCCTCCACGTCCCAGAGTCGTGGTGCGCCCATCATGCGCGGCTCCGCTGTAACCGCCCACTACCGCCACTGCTCCGCGATCCAGCAACGACAGCAGCGCAGACTGGCAATTCGCTCGCGTGGCGTCCATCTCGGGCGAGGCATTGCCAAAGTTCGCATCCGTAACAATGACCCGTTCGGAGGGCACGCACTCCGCCGTGCAGCCGCTGTGTTCCAGGTAGTGCGCCAGCACCCAAGCGGAGATGCGCTCTCCCAGAGCCATCAGCGAATCCATGGTCTGCGCGGAGATGTCGGTGCGCAGCGTCAGCAGCGCCTGCGATGATTTGCGCAACTGCTCGAATACCGGCGCAACAAAATCCAGAGCATCACTGCGATCGTCAGGCGCAAACAGTTGTTCAATCAACTCGCGGTGAACGCTCTCAAATTTATGCAGGCTCGTCTGCGTGGCCGCTGACTCGCCCCGCCGCGCGGCGTCAATGGTCCTGAAGATAAGGTCGGTAACGCCCGCCATCGCCGAAACGACAACGATGATGCGCTGCTTCTGCGCCGCCTCGCTCACAATGGCCGCGCACTGGCGGAAGCGCGACGCGTCGCCTACGGACGTGCCGCCGAATTTCATCACGATCAATTCTTTCCTGCTCATAACAAACTCCAATTCCTTCTACCTGGCCCGAAGCGCAATCGGCTCGCGCGTAACCCACGCGCCCTGATTGTCCGCCGACGTAATCCGCACCTCGGCCTGAACTCCTTCTTCCGCAAAAATCTCCTGCAGCGCTTCTCCAATCTCCTGTTCGTTGCGTGTGGCAAAGCCAATCATCGACGATCCTGAGCCGCTGATGGCCACACCCAGCAAGCCGTCGTGCCGCTTGCGCAGGCAGCGCTCGATTCCCGGTACAAGCTTCTGGCGATACGGCTGGTGCAGCCGATCGTTGAAGAGCTCCGGAAACAGATCGAAGTTTCCGGCGAAACACGTGGCCGCCAGCAGAGCGGTCCGCTGGAGCGTGTGCAGCACGTCGCCGCGATCGTAAGCTGGCGGTAGCGCCTGCCGCGCTTCATGCGTCGGCACTGTCACGGCGGGAGTCACCAAAATCAGCCGAATGCTTTCAGGAAAATCCGTGCGCACGGTCTGGATCTGCTCCACGTTGTTGGACAGGGCAAAAACAAGGCCGCCGTGATAAGCGGCCGCGGCATTGTCCACGTGTCCTTCAATCTCCTCGGCCCAGCGCAGAATGGCCTTAGGATCGCCATCGTGGCCGGCATAGCGCACCCCCAGCAGCAGCCCGGCAATTACAGCTGCGGCGCTGCTGCCCAGGCCCACGCTGATGGGGATATCGCTCTCCACCACAACGTGTCCGGCCGGCGGCGGTGCATCCAGTTCAGCAGCGGCAAAGCGTAGCGCGTGCAGGATCAGGTTGGAATCGTCCACCGGGAATCGCTCAGGCGTCTGGCCTTTGTATTCGAGCGTCAGGTTCGTTCCGTCCCCAGGCGCGAAGAAGGCTTTCAGGTACAGCCTCATCGCCAGCCCGCCGCAGTCAAACGCACAGCCCAGGTTGGCCGACGTGGCCGGAACCACCGCCCGCCAGCCGTACCCTTGTTCCCCGATTTTGTCGTTTCTCGCCATTCTATGCACCAGGGGGTACCCCACCCTCAACTAGGATTCCAAAGCACTTGCGCCTCTTCACCCCGGGGTTAACCCCGCTCAAAGCCCCAAATAAGCACAAAACCCACTCGCTTCAGGCGAGTGGGTCAGGAACTTATAAGTGCTTGTTCTTGCTACGCCGGCTCGCCAGAAAGTCGCATGGCTGTACGTGTGCCTGTACCTGTGCTTGTGCACATGTCCGGCGTCACCATCGCGATTTTCTGACCCAGCTTCATTATCAAGGCGAACTTTATCTCGGTTTTGATGCACAGTCAAGCAGAAGCGTCTGACCGGCATTAAAACGTTGGTAACCGGCTGCCGAACGCGATTTTGTTGCTGCACGCGCGCAAGCCGCCGCCTTGACATGCCCCCTCCATCAGCGTAGCGTCAGAGTAGAGCGAGCATTCTTCCTCACTTTTCAGGTTTTCTGAACTAAGTCGGACCATCTGAGTTCTCTAACCTTAGAGTTCATTGCAAGACCTTCCATTTACCACCCGGCTCTGCCGCGAAGTGATCGGGATTGCATCTTGCAGTCTGGGAGAGTGGATTATGCGTTCTGAATACGTTTTTGCTGCTGCGCGGGAAATCGGTAACCGCTTCATGCTGTGTCGCGTGACTTCGGTTTCCGCGCGGCGTCTTCACATCGACTCGACGCAGCCCTCTGAAACCATCAACAAGTCGCTAAAGTTGATCGCCGCCGGCGACGCCAACAGCAAGCCCGGACCGGGAAACCAGAGTGTCGAAGCCATCGCCGCGGACGATGCCAACAATAAACCCGATTCGACGAGACAGAGTGCTGAAGCTGTCGTCGCCGGTTAGCCAAACCTGCGGTTCGCATCTCAGCGCCGAAGCCGGCATGAATGCCTTTTGCTCAGAAGCCTTCCATGGCTGTCCACAACCCTCGACCTGAAAACGCAATCCGGGCGCTGTTCGCCGATGACGTCTATTCCGCTCTGCGTGAGATCCTCAGGCCTTATGAAGACGATCTGGCGGTGAAAACTGACCGGCCTGGCCATTGCTATCTTGAAACCCGGTCGCCCAGCTTCAACGGTCGCCGGATGTTCTTTGCCGCCGCCAAAGTCAAGAAGAGATACGTGAGCTATTATCTTCCTGCACTGTATATGTTTCAGGAGCTTTCCAATACCATCTCGCCGACTCTGAGAAAAACGATGCAGGGACATTCCTGCTTCAATTTCACGGCACTGCAGCCGGACTGCCTGGAGGAACTCACTCGACTAACTCGGGCCTGCTTCTTCATGCTCAAGAGCAAAATGCTGCTCTAATCCGCAGGTAGATGGCAGGGAAGGCTCCTGGCCGGCCCTATTCAGCTGCTGTTAGGAAGCTAAAAGAGACGTCCGCCGCTGGCCTTTATTCGCGTAGAATAGAATGATGTCAACTAACAGCGATCCGAAAATAGAGCTATTGAACAAAACTGCCGACTTCTATCGCCGCTCCCTGGCAGATTACGCGCAATTTGTGAGAACAGAGAAAAAGCCGCGCACAAAAAAGCAACTGGAACAGCGGCTTCAGACCATCCTGAAGGAAATTGATTCGCTCACTCTCAAGCCAGCGTAAGTGTCCCGGCATTCTGAAGCTTTGACTGCGCACGACCCAGCAACTGGATCCCGCCATCGCCTTGCAGTTTAGAGAGGCGCCGGCTTTCCCCACCTGCCCCCGAGAGGTAATTTTGGCCCGAGATGACGAGTACTCCGATGAGCATGACGGGACCGATTCCGATGCCCATAAACCGTATCTGAGCGACGTGGAGAGCAAGCGCCTCTTTGGCGAGGAACCCGAGCCCGAAATGGAGCTTGATGACCTCACCTCCACATTGGAGCGGGAAGGCATTGATATCGTCCCTTCGCAACGCGGCAGGATGCGGCAGGAACTGGACGAAGAAGAAGTGGACCTCAGGTCCCCGTCGGAGGAGCTCGACAAAACCAACGATCCCGTCCGGATTTATCTGCGTGAGATGGGTACGGTCCCACTGCTCACGCGTGAGGGAGAAGTAGAGATTGCCAAACGCTTTGAGCGCGGGCATTTCCGTGCTCTCAAGGCAATCTCGCGTTCACCTCTGGCGATTCAGGAAGTCATCGCACTCGGCGCCGAACTGGAACGCGGCGCCCGTTCCATCAAAGAAGTGCTGGTGTTCGACGAAGAAGAGCTCACGGATGAAATCATTGCCCAAAGGCTCAAGGACACGCTGGGGAGCATCCGTGAGTTGGGCGCACATCAAAAGAAAGTCCGTGAGCTTGAGGAGAAGATCAGGGGAATCAGCCGGAGCAAGAATCCCAAGCTGCACCGACGCTACCGCTGGAAAAGGGCGCGGCACCGGGTGGCGGTCTCCCGCATCGTGCGCCAGCTCAGATTCACGCAGCCTGAACGCAAGCGCCTGATCGAGAAGGTGACCTCGATCGCGGATACCATGCGCTCGCTTGACCGGCAGGTCCACAGCCTGGGCAAAAAGATTGAGAGCGCCCGCAATGAGGCGCTTCGGGCCGAGTACAAACGCCAGCAGCGTACCTGTTCCGCCGACCTTAACAAACTCGAGCAGGAAGCCGGGGTTGGATTTGAGGATCTGCGCCGCACCCAGCGCGAAATTATTCAGGGTAATGTGGATTCCGAATACGCCAAGCGCGAACTGGTGGAAGCAAACCTGCGCCTGGTGGTCTCAATCGGAAAAAAATATAACAACCGCGGACTGCAATTCCTGGACCTGATTCAGGAAGGCAACATGGGACTGATGAAGGCCGTAGAGAAGTTTGACTACCGCCGGGGCTACAAATTCTCAACCTACGCGACCTGGTGGATCCGGCAGGCGATCACGCGCGCCATCGCTGACCAGGCCCGCACCATTCGCATCCCTGTCCACATGATCGAAATTATCAACAAGTTCATTCGTACAAGCCGGCTGCTGGTGCAGGAACTCGGGCGCGAGCCGGCCATCGAGGAGATCGCCAGGCGGATGGACGTTCCCGTTTCAAAGGTCCGGCGCGCCCAAAAAATTGCGCAGCAACCCATCTCTCTGGAGACGCCGGTAGGAGAAGACGAGGGCTCACGGCTGATCGATTTCCTTCATGACACCAGTGGTGTCTCCCCTACGGATGCCATGATCCGGATCAACCTCAAGGAACAGACGGCGGAAGTTCTGCGCACGCTCAATCCCCGCGAGGAGAAGATCATCAGAATGCGGTTCGGGCTGGAGGATGGCTCGGAGCGCACGCTGGAAGAGGTGGGCCAGAGCTTCCAGGTTACGCGGGAGCGCATCCGCCAGATTGAAGGCAAGGCCCTGCGCAAGCTGCGGCACCCATCACGCTCACGGAAGCTGCGGGCCTTTGTTGACCGGGAAAAACATTGACCCAGGCAATTGGCCGCCTACTGTTGGGATAGAAGCCCCCATGATTCATAATCGTCGTTCGATTCTCGCCGTTTCTATGCCAGCCAATTGAGCGGATTCGAGAACGGTGTAACCCGTTAGATTCCAAATATCTTGGCGATCTTCCTCGGAATAAGCTCGGAGCTGCCTCTGTCTCTGCTGACCCGAGGCTCACCAAATTGAGGGAGCGCTGTCCAAATGAAGGTTAGCTGGAGGACAAATGCTCGCCGATCTGCGTGACGCGCTACGGCAACTGCGCAAGGCGCCTGGATTTACAGCCACTGCCTTGATAACACTCGCTCTGGGAATTGGAGCCACCACGGCCATATTTACTCTGGTGCACCAGGTGATGTTGAAGTCTCTGCCCGTGACCAAGCCGAGCGAGTTGTGGCGGATCGGGGATAAAGATCGCTGCTGCAACTGGGGCGGCTATACCCAGGGTAGCGACGGCGACTTTACCTTGTTCTCCTATGAGGCGTACAGGAATTTTCGCGAGCACACACCAGAGTTCGCCGACCTGGCAGCGCTGCAGGCGGGCAACAGAACTCTTGGCGTGCGCAGAGCGGGATCCCAGGCGGCGGCAGAGACACGAAATGGCGAGTTTGTGTCCGGCAATTTCTTCCGGACCCTTGGCGTGCAGCCCTGGATCGGCCGCTTTTTCAGCGACCAGGATGATCAGGAGGGTGCGCCGCCAGTCGCGGTGTTGAGCTATCGCGCATGGCAGGATAAGTACGGCTCTGATCCCTCGGTCATAGGCGCTGGGTACCAGATCAATGGACATGCGTTTACTGTCATTGGCGTAGCTGCGCCCGGATTCTTCGGAGCCAAGCTGGCGGATTCCGGCATGCCGGACTTCTGGCTGCCCTTGACCGCGGAGATCGCGATCGACGGCGCATCGGCGCGGCCCAAGACGCCACAGGTCAACTATCTGGACCTGCTGGGAAGAGTGCGTCCCGGTGTGGATCCCAAGTCGCTCGAGGCAAAGCTCAAGGTGGAATTTCACGACTGGCTGGCGAGCCACGTTCCTGACATGGAACCCGGCGAGAAGCAACTCTGGCAAAAGCAGACGCTGCATCTGGCTCCAGGCGGCGCGGGGGTAACAGCTCTCCGGGACGAGTATGAGGACGGATTGAAGCTTCTCCTGATTGCTGCCGGATGCGTATTGCTGGTGGCATGCGGCAATCTGGCCAACCTGATGCTGGCGCGCGGGTTGAAGCGGCGCGCAGAAACGTCCGTCCGGGTAGCGCTGGGCGCCTCGCGAACGCGGATTGTCCGCAGGTCTCTGGTGGAGTGCGTCACGCTTGCAGCCATCGGTGGGGCGCTGGGAATCGCTGTGGCCTACGGCGGCACGCGGTTGATTCTGCATCTGGCTTTCCAGAACGGCGGGCCCAATACCTATGTACCCATTAGTGCAACTCCGTCCTTGCCTGTGCTGCTGTTCACGCTGGGCATCTCCGTTCTGACAGGAATCATTTTCGGCATTGCGCCGGCCTGGGTGACTGCGCACGCTGATCCGGCTGAAGCCCTGCATGGGACCAGCAACCGTTCCCTGGGCGGCGGCCGCGCGTGGACGCAGAAATCCCTTGTCATCGCGCAGGGAGCAGTTTCCATTGTGCTGCTCTCAGCGGCGGCCCTGCTGGGCCAGAGCCTGCGCAATCTCCAGCATCAAAATTTTGGATTCGAGACGCAGGACCGCTACATTGCCAGCGTAATTCCTATTTTGGGCAGCTACAAGCCGGAACAATTGGACCCGCTGTTCCGGCAACTCGAAGATCGCCTGCGCCAGATTCCCGGCGTGCGCATGGTGACGGCTGCGCTCTATGCCCCCATGTCCGGAGATAGCTGGAACAATGGCGTTCGCATCGAGGGACGCCCTGAGCCTCCGCCCAACTCAGGCACAGGCGCGGGATGGGCCAGAGTGACGCCGGGCTTTTTTGAAACTCTCGGAGCCAAAATCGTGCTTGGCCGGCCTATTACTGAAGAGGACACGGCGGCGACACGGAACGTTGCTGTGATCAATGAAGCGTTTGCGAAGAAGTTCTTCAAAGACCAGAATCCAATTGGGCAGCATTTTGGCCCGGGCAAGATCAAGTATTCAGCAACGTATGAAATCGTGGGAGTGGCGAAGGACATACGCTACATGACTTACGCCTACAAAGAGCCCGTAGGCGCGATGTTCTGGGTTCCGGAGGCGCAGACTGCGAAGTACGACGATCATGCTTATGCGGATGGCGAAACTGCGTCGCACTACCTGGGCAACCTGGTGATCTGGGCGCCGGGAGACCCGCCGGGCATGGAAGAACGCGTGCGCAAGGCGCTCACAGGCGTTGATCCAAATCTTCTTCTCTATTCGGTGGATCGATATTCCAAGTTGGTGAGCAGCGATTTCCAGCAGGAAGGAATGATCGCCACCCTGACCTCGCTGTTCGGAGCGCTTGGGCTGTTGCTTGCCGCTGTCGGCCTGTATGGTGTGTTGGCCTACATGGTGGAGCAGCGGACCAGCGAGATTGGTCTTCGTATGGCGCTGGGCGCGGACCGCGTGCGGGTCACAAAATTGGTTCTGCGCGGCGCCTTCGCGCAGATTGGCATCGGGCTGGCGCTTGGCATTCCGGCTGCGATCGGCGCCGGTAAGCTGATGAACAATCAGCTCTTCGGCGTCAGACCCTGGGACCCGGTCATGCTCTCGCTGGCCGCGCTGGCGCTCGGCCTGGCTGCACTGCTGGCGTCGGCGATACCGGCGCGGCGTGCTGCCGGCGTGGAGCCGATGGTGGCATTGCGGAACGGGTGATTCTTGAGAAAAGCCTTACCGCTGATTAACCCTGATGGCTTCGATTTGGAAGATCAGGGCTGGGACTTGCGTTAATAAGCTCACTTCTGCGCGACGAGGCCGCGTGCAGCGGTCCCGAAAGGGGCGCATTCTCATTGCACCGGATCAAGCGGGGATTTGATTGACGTCCGTGGCGTGTTTCGACAGCTCTTCAACACTTTCCTTTTCGTGGACCGGTAAAAAAATTGAGAACGTGGTTCCATGATTCGGTCCGGCTTTGCTTCTCACGCGGATGGCTCCGCCGTGTTTCTCCACGATGCTGCGCGTGATCCAGAGTCCAAGACCCGTGCCAATGTCTTCTTTCGTCGTAAAGAACGGCTGGAAAAGATTGCTCTTGTTTTCGGGCCTGATGCCGCTACCGGAATCAGCCACAGTTATTCTGACGCCTGGGATGTCAGCGTTCTTCCAACCGTGCCCCTTATGGACCCGGATGTGAAGTGTTCCACCCGTAGGCATCGCATCCATCGAGTTACTGATCAGGTTGGAAAATGCCTGGCGAATCTCGCCCGCCAGCGCAACCAGTTCGGCGCGTTCGTCGTATTCCCGAACCACTCGGATGTTTCTGGATTCCAATCGGCGTTGATAGAGCGTGAGCAGATCGTCTATGGTTTTTGACACATTGAAGCGAGTCGGAGAAGACGTATCGCGGTAAAAGCCCAGGGTTTGGCGCGTAATATGCGCAACACGGTCCAGTTCACGCCCCGCTAAGTTCAGGTAATCCCCGAGCTTACCTGGGTCCGGCGGCAACGCCCGTTTGGCCAGATACACAAGATTGGTGACCGCTTCCAGAGGATTGTTGATTTCATGGGCCACTGTGGCCGCCAGGCGGCCTGCTGCAGCCAGCTTTTCCGCGGTCCTGAGCGATCGCTCAATTTTCTTGCTTTCTCGGATGTCCCGCGCGATCTTGGCCGCGCCGACAATGGTTCCATGCTCGTCTCTTACCGGCGAGATGGAGAGAGACACGTCGATCCTTTCCCCGGACTTGGCAATGCGGACGGTTTCAAAATGGTCGATCTTTTCACCGCTTCTGATCTTGCTGAGGATCATGTCTTCATCGGCGTGTAGTTCAGGCGGAATGAGCGTCAGAATGGAGCGTCCAATCATCTCTTTTTCTGTGTAGCCAAAGAGACGCTCGGCCTGCCGGTTCCAGCTCGTGATAATTCCGTTCAGATCCTTGCTGATGATCGCATCATCGGATGATTCCACAATGGCAGCCAAACGTTGTCGTGCCTGCTCAGCTGTTTTGCGTTCGGTCACGTCAATGTTGATTCCCGCCACGCGCACGGGCTTTCCGGATTCATCTTTAAGGACCTGCCATCTCGCTAAAATCCAATGAATACTTCCATCCGGCCAAATCACGCGCCATTCTGCCTGCACCGGCGCGCCAGTATCAAAGGCCTTCTCCTGCTGCCGCAGAACAATGGGCCTGTCCTCAGGATGGATAAGGCGTTCCCAGTGTTCCCGGGTGCCTTCAAATGTTCCGGGAGCGAGACCGTACATTGCTTCCAGCTCAGGTGTCCAGCGGTTGACATTGGTCTGGAGGTCCCATTCAAATGCCCCGACCTCGGCCGCCTGCTGCGCCAAGCGCAACCGCTGCTCGCTTTCCCGCAGCGCGTCAGAGATAATCCGTATTTTCTCGGCAGCCTCTTTTTGATCGTGAATGTCCAGGCAGCCTCCCACATAGCCTTCGAAGGTGCCGTCGGCTGCATGGCGCGGAACGCCATGATCCAGAATCCAGCGGTACTGGCCGCTGTGATGACGGAGCCGGTATTCCATTTCAAAAGGCTGCCTTGCATCAAAGCTGGAAACATAAATCTGCAGGCACCTGTCAAAGTCCTCCGGGTGGACATTTTCTGCCCAACCGTTGCCCATCTCCTGTTCCAGCGAGCGTCCAACAAATTCCAGCCAGCTTTTGTTGAAGTAGTAGCAGAGCTTGTCCGTGCCGGACATCCAGATCATGATGGGCGTGGCCTCAGTGACGACCCGCAACTGCTGTTCACTTTCCCTGCGGGCCCGCTCCGCATCTTTGCGTTCCGTGATGTCGCGGGTGAAGCAGCGCGTGTGAACGAAGTTCTCATTTTCGAATAACACGCTCGAATCGATGACAACATAGCGAATGGAGCCGTCTTTCGCGCGCAACCGCGCCTCGTACTCTTTGAGTTTTTCTCCGCGGCTGAGGCGTTTCAGGATGTCATCGATTACCGGGGCGTCTGCGTGGAATTCGGTGATGTTGTGGCCGATGTACTCATCAGCCGTATAGCCGACCATATCCAACTCTGCTTGATTGGCCCAGAGAATGGTTCCATCCGGCCCCACCCAATGCAGCGCGATGCTTGAGGTTTCCGCCAAATCGCGGTACTTCTTTTCGCTCTTCTCGATGGCTTTCCTGGCGACCACCTTTTCCGTTGTCTCGATGACAGCGGTAAACACGCCCCCCACAACTCCGGTCTCCACCTGGACAGGGCTGAAGGAAAAAGAAAAATAGCATTCTTCCGGATACCCAAAACGCTCCAACCTCAGCAGCAGGTCCTCAGACCACGTGGCTTTGCCGGTGCGGAGCACGCCATCAAGCATAGGCCCGATGGTGTCCCAGATTTCAGCCCAGCATTCGCGGCAGGTTTTACCGAGCGCCCAGGGATGTTTGGCGCCCAGGATCTGGCTGTAGGCATCGTTATAGAGCACTACGTATTCCGGTCCCCAGTACAAGACAATGGGGAAACGCGATGCGAGGCAAATGCTGACTGAGGTCTTCAGGCTTTGCGGCCAATTCTCCACCGGGCCCAGCGGAGTGATTGCCCAATCAAAGCCGCGCATGAGGCGCGCCATCTCTCCGTCGCCGGGAAACACGGAACTGGTTTGGATAGCTTGCAACGGCTCTGTTCTTCGTCTCCGATCCGGCATTGGATCCAAGTTGGCAGGCCTACTCATATCGGAAGAACAGGCATTCTGCTTCAGGATAGGCGGCTCACAAACCGGTCGCGAGTATATCAAGGATTCGCGAGGGGCTCGTCAAAAACAGTCGCCAAAGTTCTTGACGGCAGGGATGACGCGGAGCACACCACACCTTCATGCGATATGAGATGCTGCAGCCCGACTGAGCGCTGCCTCTCTTTGGAATTCAAATCTCTACGATGAGATATCTGGCTGAGATAAGACGTGAGAATGCGTGTCGTGAACAGATCGAATTTCTGAATCGTCTGCGAAGACCGCGCGAGGGTAAGCGCAGTGCAAATGGAAGGATGCGTCTTCCTCGAAGACACCCTGCCAGAACCTCTCCAGTTCCAATGCTGCATCCTTTCGGCCATCTTTCCACAGCAGCGCAACGCACTCTCCGTAGATAGTGAGTCCAAGATTCCTGTTGAGAGCAACATTGCGAGCGCTGTTGAGGACACTGCAGAAATTTTGCGTAAACAGCTCCCGGTCCGGATATCCGTCGCGCATGACCGAATTCATCACTGCCTCGGCATCCAGCGCAGTATAGCGTCCATCTTGGATGCACTGGCTCAAGTCAATGCCGAAGGAGATTAGTTCGCGCGCCAACTGGTCGCGGTGCTCGGGTGTTGCGACGATCAGCGCAGAGTCCCCGAAGGACAGGCTTGTCGCGACCATCGTGGTGACGGATTTGATCAAGTCGCGATCACGGTCATAGATCTCCACGGAGTGAACACCGGGGAACTGGGTCGACATTAAACTGCTCTCCTTTCTCCCGCGCTCTATTGCACAACGTGCGTGTGCATGGAGTGGACTGAGTCAATGTCTCCAACATTGTCGAAAATACCGCGGGGATAAGCGCAATGTAGATGGAAACTGTGCTCACGCAGAGCTTCATTCCACAGCCCTTCAAGCTTCAGCGCGGCCTCTTTTTCATCGTTGTCCCACAAGATCGCTACCATCTCGCCGAAAGCCGTAACTCTTTTGTTCCGGCTGCGTGCGCGTTCGTAAGCCGAGGCGAGCACATTGCCGACACTTTCGCGAAATAATTTTGCATCCGGCATTCCGTGCCGCATAAACTGGGCGAGCAATTCGTGGGCGTCCACCATGGTGTACCGGCCCTCGCGAGCGCAACTGCGCAGGTTGATGCCCACCTCACCAAGCGATTTCACAAGTTGCTCTCGATGTTCAGGGGTCGCAATCACCAGAGCAGAGTCGCCCATCCTGAGACTGCCGGCAAAGATTCCACACAGTCGGGTGATCAAACCGGTGTCGTCGCTGTAAATATGTACCGAATGGACGGTCGGGCGCTGAGTGGACACGGTTACACCTCGTCGGTAATTAGAATACTACAGCCGCCACCCTGTTGCTTGATGCAAGCGTGACCCCCTTCAGCGAGCGAGTCAAGCGAGAGTGTGTCGGCGTTCCTGGCGCGCGCCGGTCGCTTGCTGGCGGCATTGTCCGGTGGCGAAATCCTGAGCGAGCGCTGCAAGTCTAAGGACCTCTGCCTACCTGTGCTGGTGCCGAAGAAGGGACTCGAACCCCCACACCCTTGCGGGTACATGGACCTGAACCATGCGCGTCTGCCAATTCCGCCACTTCGGCAATGAGGTGCGCCAGAGGATTACCCGGCGCGGGCGACGGGAACTACTCTTTTATTGTAGCGGGATTAGCCACACTGTCAAACGTGCGCAGTGCCTTCAGAGACTGCGCCGGCACGCCGCCACGTATGCGATTTCCGCCGGCAAAATTGACCCCCTGTTTTCAGCACGATATAATCCTGTTTAGCCTCTCGGGCGGGAGTAACTCAGTGGTAGAGTGCGACCTTGCCAAGGTCGAAGTCGCGGGTTCAAATCCCGTCTCCCGCTCCATAAGCTTTGAAGGCCTTCTTTCGTCCTCCCTCGCGTGCTGCGAGGGCTTGTTTTGAGGAACGTCTGACCGGGGCGCGGTACCCAAGTGGTAAGGGAGAGGTCTGCAAAACCTTTATGCGTCGGTTCGATTCCGACCCGCGCCTCCATTCATTTGGCCGCTTCGCGGGCACACCACTTTGAAGTCAATTTTTCAGCACAGAGCAGTTAGGCTCCTGGGCACGCCGCTCGGCGCGCAAGCCGGCCTCGCGGCTTGTTCGGACAGCTCTTTGTATTGGCCGCTTCGCGGCACACCGCTTTGAAGTCATTTTTCCAACACAGAGCAGTTAGGCTCCTGGGGCGCGCCGCTCGGCGCGCAAGTCGGCCTCGCGGCTGCTGGGGTGCGAGGGGAATCTGGCCGCTTTGCGGCACACCGCGCTCCTCAAAAAAAATTGCAAGAACTCCAGAGTTGATCCGTTCCTCCAGTGAGCAGATTCATCCTTATTCCGGGGCGGACTAATACGCCCCAATCATTCTTGTGCGTATACCTGAGGAGGCTCAATGCACCGGAAGCGGTCTGCTGTTCTCTTCTTGTTTTCGATTCTTGTGCTATCAAATGCTCTTGCTCAAAAAACGGACCTGGCGTTTACCGCCGGCGGATCGATTGTTTCTGATTCCAACGAAAATTTTCTGTGTATTGCTGAATTGACCTGTGTCCAGCAGCAATTCAAGACAGGCCATCAATTCGCCTTTCAGGCAGCCGCCGCCTACAAGTTCGCAGACGCCGGACCAGCATCGTTTTATCTGGAATTGCCTGTGGCTGTCATTCCTTCCCAAAGAGTCACGTTAACTGGTTTCAGCGGTACGCTCGGGCACATCACCAGTGCGTTTGTGACTCCATCGTTGCGGGTCAAGCTGCTGTCAGGAGCTCCCATTTCACCGTTCGTCTCATTTGGTGCCGGCTGGGCGCGGTACTCGCTTACTCAAAACGTGGTGAACAAAGGCGCTCTGCAATACGGCGGTGGACTGGACGTGAAAACACTCTTTCCGCATCTGGCCTTGCGCTTCGAAGTGCGTGATTTCGTTACAGGAAATCCCGGCTTTCTCCCTTCCAGGATTGTTGTGGGAAACCAGTTGTTCAATGGCACGTTGCAGGGCGGCCTGCATCACCACAACGTGCTTCCCTCAGGGGGCATTGTGTTCAGGTTCTGACGCAACCGCCAAAAACGTGAGCCTCTGAATCTGGAGTTTTCTAACTAAGTTTACGTGGGACGATGAGCCAGACGATCACGGACGGGGGCTTCATCGGCTGATTTTCCCCGCGGGTATGGCTCTCACAAACAGCAGAGGCGCTTTGACAACGGCGCAAACGCAGCACTGCCCGGAGCTATTCGTTCCGGGCAGTTATCCTAATATTTTTAGAGAACCTTTACGTTTTCCGCCTGCCAGCCTTTCGGGCCCTTGGTGACCGTAAATTCCACGGCCTGGCCTTCCGGCAAGCTGCGGAAACCGCTGGACTGGATCGCTGAGAAATGCACGAACACGTCTCCCTGGCCGCTGTTGCGCGTGATAAATCCAAATCCTTTTGCGTCGTTAAACCACTTCACAATTCCTTGTTCCATTGTTGTTTGTTCCTTAAGTTGTTGATATTTCCTGCTGAGAGAAGATTGACTGGTTTCTGTGAGATGGGTTGTCGCTTGAAGGCTGGACCGGCTCGCTAACCGCTGTGAATCACACTTAACGGGAAACCCCATTATACACCACCTGCCGTGATCCTCGCTGCCAAAGCGTACCTCGGATCAGCAGCTCAACTTCGATCAACGGCCCCACGGAGGTGCGATCAGTGCCTTACCCACTGCGGATCCTGCTCCGGCGTGACGATGTGGCCATCGCGCATGTGAATGATGCGGTCGCCAATTTCCGCCGCTTCCGGGTTGTGCGTGATCATCAGCACCGTCTGGCCGAATTTCTGGTTGGCTTCGCGCAGCATGCGCAGCACAATCTCAGAGTTTTTGGAATCGAGATTTCCCGTGGGCTCGTCGGCCAGAATGATTGCCGGACGGTTAATGATGGCGCGGGCCAGTGCGACGCGTTGCTGTTCGCCGCCGGACATCTCTGATGGCCGATGTTCCAGGCGTCCGGCCACGCCCAGCATTTCCGTTACCTGCTTAAAGAATTCAGGATCGGCTCCGTTGCGGCCGGAGATCTCGCGGGCAATCTGGATGTTGTCGCGCGCGGTGAGCGTTGGCAGAAGATTGAACTTCTGGAAGACAAAACCGATTTTGCTCTTGCGCATCGCCGTGCGCTGCGCATCAGAAAGCGCGGTGAAGTCCGCGCCATCAATGAGCACGCGGCCGGAGGTGGCCTGAGTCAGCCCGCCCAGAATGTAAAACAGCGTGGACTTTCCGCTGCCGGAAGGGCCCACAATGCTTACGAACTCGCCCTGCTCGGCGGACAAGCTCACGCCGCTCACGGCGGGCACATCTACCTTCCCAATGCGGTAAATTTTGCTTACATTCTCTGCCTGGATGATGTGCGCCACGGATTCGATCTTATCAGAGCAAGGCGCCCGAATGGGCGCCCCTCAATCTGTGGCATGGATCATATGAAGAAGTTAAACAGCCACCGGCAGCGGCTCGGGTTTGACGGTGCGCTTGGGCCCGCGCTTCTTGATCAGCAGAATACGAATGCGTTCCAGCAGCTCTACGGGTGCATACATTCCCTTGGGCAAAAAGACATCGGCTCTTGTGTCCTGGTCGTACACGCGGATTTTGCCGGAGAAAAGAATGGCGGGAGTCTCAGGCGAGAGCTCCTTCACTCGCTTCACCAGGTCCGCTCCATCCAGACCGCCGGGCATCACCAGATCGCTCAACAGAAGGTCTACGCCCCCCTTTTGAAAAATTTCGAGCGCCTGCTGTCCGTTGGTGCAAGTCAGCACGCGATAACCGCGGGTCTCCAGCATCACTTTACGAATGGATAGCGCCTGTTCATTGTCGTCCACACAGAGGATCGTTTTTTTGGGTCGCATTTCTTCACCAGTTTCGCAGCACCCGGGGGAGGCGGCTGCGTGGGGATTCGGTTTTTGTGATTGGCTGGGTGAAACAATCTGCGTTATGTGTTGAAACTGTTTTCGCATCATAGGCTGGAGATGCGACTCGTGTAAAGTACCCTGAATGCAAACAAGCGATTTTTTTTTCTGAAGAGTCTTTCATCTTCGGATTCCGCAGAAGAGCGCGAGAAATCTGCCGCAAGATGAAAAACAATTTAGAAAAAAATCTCTCCGCGAATAGTTTCCACTGTGTGACCGCCCACGCGCACGTTAACGACTTTGTCACCTTCGCGTTCCGCGCTCACGAAAATTCTGCTGCGCCGCTTCATTTCCACGCCTTGTTCCAGCAGCACCTGCTGAGCGGAAGTGACAACGCCATGTTTGACGGCCCAGGCAATGCATGGCCCGGCTGCTGATCCGGTTGCGGGATCTTCGCCGTTATAAAAGATCATTCGCGCTTGAAGCTTTGCTTCAGGGTTGAGCGCCTGTCGTGAGACAAAATAAAAGAACTTGGCATCGCTCTTGCTGAGATAACCGTTCATCGCGGACCAGGTGGGCGCCAGATGAGTGAGGGTGGAAAGGGAATCGACGGGAACGATGGCAAAGGCATTCCCGGTGCTCACAGTCTGAATGGGAACGTCGGCGGCAATCTGTTCGATCTTGAGTCCGGCGGCGCGGGCCACGTCTTCACGCGCGTGCGTTTGCCCGAATTCCGGATTGCGCTGCGTCATCAGGCCGAACGGCAGGCCTTCCTGTGTGGAAAACTTCACAGCGATTTTTCCTACATTCAGGTCCAGCGCCACCTCAGGCGCGCCGGTCTCTCCGCGTAGCACCATGGCCGTGCCCAGAGTGGGATGGCCCGCGAAGGGCAGCTCCTCATCCACGGTGAAGATGCGCACGCGCACGCCGCGGTCACGCTCCGTAAGCACGTCACGCGGAAAGACGAACGTGGTCTCAGAGAGATTCATCTCCTTGGCCAGCTTCTGCATATCCGTGTCGCTCAGCCCGCGCGCGTCAGGAAAGACGGCAAGCTGGTTGCCTTCCAGCGGAATCGACGTGAATACATCCACCTGCACAAAAGGGAAATGGCGCTTCGTTGACACGGAATTCTCCCTGAACTTATTCTGCGAGTTCAGTGTAAATGAATTGCTCAGGGCTGCCGTGCTGCAGAGAATTGCCAGAAATGCCAAAATTGCCAAAGAATCCAAATTGAAGCTGTCTCCTCAGTTTGTTTTCAATTTTGGATCTTTGGATATTTCGGTGATTCCGGCAATCCAATAGTCGCATTGCCACAGCCAAAATCGCCAAAGATTGCTAAGTGAAAACCTGAGTCGCATCATATCCGGAAGTTCGATTTGGATTTTTTGGCGCTGTTGGCAATTCTGGCAATCCTCAACACATGAGATCACTTCGCAAGCTGCTTCGCCGCACTCCGTTCTACGGTCTCTACAAGGCCGCGGGCCATTATCCCGATTACTGGTACTGGAAGCTGCGTGGAGAGCCGGTGCGCTCGCCGCATCTGGTGAAGCAGCGCACGGTCCGCGAGTACGCGGAGCGCTTTGGCCTTCGAGTGCTGGTGGAGACCGGGACGTATTACGGCGAGATGGTCGCGGCCATGAAGAACCGCTTTACGGAAGTCTATTCCGTGGAATATGAGCACGCTCTGGCCGTTCGCGCGCAGAAGAAATTTGCCCGCTCATCCCACATTCACATCGTGGAGGGCGACAGCCAGAAGGCTATTCCGGAAATCATTGCGTCACTGCGCCAGCCCGCGCTCTTCTGGCTTGATGCGGGTTACTACGGCTGGGCCGGTCTCCAGGGCGACAAGCAACGACTCACAACCGAGTTTGAGGCCATCCTCCGCGACCAACGC
Source organism: Candidatus Acidiferrales bacterium (assembly GCA_035553195.1). GTDB lineage: Bacteria > Acidobacteriota > Terriglobia > Terriglobales > Acidobacteriaceae > Angelobacter. The sequence continues at coordinate 18,189 of DATNDP010000040.1, forward strand.
TTCCGTCACGTGATCCTCATGGACGACGCCCGCGGCCTCAACGGCCAGAACGGCGCGCCGACGGTTCCTCAACTCAAGCAGCACATTGAATCTTCTTTCCCCGGCCGGAAGATCGAGGTGAAGCACGACATTCTGCGGATTACGCCGGAGTAGGTGGTCATTTTGGGACGCGGAAGTGTCCCCAAGCTGTTGATTTTCAGTGCTGGCGAGAGCGGGAATTGAGAGACGTTTTTGGAACGGACACCGAAAAGAAGATGAGAGACGCGTCTCTTTCTCAAGCGCATCAGAACCGGGCCGCGATCGCCCGCCATCGCCGTTCATCTTGGCTGCTATAATTTTCTTGCCCCACCTAATTGAACGCCAACGGAGGTTTCCATGCTTCGTCACGGCGGCAAACTTTTCAGCCTGGCAATTTTTATTTCTGCATTTCTCTCCACTCAGCTCGCGCTTGCACAGGAAGCTCACGAGCACCGCGCGCCGGCAAAGCTGGGAGAAGTTTCCTTCTCCACGTCCTGCAAACCTGCGGTGCAGGCGGATTTCAATCGCGCCGTGGCCTTGCTCCATTCCTTCACCTACATGCCCGCGAATGGCGCGTTTGGTGAAGTCGCGCAGAAGGATCCTGCGTGCGCCATGGCGTACTGGGGCATGGCCATGGCCAATTTTCACCAGCTCTGGCAGCCACCGCTTCCGCCCGCGTCGAGCCCGGCACGGGCTGCCGCGCAGCACGCAATTGCCGAAGCCCTAAAAATCGGCGCGCCAACGGAACGCGAGCGCGGCTTCATCCAAGCCGCTCAAGTGATCCTGGCCGACGATGCCACGGCGCCTTATGCCTCCAGGCTCGCCACCTACGAGCAGGAAATGGCCGCGGTCGCGGCCGCCAATCCCAAAGATGTTGAAGCCCAGGTGTTCTACGCGCTGGCTCTGCTGGCCAGTGCCTCGCCGATGGACAAGACGCACGCGAAACAGAAGAAGGCCGCTGACATTCTGGAGCCGCTCTATCGCACTCATCCGCAGCACCCCGGCATGGCGCATTACCTGATTCATGCGTATGACAACGCGGAACTCGCGCAGCGCGGAGTGCCCATGGCGCGGGCTTACTCGCAGATTGCTCCGGACGCGCCCCATGCCTTGCACATGCCATCGCATATCTTCACCCGCCTGGGCATGTGGGACGACTCCATCGCTTCTAACATCGCGTCGCGTGATGCCGCGCGCCGCACGGCCGATACCGGAGAACAACTGCACGCCATGGATTATCTCGTCTATGCCTACCTGCAGGCCGGACGCGACGCCGAGGCCGCGCAGGTGATCCAGCAGCTCAAGTCCATGCCCAACCTGAACACCGCCGACTTCAAGGTAGGTTACTCAGCCACTGCCATGCCCATTCGCTACATGGTGGAACGGCATGACTGGGCCAGCGCAGCCGCCGTGGCGCCGCCGACTGCGGGGCCGCCGCATGTAATTGCCATTGCCGTATGGGCCAAAGGGCTTGGCCTGGCGCGCAACGGC
>DATNDP010000041.1:0-10014 GCA_035553195.1 Candidatus Acidiferrales bacterium
AGCAGCTCGTAGTAGCGCCACATCAGCTCGTCAGAGATGGACATGACCTTGCCGTAAATCTCCTGCGGCGGCTCGTTGATGCCGATGTAATTGCCATAGGACTTTGACATCTTCTGTACGCCATCAGTGCCTTCCAGGATCGGCATGGTCAGGATGATCTGGGGCTGCTGGCCGTAATCTTTCTGCAAGGTGCGGCCCATGAGCAAGTTAAATTTCTGGTCGGTGCCGCCGAGTTCCACGTCGGCCTCGAGCGCGACCGAGTCATAGCCCTGGCAGATGGGATAAAGCAGCTCGTGGATGTGGATGGGCTTTTCTTCCTGAAAACGCTTGTGAAAATCTTCGCGTTCGAGCATCTGCGAGACGGTGAAGCGGGCGCAGATGCGGATAAAGTCTTCCGGGGTCAACTTTGAGAACCAGCGCGAGTTGAAGTCGACCACCGTTTTCTCGCTGTCCAGAATCTTGAATACTTGCGCCTTGTACGTTTCCGCGTTGCGGTCAATATCTGCGCGTGTAAGCGGTGGGCGTGTAGCCGAGCGTCCGGTGGGATCGCCGATCATGCCGGTGAAGTCGCCGATGAGAAAGATCACCGTGTGACCCAGGTCCTGGAAGTGCTTGAGCTTGCGCATCAGCACGGTGTGCCCGACGTGCAGGTCCGGCGCGGTAGGGTCAAAGCCTGCTTTCACCTTGAGCGGCTTGCCGGTTTTGAGCGCATTCTCCAGCCGCTGGCGCAGTTCGCCTTCATGGATGATCTCCGCCGCGCCTTTTTTGATGTAGGCCAGTTGTTCGTCTACGGGAGGAAAGTTTGGCATCAGGGAAGATTATAGAGAACCAGCAGGAGTGTCTGCGAACCGCTAAAACAGCAGCTCCCAGCTTGACAGATGAGAGATAACCTTCGCGTGGACCGTTCGCTAGCAGTGAAACGTGCTGCCTGGCTTGCAACTGCTTCGACTCTTTTGACGCTTGTGGTGCTTTTCACGGGCGGTGTTGGCATTTGCGGACCAACCATGCCAAAGCTGCTAATTGCAGCATGTCCTGTTCTTTGGATCCTTTCCGGCTGGACTTTGTGGCACGCTTTTAGGGTTATCGATGAAGAAAATTGGGATAAGCTGAATTCTCGTGTCGCGGGCATTATCGCAGTCTGCTGCGTTGTTTTTTTACTCTCTGCTCTCATGGCAATGATGGGAATTTCAGATCTCTAGCTACTTCCCACTCGACCCAAAGCCGCCCGCCTTCCTGCTCGATTCCGCCAGTTCTTCCACCACCTGCACTTCGCCGGTGAGCACCGGATAAGGAATCAGGTTCGCGATTTTGTCCCCTGCGTTGATTACCTGGGCTGTGTCACCGAGATTTTCCATCACCACCTTAATTTCGCCGCGATAGCCCGCGTCAATCACTCCGCCGGTCAGCACCAGGCGGCGCGCGGCGAGCGATGATTTGTCGCGCAGCAAAGCGCCCATGGCGTCGCCCGTGGTCGAGGTGCATTCAATAGCAATGCCCGTGGGAACCACGGCGTGACTTCGCGGGGCAATGATCATCATGAAGCAGGCATAAATGTCGTAGCCCAGGTCTTCGCCCGGATGCGCGACCGTCGGAGCTTTGGCCGATTCGTTCAGCAACTTCACTCGCAGCATTATTCTGACTTAGCCCTCCGCTCGCGCATTTTTGCGGACTACCTTTCGTCCCTGCACTTTCACTTCACCGGACAGCATCAGGCGGATCGCTTCTGTGTAGGCAACGTGTTCCTGCTCCAGAATGCGCGCCGAGAGCGTGTGCTCATCGTCAGTCTCCAACACTGGCACGGTCTTCTGCACGATGATGGGCCCATGATCGAGATGCTCATCCACAATGTGCACGGTGCACCCGGAAACCCGCGCTCCATATTCAAGCGCCTGCTTCTGTGCGTCGAGGCCAGGAAATGCCGGCAGCAGCGAAGGATGAATGTTAAGGATGCGATTGGGAAAGGCACGCACAAACTCGGGCGAGAGCAGCCGCATGTAACCGGCCAGACAAACCAAATCCACCTTCGCTTGCTTCAGCGCGGCAATGACTTCACGGTCATGCTCTTCGCGAACGCGGCCTTTGGAAGGAATCAGCTTTGCGTTCAGTCCGCGACGAGTAGCCGCTTCGAGTCCGGCCGCATCGGCGCGATTCGAAATGACGACGGAAATGTCCGCATCCAAGCGCCCGGCTTGAATAGAATCAGCAATGGCTTCAAAATTTGAGCCGCGCCCGGAGATCAGGATGCCAAGTTTTTTGGAAGCGGGCACATTTATTTGTATCATCTCAATCCGGGATCGGAAAGCTCGGGTATGCCAGAACTCGATTCGACAAAAATGCTGTGGGAGCTTCTCGAAGGCCATTCGATCTCGGTTCAGCCTGTGAACCGCGCTCTTGCGGTTGGCAGTGTCACCATGTCAGCAAATATCGTGCCAAGACATACATCTCAACCAAACCACATGGTGCAACTGAATATAAACCTGAAGTCTCCGCACACCGGAAGTAAGACTCTGATCGAATCTTTCGCCGGCTGGGGAGCGAACGAGCAAGAGGCTATCCAAGAAGCATGGCAGAAGTTTGCCCGTGCGTCTTTCCACGTGCTTGCGGAGGTGTTCCTGGAACAGCATTCGGACCAAGTGGAGTGGGAAGAATGGGGGGACACGGGCAATAAGTGGCAGGTCTGCTTAGGCCCTCTTTTGAGATTATCTTTTTGCGCGGATTCCTTGCCCGACATGCTGGTCGGCGACCTGTTGGATAAGCTTAAAAACGCACTTCTTTCCAACCTGACACGAGAGTGCCATTGGCTGCGGTTCTATTACATGCGAAAAGCAAGCTCCTGTCTGGCAATGGAGTGCCTTTTGGACAATGACACATGGGCTGAAGGTGAGAAGTTATTGACGGATTGGAATTGGCCGGATGGCTTTTATTCGGTGAGGCTTTTTCTCGTGTTGCTTCCCAGGCTCAACAATCGCTAGGCGTAGAGGACCTTGCGTTCGCCTTTGACGATGCGGCCGATCAGGAAAGCTTTCTCGCCGGCCCTCTCAATCATCGACTGCACGCGCTTGTATTTTTTGGCGGGAACAACGAGCACCATGCCGATGCCCATGTTGAAGGTGCGCATCATGTCATCCTGAGGCACGTTGCCGATCTTCTGCATGTGCGTGAAGACGGGCAGAACCGGCCAGGTGCCCATCTCCACGATGGCGGCCGTGCCTTTAGGAAGCACACGCGGCAGATTGTCGGTGATGCCGCCGCCGGTGATGTGAGCCATGGCATGAACCAGTTCGGCATCAATCAGCTTGCGCAGCACCGGCCAGTAGCTCTTGTGCGTCTTCATCAGTTCAGCGCCGGCCTTGCCGTGCAGATCGTTAACGTAGCTTTCGGGCGTATACTGCGCCACCTCAAAGAAGAGCTTGCGCGCCAGAGAGTAGCCGTTGGTGTGCAGCCCGTTCGAAGGCAGACCTACGAGCACGTCACCCGGCTCGACTTTTTCGCCGGTGATCACTCTACTCTTATCGGCGATGCCGACGATGAATCCGGCGAGATCGTATTCGCCTTTGGGATAGAAGCCCGGCATCTCCGCTGTCTCGCCGCCGATGAGCGCGCAAGCGTTGTGCTTGCAGGCTTCTGCGATGCCTTCCACAATCTTTTCCGCCACGTTCGGATCCAGCGTCCCCGTGGCCAGGTAATCCATAAAGAAGAGCGGGGTTGCGCCCTGCACCGCAATGTCGTTCACGCAGTGATTCACCAGATCGCCGCCCACCGTGTGGTGCAAGTCCATCATGAAGGCCAGCTTCAGCTTGGTGCCGACGCCATCGACGCTGGAGACCAGCACAGGCTCGCGAAATTTTTTCTTGTCGATGGCGTACATCCCACCGAAGCCGCCGATCTCACTCACCACGCCTTTGGTAAACGTACGATGGGCCAGGTACTTGATGCGCTGCTTGGCGCGGTCGGCGCGATCAATGTTCACGCCGCTGTCGGCGTAAGTAATGGAAGTGTTCTTCAAAGGAAATCCGAGTGTCTCTGGGCGGCGACGATTGATTCAAGCTGAATTGTAGCATGGGGCCTGAGCGCCACATTTGCGCGCTTGCGCCATCCTCTGCAGCCCTGCCGTACAATGGAAATCTTGAGACACGTCGCGCGAGCTGATTGAGGAGGAAACATGCGAAAACTCATCACGCTGGTCGGCCTCATCTTGCTAACAACGGGTTTGTCCGTTGCTTCCGGTCCTCGGGACCGTCAGCCCACGGATCCTCATTCCATTACTTCTGCTTCCAGCCCGGACGCGCGGCCCGTCCCCGTGGACGACCTCTACTACTCGCGACGCACTTTCAGTCCCGCGTGGTCGCCCGATGGCAGGCAACTTGCGTTTGTCACAAACTTCACCGGCCGGTTCAACCTCTGGAAGATGAACTCCAACGGCGGCTGGCCCATTCAACTTCTGCAGGCTGATGATCGCCAGGACAATCCGGTCTGGTCACCCGACGGAAAATGGATCGTTTACCAGCAGGACGTTGGCGGCCACGAGATATGGGACGTCTACGCTGTCCCGAGCAATGGTGGTGAGGCGCTTAACCTCACGCACACCCCGCACATCGCCGAGCAGAATCCCCGCTTCTCGCCCGATGGCAGCATGCTCGCCCTGGAGGTAAAGCCCGAGACTTCGCCGGCTGTTGATATCGGAGTGATGGACTGGCGCACCCACACAGTGCGAAACCTGACCAATGAAAAGTCGCCGGACCATCTCTGGAGCATCGTGCAGTGGAGCCGGGATGGCAAATCGATTTTTGCCAACCGGACGAACATCGGCTTCACTGACAGCAGTGCGTATCGCATTGACGTGCCCAGTGGTCGCGAGGAAGAGCTCACTCCGCATCAGGGCGAAGTTCTGAACAATGCCTCGGGCGTTTCTCCCGATGGCAATCTCATCCTGGTTACCTCGAACCAGAAGGGCGGTTACAGCAACGTGGCGCTGCTCGACACTGCGACCAAGAAACTCACCTGGATCACAGACACCCAGTGGGACGCGAGCGGCGGAGACTTCTCTCCGGATGGCCGCCAGTTCACTTACGTGATCAACCAGGACGGGCAGACCAGCGTTTACCTGCAGAGCGTCGGATCGCCACAGGCAGAAAAGCTGCCATTCCCTGAAGGACTCACATTCACCGCCGGCCTGCCGACAGCGTTCTCGCCTGATGGCGCGCGCCTGCTCGTTACTCATCAGGACAGCCAGCGCGTCGGCGACTTCTGGATGTACGACGTGCAATCGCACAAGCCTAGCCAGATCACCGTTTCATCCGTCGCCAGCCTGAGCCCGCAATCCATTCCGCCGGCGCAGCTTGTCCACTACAAAAGTTTCGACGGCCAGGTGATTAGCGCGTATCTGTGGATGCCCTTCAACCTGAAGCGCGACGGCAGCAATCCCGCCATCGTGCTTCCCCATGGCGGGCCGACAGGGCAGATTCTGAACTCGCTTGATCCCCGCGCTGCGGCGCTTGCCTCGCGCGGCTACATCTGCATCGGGCCGAACGTGCGCGGCTCCACGGGCTACGGCATGGCGTTCCAGAAAGCCAACATCAAAGACTTGGGCGGCGGCGATCTCCAGGACGAGGTTTATGCCACGAAATTCCTGCTCGCCACCGGCTACGTTGACCCGAAAAAGATCGGCATGACCGGTGGCTCATATGGCGGCTTCATGACGCTGATGGCCATCGGCAAGACGCCCGATATCTGGGCTGCTGCTGTGGAGGAGTTCGGCATTATCGATTGGTACACCATGCTCAAGAGCTCTGATCCACTGCTGCAGCAGTATGAGAAAACCCTGCTCGGCGATCCGGAAAAAGACCGCACGGTATATGAGAACGCGTCGCCCATCAAATACATTCGCAACGCTCGCGCGCCTCTGCTGGTCCTGCAGGGCGAAAACGATATTCGCGTGCCCAAAGAAGAAGCCGACCAGGTGGTCAACATTCTCCGGCAACAGGGAAAGACGGTTGACGTTCACTATTACGCGCAGGAAGGTCATGGCTTTGCCAAACGCGAAAACCAGATTGACGCGCTCAAGCGGATATTGAACTGGTTTGACAAGTACATGAAGCCTGCCAGCGCTTCCGGAGCGCATTAACGCGACGCATTCTTCCTTCGGCCCTGAATATGACCAAACCTGCGGACACCAAATCTCTCGCTAGCAACGCCAACCCTGATAACTGGTCTTCTTATATAGAAGATTTCCGCCGCGCCGGGCATGAAACCGTGGACTGGATCGCCAACTACCTCGACACAGTCCGCGAGATGCCCGTGCTCGCCAGCACCAAGCCTGGCGAACTTTTTGACGCTCTGCCGGCGTCGGCGCCGGAAGAAGGCGAGTCGTTCCAGGCCATTTTGCGCGACTTCGATCAGCTCGTAATGCCCGCGGTCACACAGTGGAACCATCCGCGCTTCTTCGCCTACTTTGCCTGCACAGGTTCCACGCCGGCCATCCTGGGCGAAATGCTGGCGGCTGCGCTCAACACCAATGGCCTGCACTGGAAGACCTCGCCCGCCGTGGCCGAACTTGAGCAGCGCACGCTGGACTGGCTGCGCGAGTGGATGGGACTTAGCGGCGACAGCCATCCAACCGCAGACCCAAGCTCAGCCGGAGCGAACAACTCGAGCGGCTGCACAAATAAAAACGGCTGGCTTGGAATCGTGCACGATACGGCCTCCACCAGCTCCATGCACGCCGTAGTCTGCGCTCGAGAGATGGTTGCGCCGGAAGCGCGCACCGAGGGCTCACGTGGCGACCTGGTGCTCTACACGTCCGATCAGTCGCACATGTCCATTGAGAAGGGCGCCATGACCGTCGGCATCGGGCAGAACAACATCCGCAAGGTGCCGAGCGATTCGCAATTCCGCATGGACACGCGCGCGCTGGCTTCGCTGATCGAGCAGGACAAAGCCGCGGGCAAGCGGCCCTTCTGCGTTGTCGCCACCGTGGGCACCACCTCTTCCACCAGCGTTGATCCCGTGGCCGAGATTGCTGCCATCGCGGAAAGCCACGGCCTCTGGCTCCACGTGGACGCGGCGTACGCCGGTGCCGCCGCCATGCTGCCCGAGCACAAAGAAATTCTCGCCGGCATTGAGCGCGCGCACTCGCTCGTGTTTAACGCCCACAAATGGCTGCTCACGCCCATCGATCTCAGCGCATTTTTCACTCGTCGGCCGGATATCATGCGCCGCGCCTTTTCGCTCACGCCCGACTACCTCAAGACCCAGGCCGACCCGCGTGCCCACAACCTGATGGATTACGGCGTGCCGCTCGGCCACCGCTTCCGCGCGCTCAAGCTCTGGTTTGTGCTGCGCTACTTCGGCCGCGACCGCATCCAGGCCATGCTGCGCCAGCACATCCAGTGGGCCAAAGACTTCGCCGCACTGATTGAAGCTGATCCTCAGCAGCGGTTTCAAGTCGTCGCCCCGGTGCCGTTTAGCGTGGTGTGCTTCCGGTATCGCGGCAAGCCGGGCGAAGACCCCCATCGCGTGGATGAGTACAATCGCGAGATCATGGACCGCGTCAACGCTTCCCGGCGCGTGTTTATTTCCGGCACCGTGCTCAACCAGCGACAGGTGATTCGCCTCGCGATCGGCAACATGGGAACGACGTGGGCCGACATCCAGGAAGTCTGGCACCTTTTGCAGCGTGCGGCCGATGAGGCTTGAGCGTTTCGCGCTCGGATCAAGTCGAGCACCTTATTGTGCATCACATCGCCTCTTAATCGCTTGGGGTCGACATCGTCAATTTTGGCAATTCTGATGATTTTGGCAATCGCGGTAGATAGCTCCAGAGCAGTTATCTGCCTATAATCTGCGCATGAGTGCTCAGCGGGCCTTGAACGTATTTGAGCTGGAGCAGCGTCTTCGCCAGCTTACGCTGCTGCAGGAGGCGGTGCGCAAGATCAACTCCACGCTGGACCTTGACCAGCTTCTGAGCGAGATCGTTGAAGACCTCTGCCACGCCTTCTGGTGCAATCGCGCTACTGTCTTGCTGCTCAACGAGGCAGGCGACCAACTGGAGGTGATCGCGCTCCATGGTTTTGAGAATGTGAAGAAGGGCGATCGTTTCCGGCGCGGCAAGGAAGGCATGGTGGGACATGTCGCGCTCACCGGTGAGGCGATGTACGCGCCCGATGTCCACAAGAACCCTTATTACTCCCACCGCGAGTTGTCCACGCTCTCAGAATTTGCCGTTCCTCTGGTGTGCAAAGGCCGGCTTGTTGGCGTGATGGACGCGCAAAGCCCGCAACTGGACGGATTTTCACCGGAACAGCTTCAGTTGCTGACGGCTTTCGCTGACAGCATCGCCAGCGCGATTGTCAATGCGCGCCTGTTCCGCGCCGAGCGGCTCCAGAAAGAGCGCGTTCTCCGCGAACAGGATGAGGCACGCATGATCCAGGCTGCGCTTCTGCCGCCCAGCGATCCCTCCCTTCCCGGCTACACGGTAGAAGGCAACTGCCTGCAGGTGAGCGCCGTTGGCGGCGACTGGTACGACTATGTGCCGCTGGACGATCACCGGATGGGCATCGTCCTGGGCGATGTCTGCGGTAAAGGCATGGCCGCCGCGCTGCTGATGTCGGCGACGCGCTCCATTATGCGACGCAACATCACAGCGGGAGCCAGCCCTCCGGAGGTGCTGCGCCGTGTGAATGCGTCGCTGCGCGATGACTTTCCGCCCGGCCGTTTTGTCACCTTGATCTATGCCGTCCTCGATTCAGCGCGACATGAGATCAGCTTCGCCAATGCCGGACACCTCCCGCCCGTTGTGCGCCGGGGCAATGAGTGCTTCTGCGTGACCAGCGATTCAGGCATGCCTCTCGGAATCTTCTACTGCGAGTTTTCTGAGAGCCATATACAGCTCGAGCCCGGCGCCAGCGTCGTTTTCTACTCCGACGGCATCGTCGAGTCTACGGATCCCGCCGGAACCGAATACGGCATCACGCGTCTTTTCGAAGCGCTGGGCCAGAACCCGCACGCACGCAATCTCAGCGACGACGTGATTCGCTACAGCGGAGGCAAGAGCCTATCCGATGACGCCACCGTGGTGCTCGTCCATCGACGCGCAGCCTGATACGAGATCGCCGTAATCGTGCGTCATTGCCGTGGTCCCACAAGGTCGGAGAAAATCACTCAGCATTCACATTCAGCTCTCTCTTCTCTCCGTGTCTCCGCGCCTCCGTGCTGGATCTGCCGTTCAGCCGATCACGACACAACGGCGGCGGCTTCTGCCTTCTCCACGTCGAGCCCGGCTTTTTGCCACTCCGCGAATCCGCCGATCACGTTAAGCACGTTCTTCATTCCGGCGCGCCGCAGCAGGCTGCAGGCAATCACGCTGCGATATCCACTGGCGCAATGCACCGCCAGCGGCACATCCGGCGCAAGCTCCGGCGGCGAAACCTTGAACCGGTCCAGCGGCCACCAGTCCGCGCCGTGAATATGTCCGGCCTGCCACTCCGGCTCGCGACGCACATCCAGCACGCGCAGCATGCCTTCACGCACGCATTCAGCAAGCTCGCGCGCCGTGATTTGCGGCAGTTCCTCCAGCCCGAAGCCCGCCTGCTTCCACGCCGTCACGCCGCCTTCCAGACACCCGCGCACATCTTCAATCCCCACACGCGCCAGACGCACTCGCGCTTCTTCGTACTGCTGCGGCGTATCCGCAATCAGCACCGGACGCGCGTTCAGCCCCAGCACGCTTGCCGCCCAGGAGGCAAACTGCCCGGAGAGAGCAATGTTGATGGAACCGGGCACGTGCGCGGCGGCAAAATCATTCACGGGCCGCACGTCCAGAGCAAACACATCTTGTTCGATGAGCTGCAGGAGTTCCGCCGCTGAGATAGACGCAAGCGGCGGCAAATTCCGCAACTCCCCCGCGCCCTGACGATTGATCTGCGCGTCCTGCGCAAAATATTCCGGACGCGCCGGCAGATTCGCCGTCATCTGCCGAATGAACTCCTCGCGGCTCTTGATCTGCAGCGCGTAGTT
>DATNDP010000042.1:0-9728 GCA_035553195.1 Candidatus Acidiferrales bacterium
TGCGACCAGATAAATAACGGCAGCCGCCGCCATGTGAGACCCGGGGCGCGCATGCGGTGGATGGTGACGACGAAGTTTAACCCCGTAAGGATCGAGGAAAAGCCGTTGATAAAGATGGATAGCGCCGCCATGACCACCTGCGTGTGACTGAACGCGGTGCTGAACGGCGTATAGAAGGTCCATCCCGTATCCACGCCGCCGGTGACGATGCAGTACATCATCAAACCGCCGGCAAAAATGTAAATGTACCAGCTCAACAGATTGATTTTGGGGAACGCCAGGTCCTTGGCGCCGACCATCATGGGAACCAGGAAGTTGCCGAGGATCGCGGGGATGGACGGGATCAGGAAGAAGAACACCATGATCTGCCCGTGCATGGTAAAGAGCTTGTTGTAGGTGTCCGCCATCACCAGGTCGCCCGCGGGGGTCAACAATTCCAGGCGAATGAGCAGGGCGAAGAGCCCGCCAATAAAGAAAAAGAAGGTGACCGACATCAGATACAGCAACGCGATCCGCTTATGGTCCGTGGTGAGCAACCACGAGCGAATGCCGTGCGTGCTGTTCAGGTAGTTCGGGCGTTCGACTTGTACTGCTGGGGTAGCCATTGCTGTTCCTTTAGATCTCTAGTAAGTCTGCGATTTTGTGCCCGCAGGAATCAAGCTGGGAGTTCCCGCGGCTCCCTCCGGCGCGTTGCCTAACGATTTAACGTACTCGACCAATTGATTGAGTTGATCTTCATCCAACAGGCCCTGGAAGACAGGCATGATGGGCTTAAAGCCGCTCACCACTTTGGCGGTCGGGCTCAAAATAGATTCGCGGATATAACTTTCGTCCGCGGTGATGACCCGGCCATCTTCCAACTGGACGTGGTGGCCATACACACCAATGAGGCTGGGTCCGCGGCCTTGGGTTTCCTGCTGATGGCAGGTGTTGCAGCCCAGCTGTTGAAATAATGTATTGCCCTGCGCGGAAAGCGATTTCCACGCCCCGCCTTGCGTGAGCCACGCCTGGTAATCGGTCGGCGTCATGGCCACAACCTGGCCAATCATGCCGGAGTGCTGCGTGCCGCAATACTGACTACAAAATAAATGATACGTGCCGGGTTTGGTGGCGCGAAACCATACCATGGTGTAGCGGCCGGGAAGTACGTCCTGCTTGACCCGGAAGGCCGGGACGAACAAGCTGTGAATCACGTCCTGCGAGGTCATGATGAGTTTTATGTCGCGGCCCACGGGCACGTGCAACTCATCCACTTCCATTTGCCCGGTCACGTGCTGGAACTTCCACATCCATTGTTTCGCGACTGTATAGACGGAGTCTGCGTCAGGGGGCGGGGTATGCGCCTGGTAGTAGATCATCGCGCCCCAGGCGAAAATCACCAGGAAAATTCCCATGGGGATGACGGACCATGCCGTCTCCAGGATCCACGAGCCGTGAATCTGGACAGCTTTGTGTCCCGGACGCCGGCGGTACTTAAATGCAAACACGAAGATGGCGATAAAGATCGCGACCGTCATGAATACCGATAACGCCACCAGAAAAAGGTAAAGCGCATCAACCGTCCCGGCTTGGGCGGAAGCGGCAGGCGGCCAAAATGGAAGGTTCTGAAACATAAGTTTATTTGCTAAATTCGTTTATACGTTCTGGTGCTTCGGCTTTGACTCCAGGCGGAACATCACCAGAATGAAACCACCTAACACTAAAACCGTAAAGCCCCCCGCAATCTGCAACACCCGGCCAATCAAAGCGCTGTATCTTCCAGCATCGGGATCGTAGTGGTAGCAGTAGAGCAAAACCTGGTCCACGACAGTGCCGATTTTGTTCTTCGAGGCCTGGATCAAGCCCAGCCGCAGGTCTTTCGGCGGAAAATCTATGCCGTAGTAATACTGCGTCAGCTTGCCGCCCGGCGTGAGCACCATGATGGCCGTGGCATGGGCGAACTGGTCGGTCCGCTTGTCATACTGGTACTCAAACCCGACGGCCTTGGTAAGCGCGTCAATAGATGCCTGGGGGCCGGTCAGAAAGTGCCAACCGCCTGCCGCGCCAGGGCGCTTGTAACGCGCCATGATTTCGGCCTTCTTGGCTGCGGCGACGGCCGGGGTGTCGCTGGGGTCAAAGCTCACAGTGATTACGTCGAACTGTTTTCCCGGATCGAAGTCCACGACTCGCAGCGCGCTCTCCAGACCTTCGAGCAACTGCCCACAAAGCATAGGGCAGCGGTAATACACCAAGCTCAGGATTACCGGCCGCTTGCCGAAGTAATCGCCGAGTTGCACGCTTTTCCCCGTTTCGTCCTTAAAAGCCAGATTCAGAGGAACCTGCTCGTCCAAATGCTGTTCGATCCCCACATGCTTAAGTCCCGGAGGACGCATGTTCGCGGGCGGCGCAGCAGGGGCCTCAAGCACTCCCTGGCCCATAGCCGGAAGCGACAAGAGCACTGCCGCCGCGATGAGGATGATCTTCTTCATAAAATCGACCGACTGCGAATTGCTGAACTGCGTTGTACTGCGCACAGCGTGACTCCTATTGCTTCCCCGGCGTCTGTACTTGGACGCCAGTCTTTTCGAGTCCGGTCGAGCCGCCGCTCTGGTCGGAGCGCTGCGCCGCCTCTTTCACCATATTCACAATGGCGGTGGGGACCTCGCCTGTTTTCGGCGTGGTATTCAGTCCTCGCTGCGCCACCAACTGCATTGCCCGGTCAATCGGGATGTACATAGTTCCTGATTTTTGGTCCACCCAGCCGTAGCTGTGCAGGTGTTTTTCTTCCCCTTCGCGAAAAGGAAAAATTTCCGTGCGTTCATCGGTTTCCAGCCGAGGCTCGGGAAACTGATTAATATCGGACGGCGTAACCAGGTGCGGATCAGGCGAAGTTCGCGCCATGGGCGCGGCCTTCTCATGCGCCACGTAGTAGCGGTCCGCGAAATCAAAAAGCCCGCGCACGCTGAAGTGCACCAACAAAGCGAACAGTCCCAAGCCCACCAGGAAGGCAACCACGCTGCGCGTGGTCATATCGCGCCGCTCGTAGCCGACGTCCTTGTTGCGCTGCTCGTGGTCGCGATTCGGCATGTTCGAGTTAGGCAGGTTCGGTTTACTCATGGACCGACTCCAAAAGCGTTTGCGTATGGTGCGCATACAGTGGAAGCAATGGCGCCTGCCGCAGGTTCCGGAAGTACATCCAAACCCACAGGCCGCCCAACGCGATGGGCAGCAGGATGTCGGGCAGCGTCACGAAAAACGATTGACTAAAGTTGCCCTCAACACACCAGAACAGGTCTACATAACGGGCGATGATCAGCCAGATGGCCACCTTGACCAGCCTTCGGGGGTTTCTCTTCAGCGGACGGGACAGCAGCAGGGCGAATGGCACGGCGAAATGGAAGAGAACAAGAAACAGTCCTACATACTGCCAGCCATGATAAAGACGCCGCGTGAACCAAGTGATTTCGCTCGGCAGGTTCCCGGCCCAGGTAATAAGAAGTTGCGAGAAGCTGAAGTAGGCCCACAGCATGATGAAGGTGAGCATCAGCTTGCCGTGATCGTGAATCTCCTTGGGCTTGAGCACCTTCGAAAAAGGCTCGTACTTAATCAGGACCGTTTCGACGATCACGATGAACGAAATGGCCGCCAGGCACTGCCCGACTATGAAAATGAATCCGTAGATGGTGGAGATCCAGGGCGCGCTCAGTGACATGACCCAGTCAATCACGGCAAAGGTCACGGTGAACGCGTACAGAATGAGACCCGGTCCGGAGATGACGCGGAAGCGCGGGCTCAAATTGCGGACGGGCGGCTTGTCCTGCGTGGCTGACAAACTGAGCAGCAGCCAGGAGAGGCCGATCCAGATGACGAAATAAATCACAGCGCGAAGAATGAACCCGCTATGCGTCAAGTAGGAATGAGTCAGATCAACGAGGTGCTTGTTGGCCGCGACGTTGGCGGGGGTCAGCCAGAAATAAATGTGCTTCATCCCCGCGGCGATGGGGATGAACAGGACCGCCATGAACCAGATGGTGCGAACGCCAGCTTCAAGCGACCGCCGCACAACTGTTCCCCAAACACCGCCGGTCAGGTGGTAGATCATGAGGAAGACCATGCAGCCGAGCGATATCCCCAGCCATGCCATGAAGGCGATGAGGTAGGCATGAAAGAACTTGTCCGGCTCGGCAAAAGCAAGAATCAGAGAAGCCAGCCCGACGACGACCCCAATCGTGAGAGCGCGGCGCTCGATCGGGCGCACACCCATGGGCGCTTCCAGGTTTAAATGGTTCGCCGGGGTCATTTCGAGTCTTCTCCTGTCTGGTTCGGGCTGGGCGGCGCGAGCATAGGCAAGGTTGCGCCGGAGCCTGGATCGCCGCGGAATTCCGGCGAAGGCGATGGCACTTTTTGCCCTGCGGGAACGTCGGCCTGGGTCGCGTTCTGGCTCAACTGCAAGGCGCGGATATAAGCCACAATATCCCAGCGATCACGTGGCGGAATCTGTTCAGCGTAGTCCGGCATAGCGCCGAATCCATTGGTGATCACGCCAAAGAAATATCCCAACGGCGCGTTGCGCAAACGATCGGTATGGTACGACGGTGGATTCTGAAATCCACGCTGCACCACGGCACCCTTGCCGTCGCCATTCCGCGAGTGGCAGGGGGTGCAGTAAATATCAAAGCGCTGCTGTCCGCGTTCCAGAACATCCTGTGTTGCGGGGAACGGCATGTAATCTCCCGGCTTGTTTCCGACCATTCCGGTATAGAAATAGGTGTCCTCATGCAACTGCCCTCGGGCGACGGTGCCTTCCACGGGCTGGCGTTCGGAGCGCATGTCGGGATAAAAATCACTTTCCGCCAGCGGCTTAAAGCGAGGCTGGTCGTGCATATCCTGACGGCAGCCGACAAACGCGAAGATCGCGAGCAGCAGCAATGGAGAAAATTTACGAAGGTTCCGCATCGGCTATGTCGGGACCTCCGAAATGGAATGGGGATGCAGGGTCTGCAAAAATTCCCGCGTTTCAATCAGATCGTATTTCGCGTCAGAAGCAAAAATCGCGATAAAGAATCGGTCGCGCGTCGACAGAGCAAAGCGCTCCACATTGAATAACGGATGGTAGGGCTGGGGCAATCCATTCATCACCAGCATCCCGAAAACCGCCGAGAGGCCGCCAAACAGGATCGTCATTTCAAACGTGACAATAATGAACGCAGGCCACGAGTGGAAGGGTCTGCCGCCAATGTTCACCGGATAGCTGATGGTATTGATCCACCATTGCAGCAAGTATGCGCCAGTGCCGCCCAGCAGGCCGCCGAGCAAACACACCGGGGCGACGCCGTTTTTATGGAAGCCAATCGCCTCCCAAAGCTCTTCGATGGGGAAGGGCGAATAAGCGTCAATCTTGCGGTATCCGGCCGCATAGGTGCGATGAGCGGCTTCCACCGCCGCTTCGGCCGTTTCGAATTCCGCCAGCAGTCCGTAAATCTTAGGATCTTTCATTCGTGCTTCACCGCCTCCGCTTCGGGCAACAACGTACGGAGTTCAAAGATGGAAATCGAGGGCAACAGACGCATGAAGAGGAACATGCAAGCCGTAAAGAAACCGAGAGTGCCAATGAAGATGGCCCAGTCAATCTGCGTCGGGTAGTACATGCCGAAGGACGAGTTCAGGAAGTCGCGATGCAGGCTGACCACAACGATGATGAACCGCTCCAGCCACATGCCGATCAGAATGTCCATGGAGATCATGAACAGCCAGAAATTATTCAGCCGCAATCTGCGGAACCACAGCACCTGCGGGATCAGAATATTGCAGCACAGCAACGAGAGGTACCAGAAGGCGTAGGGCCCGTGCAGCCGGTTGAACCGGACAAAACCTTCATACACATCACCGCCATACCAGTTCATGAAAGCTTCGAAGGCGTAGCCATAAGCGACGATCCAGCCAGTGGCCAGCATAACCATGGCGGAGTTTTCAATGTGCCGCGCGGTAATGAAATCTTCCAGGTGATAGAACTTGCGAATGGGAATCGCCAGCACCAGCACCATGGCGAATCCGGAATAAATCGCGCCAGCCACGAAATATGGCGGGAAGATCGTGGTGTGCCATCCAGGGACGATGCCGATGGCGAAATCGAAGCTGACGACAGTGTGAACGGAGAGAACGAGCGGCGTAGCCAAGCCAGCCAACAACAGGTAGGCGGTTTCGTAACGGCTCCAGTGGCGGGCGGAATTCCTCCAGCCAAGGGCCAGCATCCCGTACACATATTTGATCCACTTTTTGTCGGTGATCTCGCGCAGCGTGGCGAAATCCGGGATCATGCCTACATACCAGAAGACGAGAGAGATCGTGCCGTAAGTTGAGACCGCGAAGACGTCCCACACCAGCGGGCTTCGGAAGTTGGGCCAGTACCCCATGGTGTTGGGATAGGGGAAGAGCCAGTAAAACACCCACGGCCGACCCAAGTGGAAGATGGGGAACATGCCGGCGCAAGCGACGGCAAACAGCGTCATGGCTTCGGCAAAGCGGTTGATGGAGTTGCGCCATGACTGCCGCAGCAAAAGAAGGATGGCGGAGATCAGCGTTCCGGCGTGTCCGATTCCGATCCACCAGACAAAATTCACAATGGCGAATCCCCAGCCAATGGGGATGTTCACGCCCCACTCGCCGACGCCCTTAAAGAAGAGCAGCGTGACGCCATAGAGCATCCATTGCAGGATGACGAAGCAGACGAGGAAGCCCAGAATCCAGCCCTTCGACACGGGCTTTTTCAGCACAATCGAGCTGATTTTGTCCGTAATGGTGCCATAGTTATGGCCGGGCGCCATTACCGGTGCTTTTTGCTCGCCGGGTTCTACCTGTGTCAGGTCTTTCATTTTGCTCGACTCTACTCCGCTTAAGCTTCCAGTTCCGGATTCGGGTTACGAATTTCGGCCAGATACGTGGTGCGCGGCCGGGTATTCAGGTCGTCCAACAGCCCGTAATTGCGTTGGCCCTTTTTCAATTTTGAAACCTGGCTGTCCGCGACATTGATGTTGCCAAAGGTAATGGCGTTCGCCGGGCACGACTGCTGGCAGGCGGTCTTCAAATCCGCGTCCGTGTTGAAATCTGTCGTGCCGGACTCCTCGGACTTGATGCGGTACTCAGTGATGCGCTGCACGCAGTAGGTGCACTTTTCCATGACGCCGCGGCTGCGCACGGTGACATCGGGATTACGCATCATCTTGTACTGCGGCGTGTCCCAGTCGGAGAACAGGAAGAAGTTGAACCGCCGAACTTTATAGGGGCAGTTATTGGAACAATAGCGCGTGCCCACGCAGCGGTTGTACACCATGTCATTCAGGCCTTCGGTGCTGTGCGTCGTTGCTCCAACGGGGCAGACCAGTTCGCAAGGAGCGTTTTCGCACTGCATGCACGGAACGGGCTGGAAGTATGCCTTAGGATCGTTGCGGTCGCCCTGATAGTAGGCGTCCACGCGGAGCCAGTGCATGTGGCGGCCGTGATTGACCTGTTCTTTTCCTACAACCGCGATATTGTTCTCTGACTGGCACGCAATGATGCAGTTGTTGCAGCCCACGCAGGAATTGAGATCAATCGTCATGCCCCATGCGTAATTCTCGCTGCGGTATTGCTTTTCGTATCCGGGATAGAGCGTCAACTCAGCGGGCGGCTTTTCTTCGTTGAAGTCTGCGTGCTTTTGGTACTCACTGAGAGTCGCGGTCCGCACGACGGGCCGAGTTTCATCGCCGGCATCCATCGTTTGATAGCCCTGCGTAGAGGCCAAAATATAGGTGCCGCCGATTTTGCTTACCTGCGCGCCGGTTGTGAACCAGGGCGTAGCGCTGGTGCGCAGCGGATAGACATCGAATCCAGCGCCAGTGCCCGCTCGGCCTGCGCGCTTGCGGCCATAGCCCAGGAAAACAGTAACGGAATTATCGGGATGCCCGGCTTGAATCCAGACAGGCAGATCCACCTTCGCCCCGTTTACCGATACGCGAACCATGTCCCGCTTCTGCACACCGAGACGTTCCGCCATCGCCGGGCCAATCCAAACACAATTGTCCCAGGTGATTTTGCTCATGGGCTTGGGAAGTTCCTGCAGCCAGGCATTGTTGGCGAAACGGCCGTCGTAGATAGAAGGATCAAAGCGGAAGTTGATTTCGATGGCCTTCGGGTCGAAACTCGCGGGCTGTGCAGCATTTCCGCTTCTAGCGAAAACCTGCTTGGGCGAATATACGGTATTCGCCACAAATCCATCATGCAGCGAGCGGCGCCAGAATACATCGAAATCGGCACCGGAGTGCTGCTCCTGCCAGTAACGCTGCACAATCTCGTGACCGCTGGCCTGCGGCTCGCCCGATAGCACCGCAATTAGGTCATGCAAGCTCTTGCCGTCATACAAGGGCGCAATCAAAGGCTGAACCAGACTTACCGTGCCATCGAAGGCGCGCGTGTCGCCCCAAGCCTCAAGATAGTCGGCCTGATTGATGTGCCAGTGGCAATGCTCGGCGGTTTCGTCCTGATACAGGCCATGATGAATGCGAAGAGGAACACTCTCCAAGGCCTTTGCAAAATTCAAGTCGGCGGGCGCGTCGAAGAGCGGATTCACGCCGGAGAGAATGAGCAATTGGACTTTGCCAGCGTTCATGTCGGCGAGCAGGTCCTTAAATGATTCCAGCTGATTGACCGGATTCGCGATGACGGGATCGGTGTAGATAACCGTCTTGCCGACATTGCCCAACTGGGCATTGATCGCGTGCGCGAGAGCGTGGACCGCGGGAGGCTGATGCTCGCCGGGGATAACAACGCTAGAGCCGCGATGTGCCTGCAAGTCTTTGGCAACCGCCGCAACAAACTTTGCTTGCTCGCTCGAGAGCGAACCACTGCCCGAAGACAGGAGCGCCTGAGCAACGGACTGCACATCCACCGCCCTTACGGGCAACCGATGGTCGGCTTTCACGCCGCTCGACATCGGCGCGCTCTCGATGGCATAAAAGCGGCTCATGTTGCCTGAATCAGGATTGCGGCGGGATGCATAGTCGCGCGCATACTTCGTGAATCCGGGGAAGCCGGCATATAAAAAGTCCGCATCGAGCGAAACGATTACGTCGGCATTCGCCAACTGATATTGCGTCTCGACTGGCTGACCGAAGGCTAGCTTCGCGCCTTCGAGAGCATTGTCGCGATTCACCGGCTCATAGGTATGCCACTTGGCTTGCGGATAAAGCTTGAGAAACCCCTGAACCTGATCGGCCAGCGTCGGCGAGGAAAAGGGGCCAGACAAAACTCGAATACCCGCGCCTTGCGAAGCTTCCTGCTGCTTGAGCGGCCCGCGGATGAAGTTCTGGAATTCCCCCCAGGAGCTTACGTCGCCCGCGTGAATCACATTCTGCGAGCGGTCCGGGTCGTACATTCCCAGCACTGAAGCCTGGGAAAAAATATCCGTGCCGCCGAGCGACGCCGGATGCTTGTCATTTCCCTCAATCTTGGTGGGACGAAACAGATGGCTTTCGACCAGCAACGGTGCTGCGTATCCGCCCATCGTAAATGCCGTGGCATAAAACAGCGGCTTGCCGGGAATCACATCTTCCGGCTGCTTGACGTAGGGAACGATCGCTTCCATCGGCTGCTTGGTGCAGGCCGTCATGCCCGCCATGGCAAGCGAGGCGCCCATCAACTTCATGAAGCCGCGCCGCGACACCGAATCAAGCCACTCCGAAGCGCCCTTGGGGAACTCGCGGTGCATCATCTCC
>DATNDP010000043.1:0-4941 GCA_035553195.1 Candidatus Acidiferrales bacterium
CGGGGGATTGAACGAGTTTCGGGTGCAGGGCAACTATCACCCCAATGCAAAATTGGCGTTAACCGCGGTTCATCTCTGGGATCGTTTTAATCTGAATCATCAAGTCTTCAATGTTCAGGTCGGCTCGTACGGCTCCAGCTACTCATTCAACCGTTTCCTCACGACCTCCGCGCTATTTCAGGTGAATTCCATTGAAGAGCATCCCTTGAGCATGAACCTGCGCCTGCGGTATACCTACCGCCCGGACAGCGACCTGTTCGTGATCTACAACCTGGGAAGCCAGTTCAACAGCCTGGCCGCGGGAAATCCGGTGCTGGCGCAAGAACGACGGCTCTCGATTAAATTCACCTACTCATTTGTTCGGTAATATTGCGTTCGAACTTTATGCGGCGGCCCTCGCCCGCGGCTCCCTGCTGAGCCGAACCCAGTGCGGTAAGCGGCCGGCGCTGTTGCGTCATGCATCAGGGTTGCACTCGGCTCTTGACCAAACCACCCGCCGCTACCGCATTGGGTTCTGCTAAGGCGCGGGGCATGGCTGCGGCATCCACGCGCCGTGTTTTCCGCTTGATAAAACCGTCAGCCATTACAATGTGCCGTTATACCGTTTACACCGGGAGATGGTTGTGATTCCACGCTCCAGCAGTAGTAATGCCTTAACGAAATTGTTGTTGTTCCTGACTTTCGCCGCGACTGCATCCGCTCAACAGACGGATCTGACCCTTACTCAGCAAGCTCAGCCGCCTGGAACTCAACAAGCCGACACGAACGCCGGCCCCAATGCGCCGCCGATCCTCACCTTGCAGGATGCGCTGGCCAAAGCCCGCCAGCTCGATCTCACTTACCGCACTGCGCTGGGAGATGCGGCTATCGCTCGTGAAGACCATGTGCAGGCGCGGGCGGCGCTGCTGCCCAGCGTCAATTACAACAATCAATATCTATATACAGAGGGCAATGGCACGCCTGCCGGACGATTCATCGCCAACAATGGGGTTCACGAGTATCTGAGCCAGGGCAATGCGCATGAGATGATCAGCGGCACGCAGTTTGCTGATTTCAGCCGTACCAGCGCGGCTGCCGCAGCAGCGCGTGCCCGGGCCGAAGTAGCCGCTCGCGGACTGGTCGCGACCGTGGTGAAGACCTACTACTCCGAGGTGATTGCCCGCCGCAAGTACGCGAACGCGCAACTCGCCGCCGCCGAGGCCCAACGCTTCCTCGATCTCAGCAAGAAATTGGAAGTGGGCGGAGAAGTCGCGCACGCCGATGTCATCAAAGCCCAACTTCAGGCCAATGATGCCGCACGCGTGCTGCGCGAGGCGCAACTGCAGGTGGAAAGCACCCATATTCAGCTTGCGGTGCTGGTCTTTCCCAATTTCAACCAGAACTTCTCTACCGTGGACGACCTGCGCCTTCCGCCGCCCTTGCCCTCTCCGCAGGAGGTCGAACAGCAAGCCAGGACGAAGAATCCCGATCTATACGCGGCCATGGCCGCCTTGCGCGCGGCCGGACTGGAGGTGCGCGCGGCGCAGGCGGCATACCTGCCAACTCTCACGCTGGATTATTTCTACGGGATCGACTCGAATGTTTTCGCGGTCAGCACGCCTTGCGTAGTCTCGAGTGCGACTCCAGTTTGCCCGTTTCGCAACCTGGGCTACTCTGCGAGCGCTACGCTCAACATCCCAATCTGGAATTGGGGCGCGACCCACAGCAAAGTCCGGCAATCGCAGATCCGACGGCAGCAGGCGCAATTGGCATTATCGGCCGCGCAGCGGACCTTGCTGGCAGACCTGAAAACCTTCTATTCAGAAGCCGATGCCGCTCGCGCCGAGCTGGATACACTGCGCCAGTCCGCCGATCTGGCCGCCGAGAGCGTGCGTCTTACCGATCTTCGCTATCAGGCGGGAGAGGCCACGGCGCTGGAGGTCGTGGACGCGCAGAATACGCTGGTAACGGCGCGCAACAATTATGATGATGGCGAGGCGCGTTATCGGCTGGCAATCGCTAATCTGCAGACGCTTACCGGCGTCTTTTAGAGCAGGGATTCCAGAGTAGGAGATGTGGTGGATATCGTCGGACAGTCAAGAAACTGCCCAAAATATCGTTACCCGGGCTGTCATCCTGAAGCCCGCCGCACGGCGGGCGAAGGATCTCCTGCGGTGCGTTCGATTCAATTGACGGTCGCAAGGCTCCTCAAACCAGATATGTGGTCGAAGAGTTCCGATCTGCAGATTCGACCCACGCATCTTGTAGAGGTCCTTCCTGCTCACGATCAACTCCGCTACGCGGAGTCGATCGCTCCTCGTCAGGATGACAGCTTTGAAATTGGGCCGAGAATAATGCAGGTGAAGTTGTGCCTTGACGGGTCTCCAGGGCAGCAGGAGCTGCTCTAAACGAATGACACACACCAGGCCATCGAGATTGTCCCACTTTGCGCGCCAAACGCGCCTAGTCCGATTGTTTTTACCAGTTGTCTTACTCGCAGGATGCTCTTCCAAAAAAGAAGCAGAGCCGCAGCCGCTGGTTTCCGTGCAGGTCGCTCCGGTCAAGCAACAAAGCATCTCACAGACGATTACCACGGACGGCGTGCTCTATCCCATCAGCCAGGCGACCATCACGCCTAAGATCACCGCGCCAGTGTTGAAGTCATATGTACAGCGCGGAACCCGGGTACACAAAGGCGAGTTGCTGGTGACATTGGAGAACAAAGATTTGGCTGCGGCTGCGGAGGAGAATCGCGGAAACTACGAGCAGGCGCAGGCGGCCGCAAGCATCGCCATCAATAACTCCGTTCCCGAAGAAGTGCAGAAAGCGGAGCTCGATACCAAAGCCGCCAAAGAAAATCTCGATGCCCAGCAGAAGATCTACGACAGCCGCAAGAACCTGTTCCAGCAGGGCGCCATCGCGCGGAAGGACCTGGACACGGCTGCGGTGGCGCTGGTGCAGGCGCGCGCGCAATACGACGTCGCGCAAAAGCATCTGGCGGGATTGCAGGCCGTTGGCCATCAGCAGGAGATCAAATCGGCCAATGCCACGCTGGTCGCCGCGGAAGGTAAGTATCAAGGTGCGCAAGCGCAGCTTCAGTATTCCGAAATTCGCAGCCCTATCGATGGAGTGGTTACGGACGGGCCGCTCTATCCCGGAATGGTGCCGCAGGCCGGCGCGCCGCTGATTACGGTGATGAATCTCTCGCAGATGATTGCCCGCGCGCACATCCCGCAGAGTCAGGCGGTGCTGCTCAAAAAAGGAGACGACGCGACCGTCAAAGTCGCCGGCTCAGATGCCGATATCAAAGGCAAAGTCACGCTGGTGAGTCCGGCGCTCGATCCCGGCAGCACTACGGTGGAAGTGTGGGTGCAAGCGCCGAATCCTGACGGCGTTCTTAAAGCAGGCTCGTCGGCGTCGCTCACCATGGTGGCAAAGACTGTGCCGAAAGCGCTGGTAGTTCCTGCCGCTGCCGTGCTGACCGATGAAGACGGAAAGAAGTCGCTGATGGTGGTGGGCAGCGACAGCGTTGCCCACAAGCGCGATGTCGAAACCGGAATCCAGACGGCGGACGCAGTGCAGATCGTCAGCGGGGTGAAGGCCGGCGAGCAGGTGGTCAGCACCGGAGCCTACGGTATGGCCGACAACACCAAGGTGAAGATCGAATCGCCGCAACCCGCCGCTGCGGAAAAAGATGAGGGCGGCTCGTGAAAATGAGTTTCGAGTTTCAGGTTTCGGGTTTCAGGCAAAAGCTCCGATTAAGACTCAGGTTTGCAACCTGAAACTTGAAACTCGAAACCGGAAACGCATTTCAGTGGTTGACGGAAACTACCTATAGACAATGGCCACCCATCTCACCAGCGTCGAGGAAGAGCAACAGCAACTTCCGCCTCGCCGTTCATATTGGTTTTCGCGTTTTTCCAAACCGCTGATTTTCCTGATCGTTGCGCTGGCAATCATGGGCGCTTATCTGGCGTTCACGATTCCCGTTTCGGTTTTTCCCGAAGTAAATTTCCCCCGCATCATCATTGGCATCGATAACGGCGTAATGCCCATCGACCAGATGCTGGTCACCATTACGCGTCCGGTGGAAGACGCGGTGAACAGCGTGCCCGGCCTGGAGCGCGTGAACTCGATTACCAGCCGCGGCTCCGCCGAGGTGGACCTTTACTTCAACTGGAACGTTGACATGGTGCAGACGCTCCAGCTCGTCGATGCCGCCGCCGCACAGGTGCAGGCGTCATTGCCTCCCACGGCGAAGATCGACACGCACCGGCTCACGTTTGCCAGTTTTCCCATTCTGGGTTACAGCCTCACTTCTGACACGGTGCCGCAAACGCAGTTGTGGGAGCTCGCGACCTACACGCTCAAGCCCCAGATCAACCGCCTCAGCGGAGTGGCCACGGTGATCGTGCAGGGCGGCCAGGAGCCGGAGTATCTGATCACGCCCGATCCGGCGAAGCTGCTGCTTGCCTCGGTTACCGTACAAGACATTCTCAATGCGGTTACGAAGACCAATCTGGTCGATTCCCCCGGCTTGATCGAGCAGAACCATCAACTGGTGCTGAGCCTGGTGAATGGCCAGGTCCGCAGTCCGGACCAGCTTGGGCAAATCGTTATCAAGACCAACACGGCGGGAATCCCGGTACACATCGCTGACGTGGCTGCGGTTTCCAATGGTGTGAAGCCGGTGTACACGGTCGTGACTGCGAATGGTAAGCCGGCGGTCCTGCTGTCGATCAATCGCCAGCCGGACAGCAACACCGTTACTGTCGCCGACGAAGTCCACGCCAAAGTTGAGGAATTGAAGAAGTCGCTGCCCCCCGGGGTAAAGCTGCTGCCTTACTACGACCAGTCCGGAATCGTGAGGGATTCGATCAAGAGTGTGCGCGATGCGATCCTCATCGGCCTGGTGCTTGCCTCCATCGTGATTGTGATCTTCCTGCACGACTGGGGCAGCTC
>DATNDP010000044.1:0-14543 GCA_035553195.1 Candidatus Acidiferrales bacterium
TCGTGCGGCAGGATGTGGCAATGGAACACTGATTTGCCTTTCCATTGCTTGAAGCGCATGCGGATTACGGCTTCAGTGTTTTGTGGGACCCAGATGGTGTCCTGGATGGTGCCCGGCGGCTGCGGCACTCCGCCCACCGAGATCACCTCAAAGTCATTCACGTGGATGTGCATGGGATGGCCTTCCGTTCCGCCGTGTTCTGAGTTGGGTACCACAATGTGCCATTCCTCGGCGGTATTCAGCTCCACGGTTGTGGGCACGGCAAACTCGTCATAGAGCTGCTCGTTGATCATGAAGTCAATTCCCACCACCGGGTTCTGCACGCCGGGAAACTGACTGCTGAAAACGAATTTCCGTCTCTTCTTGATCTCTTCCGGTTTGATCAGCGGAAGGTCGCGTGAAGGCATCGGCAGGCGCTTGGGCAGCTTCATGTCCTTGGCCGGGCCCGACACCTCGATTTCCGCGATCACCTTCTGCGCGCTGATCAGGAACTGCTCGCTCTGCGCGAGCTGCATGATCCGGTAGACGCCTGGGGTGTTGACCGCTTTGATCAGGAATTCCGCTCGGTTTGCCGACCCCAGCAAAACCTGCGGTTCCGTGCCGTTGGGATGCTGCACAGGCCTGACTCGCGGCGCCTCATAGTTGTTTCCATCCATGGCGATCAGGTACATCTCGTGGCCTTCCACGATGATCGGCATCATGTTGTCTGAGTTGCCGTTGAGCATGCGGAAGCGCACCACTTCTCCCGGCGCCAGCTTGAAGCGCTGCGGCTTGAGCTGCGTGGCGATTGGGTCAGTGGGGGTGCACTTGGAAGCTGCTTCATTGTGGCTGGCAGGCGGGCAGTAGTTGTGCTCTTCCTTGAAGTAGGGCTGCCCGTTCAGCAGGTAGTAGCGCAGCTTGTAATCTCCGGTGGTGAAGCCGCCCTGGAGATCGGTCTTCTTGCCATCAATCGTCACGTAGCCGTCAAAAGTCTGCCAGATGGAGTTCTGTTTGGGCTCATAGGTCCACACGCTGTGATCTTCCTCGCTGGGGAAGAGTCCAATGTCCTGCATGACCATGGGGATATCGCGCGCCGCTTTAATCTCAGGCACTTGATCAATGTCCCCATAAATAATGAGCGGCCCCGCCATCCCGGTCACGGCCTGCACGGCTGTTGATCCGTGGTGGTGCGGATGATACCAGTTGAGTCCCGGCGGATGGTCCCTGGGAATCTGGATCCGGTACTCGTAGGACGCGCCGGGCTTGATGGCGATCATCGGCGCCAGCGGGTCTGAGGTGCCTAACGGCTCGAACAGGTGCGGGATAATGTCCAGGCCGTGCAGGTGCAGGTTGGTGGTGTTCAGATCGTGTGGAACGTCCATGTCTCCGTTCCACCCGGTGGAATCATAAGGAGTGAGAGAATTCTTGAGGCGTATGTGAAGCAGGTCGCCTGGCCGGATAACTTTCGTTGGTCCCGGAACCTGCCCGTTGTAGGTGCGCAGGCGCACTTTGGTCCCGGCCAGTTCGGTTTCCTTCCATGTTGCTTCTAACGACCAGACGTCAGTGTTTCCCGGCGCCGGCGTGTGTTCCTGAGCCGCGTGGTCGCCGGTTTGTTCCTGCTCCGCAAGGCCGGTCAGCACTGACGGGCTGGCCAGTGCCATGCCCGATGCGGCAAGGAAATTCCGCCGTGTCATTCCCATCTCTCTTCTCTCCTTTTCTATGAATGTGTATGAAGTTTTTTTTGAAGTCGCCATTCGCAGCCGATCGTTCTCTCGCTTTATGGCGTGGGATTCTTGCAGCTAGTAGGCGCATGCTGCGTGTTAAAAACGCCGTATTGATCGAACGCCACCGAGAGTTGCAGTGAGGTATCCAGGGATATGGCATCTGGATAGCGGCCGCCGGGAAAACTCTGCGGAGCCTGCTGGTTCTGGAAATATGTGGCGTTGTCCAGAGAGTACTGCGTGCACATGCCGTCAAACCCGAATGATGGCGGCACATTCACTCCCATGGCGGAAGGCGCGCCGTCGGGCGCGGCGTAGCCGCTGGCATGGCATGACATGCAGGAGGATTGCGAATTGTCCACCGGGCCGGCCAGCCGCTTTTCGCAGCCATAGTGCTGGTAGATTTTCACTCCGGGATTCAGCACGCTTTGCTGCACCGCGAGGCTCGCCTGTTGCGGCACAGCAGGGAAGCTCCACGGATCAGAACCCCACTGCACTCCCAGTGGCACCAGGTGCTCCCAGAAATCCTTTCCCGGGTGTGTGCCGTCGTAGGCATAGGTGCCATACACCCAGCGGGTCGGCGAGCGCGGATCAACCACAGCCACGTCAACCTGCACCACGCGTGAGATCTGGACTTCGCGATCGCAGAGATATTCCTTGGTTTTGGGATTGATCTTGTGGCGGTTGATCTGCCACTCCGGCGAGCCCTTGAGATAGGGGACGCAATCCGGCGGTGCGTTGGTGGTGAGAATTTTCATCACTACGGTGCCCACAGGAAAAGGCAGCCCGTCAGGCATGGGGCTTCCCATCCATTTCGTCACATGCGGACGGCCTGTCACCGGGAAGGCCCTGCCAATCGCGTATCCGCCATACTCGTTGTAATAACCCACTGCCCAGGTCTCAAACCCGTGCTTCCACTCTTGTTTGCATCCCTGCGACATTCCGGCCAGAAGGTTGACGCCGCGTGTGGGCTCTTCAGGGCCGTTGACCAAATCATTGAGGTGCGCTGTGCGCTCGTTGGTGGTGCCATGAACATATTCGCGGCCTACCGTCGGGTCATAGGCCATCCAGGGCACGCTGAACCAGCGGAGTTTTCCGTTCACCTCGTCTTTGAAGCCGACCTTATTATCGAGATTAGGATCTTGTCCTTCTTTTACGTAGTCCAGAACTGTCTTCAGATATTCATCCCAATGCCCGTTGTGCCATGCGTCAGGATCTGTTGTGGGCGGAAATGCGGGAGCGAAATCCACTTTTACATTGAGCCAGGGACATTCTTTACAGGTGGCCGGAGGCGCCGTCTTGGGATACGCGTGGCTGAGCTTGAACACCGGCGTGGTGGGGTGCAGGGGTACCTGGTCGACCGTATTGCGAAAAGCAAAATATTCCGGACCCGCATTGGCTCGCGGGGCATGTGCTTGCAAGGGCCTGGTAACAGGTACTCCGTGAGGATTGGGGACCGCTCCTCCTCTGGGGTGCTGGGCCACGGCGAGAGTCGCCAGACTGGACACGGAAACCAGCAGCGCCATGCGCGTGCAGGCCTTGATCAGCTTGTTCATCAAACGTCTCCTTTCTTATTGCGGCGATTTCTGTTGAGCTTGAGGGGACATGGCAGGGATGAGTGCCCGTTTATCGGTTCGATTTCTTTAATAACGAGAGCACGTAGGAATAAAAGCCTTGCTTGTCCTGGAAATTGAGGAAGACATTCTGGGTGTTTCTCAGCTTTGGCTTGTGGGAGAGCGGAGTCCTGATCCATCCCTGCTCGAATCCCCACGTTTCAATTCCCAATCCCATCAGGGTAGGCTGCGCATACAGCGCGGGGTTCGATAGCCAGCACGTCGCGGTGACGTCCCACATGTCATAAAAAGGCTCGGCCGCTACCAGGCTGTAGGCTTCAAAGGCAAGTTGTGAATAGGAGTATTGCTTGCCCTGCTGCTGTAGAGCGCTCATGAACTCCTTGCTCAAAGGCGTGCTGTTGGTGATGTCCAGCGGAAAAATGTTGATTCCCTGAAACCAGCGGAAAGCGAAGTCCACCGCGTACGGGTCCCAGAAAGCATTCCATTCCGCGTGCTTGTTGGCGACCGCCGGAGGAACCGTATTGGGATCAAGGTTTCCCGGGACGTTGATGGCGCCTCCCATCCACACCACCTGGCCAATGCCTTGTATGAGCCTGAAGTCGGCTTTCAGCACGTCAGTCAACGGCGTGATAGGTGATGTAACCAGCATGGTCAGCGGTGTGTCCGCGGCAATCGCCTGCTCCAGCAGTTGCGTGAGCAGAGCCTCGCCCGAAGGAGGCGGTGTGGGCACCTTGGACTTGTACGGTTGTAAGCTGGGAATCTGGCCGAAGGCTACGCAATCAGAACGGTACGGCCACGGGAACGGGTTCCAGCCGCGCGCGCGGCTGAGCGCCAGCGGAATATCTTCGCGGCCAAGAAACTGCTGCAGCTTGGAAGCAGCGTCCATGGCCGGCTCGGCGATGCAGTCGGCATTCACAACAATGATGCCGCGCAAGTCAATGTTCGGTAACGTGGTGAGGATGACAGTGGAGATGTATTCATCTACTGCCGCGTCGTGTAGCAACACTACAGGTGTCGCAGGCATTGAGTGGTACCCCCGGGTGGACTGTGCTCAATGGGACCAGCTTAGGAATCGGCGAGTATACAGCTCACTCAGCACCTCGGGAACAATCGTGGGCTTCTTGTTCGGTTTCTGTAACGAATGCTAGAGAAGATTTAGGTTGAGATTACGTAGTACTAAGCATCCCCGACTGTACAACTCCGCGTCCAACAGCTTGGAGAGTAATTGGCTTACCACGGCAATTTAGGGATGCCGGGTAAATCCAGGACACTGCCCACTGCTTAAGTCCGCGCTCAACGGTCACGCATTTCTATCACGCAGTTTTTGATGGGGTTCTTTTATGGCGCTGGTTCTATGTACCGGCTCGGATCCTGTTGTGATGAAAACCAGGCAGCTTCTTCTTGAGCAGGCAGGGCACACAGTAATCGTGGCCTCCACTGACAGCCAGGTGGAGAAGGCCTGCAAGAGCCATCAATTTGACCTGGCCATCATCGACCAAAACGTCTCGCCGGCCGTGAAGCAGCGTTTCTTCCTTCTGCTGCGTAAGCACTGCGCAAGCACCAGGATTCTGGAACTGAATCGCCCCTTCAATGACAGAACTCTCGAAAAAGCCGACGCGTGGCTGGTCATGCCCAGTGAAACGCCGGAACAACTCCTGGAGCTTGTGACTGCTCTCGCTCAGAAAGAACCTACGGCTGCCCCCAGTGATGAGCAGCTTACCGACTAGTCCTGTGAGGAGCTGCTTTTACGGCTGCGCGCATTCGCGCTGCTCAACGAGCATCTTAAGTAACAACGAGCAGTTCGATGAATGCGCCGCTTTCAATTATTGCGATCCTGAGTCTCGCCCTTTCGCATGCTTCTGCGTTCGGGCAGGAGCCTGAGGCAAAGCCATATACCAATTTGCCGCAAGCCCCATGCCAGCCCGTGGTGCGCAACGCTTGTCCGCCCAGCAATGCTGCGTATATTCCATTGTCCACGCGGGGCAAGTTCAATCTGTTCCTGAGATCCACGTACTCCCCCTACACCTTTGCCAGCGGAGCAGCCAACGCGACCTGGGCGCAAATGACCGGGCAATGGTACCAGTACGGCGGCGGAATGCAGGGATGGGGAAAGAGGTTCGGCGCAACGCTCGCCGATACTGAGGCGCGCAAACTGATTCAGGGCTTCGCCCTGGCATCCGCTCTGCATCAGGACCCGAGATATTTTCCCGCGGCAAAAAAAGGGTTCATTCCACGTGGCTGGTACGCGGCAACGCGCGTGCTGGTGGCAAAGAAAGATGATGGTGGAGCGACGTTCAACAGCGCGGAAATTCTGGGCGCGCTTTTTACCAGTTCGCTGGAGAATGCGTATTATCCGCAGCACGATCGCGGCTTTGGCGAAACCATGAGTCGCTTCATCGGAGCCATAGGCTCGGATGCAACCAGCAATGTGCTGCGCGAGTTCTGGCCGGACATCAAACGTATCTTCCGTAAACATGCACCGGAAAAAATTAAAGAGATAGAAGAGAAACTACCTTCGCATCTCTGAGGCAGGCAGCATTTTCTTCCGCATCGCATTCGGGCTGCCGGTTCAAGGCAGGTCGCGATGAGAAAACGCAGACAACTAAGTTTGGTGCTGTAAAGTTCGGTGCTGCTGCAGCCCTGCTTATTCTTGTGATCTCACAAGGCGCGGCCCGCGCGGAGGACTGGTGAACGAGTCGGTGTTCATCTGCATGGAGGTGACGCTGATCTGCATGGCAGGTTGCGACAGGTTGGTGTGCCCGAGCACGAGGAGATTTGCTGATCCCAGGAAAAGACCTTTGTCCAGGATACGGTCGAGCAGATCCAGCAGCTCGGCATCGTCAGTCGCGATGTGGTGGCGCACCGGTCTCTCCATCTCGGCCAATATGTTTAATCGCGGCGCGCGCATGGAGCAGAAGTCACTCCTCGGTTGATTGTATTGTTTACCTTCGGAGAGGTTACGTCAAATCCAGCAGCAAGCAAATTAGCATATGGCAATTAGCACCTGGCAATTAGCCAAGACCAAAAGCAACAAATTATGGTGGTTTGCGCAGAGCAGGAATCGCACGACGATGGCGGGTGATCTGAAAATCCACCGCGCTGATCACACTGATTGAACTGATTGACGCGATCGGAAAAGAGGCCACGCTGGGGTGGAAAAGCGTTTTGTGATCTGGCGGATGATCAGCGGCTCATCCGCGCAAATCTGCGGTGATTTCTGGCGTTCAATTTGGCGAATTGCTAAGTGCTAGCTGCTAGTTGCTGTGCTGCTGAGCGGCCAGGAATAACGATCTGCGCCGCCTGAATGGCTGCGGTTTGCGAATACCCAGCGCGATATCAGCGAGCTCGAGGAGGCGCGCATCGCTGGTGGCAGGCAAGTGTGTGCTCCAGGGAACCATATCTTTTTGGCGGCTGAGGCTGGTTTTTTCCGCGATCCACAGCTCGCGTCGGGCGCGCTCACTCTTGCTGCTCTCTCCGCGGTGCGCGCTTCCATGCATCGTGTCGGACGAAGTGCGAGCTGTCTTCCGGTTTGATTTGCGATTGCGGAGTTCAGTGGCAACGCGCTTACGACGCGGCTGGACGCGGGATCGCTTACTTGTGAACACAGGCTGGTTTCCGTCTCAATCTTGTAACCTGAATCCATCTTCTGCTCAGGTTGAAATTATCTCGAAGTGTACTCGCATTTGCGGTAAAAAGCTGCCCGGCAGACGTGCCGTTTTGCGCTATTTTTTGCCGTAATTGACGGGCTAAGATGCTGGCTGGGAATTTTCTAATCTGGGCTGATTTTGTACTGACTCACGCTCCAATCTTGCAGCCTGTTTCTGGTGTTTGACTGCAGCGGTAAAATGCTGCTAAACTCAGCATTCATAGCCACTTATCCCACCACAAAAGAAGGTTGTTTCAAGTGCAAGGTTATACCCGCCGTCAACTGAAAGAAGATAAGTTTATCGACACTGCTCAGGGAGCAGCCGAATGGACCGCAGAGCACCGCACGCAGGTGATCGCCAGCGCGGTGGTTCTCATTATCGTGGTTGGCGGCACACTGGGTTTCATTTCCTGGCGGAGTCACCAAAACGACGCCGCCAATCTGGCATTGGGCTCGGCCATGCGGGTCTTCAACGCCACGGTGCGCACGGCTGGAGCGCCGGCGGGCACTGAAACAGAGAGCTATGCCTCCATAGCGGAGCGTGGAAAAGCGGCGGAAAAAGAACTTAAGAACGTAGCCGACAAGTATCCGCACACGGACGCCGGGCACATTGCCCGCTACCTGGAAGGCGTGGCTGCGATGCAGGCCGGTGAGAACAGCGTCGCGGAAAAGCAATTAAAGGCGGCTGCCGATTCCGGCGACAAGAACGTGGCGGCGTTGGCCAAGATGGCGCTGGCCAACTACTATCGAGCCAACAACCGCACGGCTGACGCTACAAGAATTTACAAGGACCTGTCCGATCATCCGACAGAGACGGTCTCCAAGTCGGCTGCGCAATTGGCGATGGCCGACATGTATGAATCCACTGATCCGCAGCAAGCGGCCAGCATCTATCAGCAGATTCAGAAAGAAGACCCAAACAGCCCCGCTGCCCAGGCGGCTACGTCCAAGCTCACTGGCAACAAAGGCCCTGGCTCCAGCCCGCTGCCGGAATAAACTTCTCCGGCCGCAGCTTGGGTCCGAGCTGATTTCCACAGCCCCGAATCAGGGTTGCTCCGCATCCTACAACCTGGGAGTCGCCGGCGTATTCTCTAGCTGCTTGTTCTGCATTGGCTTTAGGTCTGAAGCCAAACCTTAACGCTTGATTGGCATCTCTAGATGCTGGTGACGCATAATCTTTTTGTGGCCGAAATTCGGAGGAGCACATGAAATCTTTTTTGGCAGGATTAGGCATTGGCATTGGGTTAGGTATTCTCTTCGCGCCCATGAGCGGTGAGGAGACTCGCACCAACCTGCAGCAGCGGGCGGGTGATCTGGCGGATTCAGCCCGCGATCTGGTTGATCAGGGCAAGGACCGCGTACGCAGCACGGTTTCCGCTATTCGTGGCCAGGGCGAACGCATCGTTGGGCAGGCCCAGAGTTCCACGGGTACTGAAGGAAGAAGCCTGTAACCTCTCAACTTTTGGAACGGGCGGCTGTCCACCAGCCGCCTTAATCTTGACACTCCCTCCTTTTGACCTTTATTCTTGAAGTGTCCTCATCTTCCCTGCCAGGCAAGTTCCAGGCGAATGCAAGTTTCCGGAGTCAGTTGTATGTTCATAAAAATAAAGGATCTTGAGATCCGGAAATTGGAATTTGATGAGACCATTCAGCCTGGAATCATCGCCTTGGGTGAAGACCTGACGCAAACTGCACCCCTGAGAAGCACCGGTCGTGCGGAACTCCTGCGAGAGAACCGGGGCGGACGGGAAGTGGTTGAAGATATCCGGCTGGTGGGAAGATTTTCCACGGAGATTGAAACTCACTGTGCCCGCTGTCTTGAGGTTGTGGATAACTCGGTGGCGGAGGAATTTGATCTTGTTTATCGCCCGCAAGGGGTAGATGCGCGTGGGGATGAAGCTTCAATCAATCAGGCTGAGACCGAGATTGGATACTATCAGGGGGACGGCCTGTTCCTGGAAGATGTGCTGAAAGAGCAGATTCTTCTGGCTCTGCCGGTGAGGCAGATTTGCAACGCGGCCTGCAAGGGACTGTGCCCGCACTGCGGCGCCAACTTGAATGCAGAGACCTGCCACTGTGTGAGTACAATGTCTGATCCGCGCTGGTCGGCTCTGGAAGATATTCGCAAGAAGCTGGAACAATAATAGGAATTTCGAGCGTGATCGCCGTGCGGCATCGCGCTGACGGAAGGGAAACGCAAACCATGCCAAATCCAAAACGGCGGCACTCGAAAGCGCGCACTTCGAGACGTCGTGCCCATGATTTTCTTGTGCCGAACTCGGTTTCCGAGTGCCCCAATTGCCACGAGCGCAAGCTCCCTCACCGTGCCTGTCCCAAATGCGGATATTACAAAGGCCGCGAAGTGGTGGAAGTGAAAGAATCCAAGTAAGCGCACACCTAAGTGGAAAATGTAATCGCTGTTGACGCCATGGGGTCGGACCGGGCCCCGAAACCTGAAATTGAAGGTGCCTTGCTCGCCGCCCGGCATTATCCGGGCGTCCGTGTCTTGCTTGTGGGGCCCGAGGAGCAGCTTCGGCGCGAGCTGGCAAACCACCCGGTCGCGTCGCGAACGCCCGTGGAGATCGTCAACGCGACCCAGGTGATCGGCATGCACGAGAAACCTGTGCAGGCCGTTCGCGCGAAAAAAGATTCCAGCATGCATGTGGGTCTCCGCCTGGTGAAGGAGAAGAAGGCGGCAGGCTTTGTCACGGCCGGCAACACAGGCGCCGCCATGACTGCGGGCAAAATGGTGCTAGGCACGCTGTCCGGCGTTGACCGCCCTGCTCTGGCAAATGTGTTTCCCACTTCCGCCGGCAAGCACAAGCCCTCAATTCTTCTGGACGTGGGCGCAAACGTCGATTCCAAGCCGCAGAATCTGGCCCAGTTCGCCATCATGGGTGAAATCTATTTCCGCGCGATCTTCGGCGTGACCAGGCCGACCGTGGGCCTGCTTTCCGTTGGTGAGGAAGAGACCAAGGGAAATGAGCTGACCCGCAAAGCATTTGCGCTACTCAAAGAACTGCCGCTGAATTTTATCGGCAACGTGGAAGGGCGCGATCTCTACAACGGACGCGTTGATGTGATTGCCTGTGACGGCTTTGTCGGCAACGTGGCTCTCAAGATCTCTGAAGGCCTTGTGGAAGCCGTACGCTTCCTGCTGCGTGATTCTTTGAAGTCAACCATCACATCGCAGGTAGGAGCTCTGCTGGCGCGCAAGGCGTTTACCGACTTTGGCCGCAAACTGGATTATTCCGAGTATGGAGGAGCGCCGCTGCTGGGCCTCAAAGGTGTGGCCATTGTCGGCCATGGCGCTTCCAATGCGAACGCGATCAAGAACGCCATTCGCGTGGCCAAGCAGTTTCACGAAGCAGGAATCAACGCCCGTATTCAAGAAGAACTCACCAACGGCCGCACTGAGGGCGCCGAACGCACGGGGCACGAGCAACGAGCATGAACCTTCCCAGAATTGCTTTTCTTTTCCCCGGACAGGGATCGCAAATTGTAGGCATGGGCAGAGAACTCGCGGCACTCTATCCAGTGGCGCGGCACACGTTTCAGGAAGCAGACGAGGCGCTGGGCTTCTCCATTTCGAAGCTCTGCTTTGAAGGTCCGGAAGATGATCTCAAGATGACCCAGGTCACCCAGCCCGCCATTCTTACCAGCAGCGTTGCCGTATTCAGGGTTCTTCAGGAAAAAGGCGTGGGGCCGCAATTTGTTGCCGGCCACAGCCTGGGCGAATATTCCGCTCACGTGGCTGCCGGAACCATTGATTTCGGCGATGCAGTCCGAGCGGTAAACAAGCGCGGACGCTACATGCAGGAAGCAGTCCCGGCAGGGAAGGGGGCGATGGCCGCTATCCTAGCCATGCCCCTGGCCGATCTGAAAACGATTTGCGATGAAGCAGGCCAGGGTGAGGTGGTCTCGCCAGCAAACATCAATTCACCGGAGCAGATCGTCATTTCCGGAGCCACCGCGGCTGTGCAGCGCGCGGCCGATCTGGCTAAAGAACGTGGCGCGAAGCGAGCCATCATGCTGCCCGTGAGCGCACCATTCCATTGCGCCCTCATGCAGCCGGCACAGGACCGTCTTGCAAAGGATCTCCAGCAGATCGAATTCGATACTCCCGAGGTCCCGGTCATCAGCAACATTGATGCGCAACCGAAAACCGAAGCGGAAGCTTCTCGCAGAGCACTGATTTCTCAGGTGACCGGCGCTGTGCAGTGGTTGGGTTGCGTTCGCAAGCTGATCGAGCTGGGCGCGAACACATTCGTCGAAGTCGGCCCGGGCCGCGTTCTCACCGGACTCATGCGCCAGATCGATCGTTCCCAGACTGCGATGAACGTGGAAGATGAGGCTTCGCTGCAGAAAGTCATGGGTTTGTTCGCAGCCGCAGCGAAGGAGTAACCAGCAGCAGTTCACTTCCAAGTGCGGAAGTGATAAACAAACGATGCAACCCTCTGCTCTCCGCAAACTGCTCGAACAGGTCCGCGACGGCAGCGTCTCGCCCGACGATGCGGTCTCCCGCCTTCGCCATATGCCATTCGAGGACCTCGGCTTTGCCAAGGTGGACCATCACCGGCGACTCCGCGCCGGCATGCCGGAGGTCATCTTCTCTCGGGGCAAAACGCCGGAACAAGTGGCTAAAATTTTCCAGAATCTGGCAAAGCATGGCGGCAATGTTCTTGCCACCAGGGCTGATCAATCCCATTTTCGCGCGGTGAAACGGCTAGTGCGCAAGGCTGAGTACCGGGAGCCGGCTCAGGCGATTGTGCTGTGCCACGACCAAGCCACTTATGGGAAAGGCGTGATTGTGGTGGTTTCCGCCGGGACTAGTGATATCCCCGTGGCGGAAGAAGCTCTGGTCACAGCCGAGATCATGGGCAACAAAGTCGCGCATCTTTATGACGTAGGCGTGGCCGGAATTCACCGCCTGCTTTCAAATCACAATGTGATCGATGAGGCGCGGGTGGTAATTGTGTGCGCGGGAATGGAAGGAGCTCTTCCCAGCGTTGTTGGCGGCCTGGTACGCGTGCCGGTGATCGCCGTTCCCACCAGCATCGGGTATGGCGCTTCGTTCAACGGGCTCGCCGCGCTGCTCGGCATGTTGAACTCATGCGCATCAAACGTGACCGTGGTAAACATCGACAATGGTTTCGGCGCGGGCTATGTCGCGTCAATGATCAACCGGCTTTAAGACTTTCGGGCGAATCGTTTCCACAACTGCCGCCAAAAATCAAGCTCTTTCGCTAGCCTCAACGAAACATTTCGTGTGCAACATTCAGGGCCCTCAAAGCGTCTCACTGGCAGGTGTACAATCTGCGGTAGTAATGAGGGCCTGCGGACCTTCTTGAGGGATCTTCTCCCGAGCCGAGGCACAAATGAACGTCCACGTCAGCTACAAAGCAGGCAAGACTCCAGAAGTAGAACGCGAATTCCAGATTCACATTCATAAACTTGAACGCAGGCTGCAGGCCTTTAATCCAGACCTGGTCCACTTCCATGCCATCGTGGACCAGCAGAACGGCCAGGGGCCGAGCACCTCTTTGAATTTGCGCCTGCCTTCGGGACAATTGGCGGTACAGAAATCCGGCGACACTCTTGTGGCGGCCATTAAGACCGCATTTTCCGATTTGACTTCGCAGCTCAAAAAACATATGGACATGCTGCGCGGTGACTGGAGCAGAAAGCGCCGCCAGACTGGCCGCGGACAGGTGATTGAACCCACCGTGCCGTTTGAACAAACGCTGGCCTCCGTGCCCCCGCAGGATCGCGCTACTGACGGTGCACCACCCAATGAGGGCAATGATCTGGAAACCTGGTTCAATGCCAACTTGCCGGCGCTGAAACAGTTCATCGAAAACGAGCTCAGCTACCGCACCAATTCCGGTCAGCTTCGGGAGGACCAGGTCAGCCCCGAAGAGGTGCTTGATGAAGTGATGCTTAGCGCTCTTTCCGACGGCGGGACCGGCTCGCGTTTTCTCTCTGAGGAGAGTTGGTTCCAGGGCCTTGCCCTCCAGGCCATTCGCCGGCTCTTGGAAGCCAATGCCGATTCGGCCGACGTGTCTCTGGATGTTCCTGCCCGCTCTCAAAACGTGAGCGGCAGTGATGAAAATATTCTGCAATATCATCAGCCTGACGACCAGCCACAGGGCGAAGGCGTACTTCGCGACAGCCATGTGCGCACCCCGGAAGAGATTTTTCTAAATGAAGAGCTGGTGGCGCAATTGGATATCGTCCTGCACGAACTCTCCGCTCCCGATCGGGAAGCCTTTGTGCTGTACACGCTCGAAGGCTTCACCATCGATGAAATTTCACGCCTCTCTGACCGTCCGCCCGACCAGGTTCGCAAGTCAATTGAAAAGGCGCGTGATCGCGTGCAGAAGCACCTGCCGGAACAGAATGATTTCCGCGGCAGGCTGCTTAAACGCTCACGTGTTGCCTGAAGCGCAGCCCAGCACAGGAGGAAGCGATGATTACCCGTGAAGAAATTCGCCAGCTTGCGCAATTTGAATCCCCAAAAGCCTCTGCTGTGAGCTTTTATTTTCAGCCGCAGACGCCGCAGGACAAGTCACACCGGCAGGAGACGATCCTGATCAAGGACATGGTGCGTGAGGCGCTTCGGCGGGCCGAACGCAACGGGAATAATCTTCCGTTGCGCGAGGACCTGCAGCGCATCCTGCAGGTGGCCGAAGGGCTGCACGGTAATCATTCTCGCGGCAAGGTGATCTTTGCCTGTGGAGGGCTTGGGGTTTGGCGCGAGCTGGACGTGCCTCCGCGCCTCGGGCGTTCACAGGTGATTGTGAATTCGCGTTTCCACCTCAAGCCCATGGTGGCGGCCCGCACGGGAATCCCGCGCGCGTGTATCGCGCTGGTAGACCGCAGAAAAGCACGCATCTTTGAGCTGGCGGAAGACACGTTGCTCGCCAAGCCCGACCTTGAGTTCGGACCATTACCCAAGATCGGCAAAAGCGACGGCTACAGCGGATACGATGCCGGGCATCGCGAGCGTCACCTGGATAACGAAGTGGCCGCTCACTACAAGTTATTTGCCGAATCGCTTCACATGCTCATGAACCAGGACAGGTGTGAAGCGCTGCTGATCGGCTGTCGCGATGAGGCGTGGGCCGATATCGAGCCGCAACTTCATGCGTATGTGCGGCAGCGACTGGTGGGCCGCTTCCTGCTCGACCCGATTGCCGCCACAGCGGACCAGGTGCGTGAGTGCGCGACGCGCATTCTGCAGGAACATCGCATTCAAGAACAACAAGAGCTTTTGCGCGAGGTCATCGGCCAGGCGCAGCGCAACGGTCGTGGCGCGCTGGGCCTGCGCCATGTGGTTAATGCGCTGGAGCGCCAAGAAGTGCAGACACTGCTCGTCTCTCGCGATTTCCAGGCACAGGCTGTGGAGTGCGCAAATTGCGGACACCTGGACACGCGCATGGTCCCCAATTGTGCGGTCTGCGGCAATAACACGCGCGAACTCAGTGACGTTTCTGATGCGCTGGTAGATCTCGCTTTGCGCAATGGCGCCGAGATCCGGTTTGTAGATACTGATCCAGAGCTTGAAGCGGCCGGACGCGTGGGCGCATTGCTGCGCTTCCGCGCCGACCAGAACACGGCGGA
>DATNDP010000045.1:0-5647 GCA_035553195.1 Candidatus Acidiferrales bacterium
GAAGTCGCGCGCAAGATGGGCCGCCTGCCCAGCACCAAGCATTACGATGCCGCGGGACGGTTCTCCAAGGGCACGTTCTGGCTGCGCTTTGGCCCATGGAACACCATTCCCGATCACTTCCGCGATTACGTGCAAGCGAATGGAACGGAAGAAAAATGGCAGGATGTGCTGGCCATGGTGGAGGGGCGTGAACTGGGCGCAGCGTCGGTGCAGACTCGGGGAGTGGAGAACGGCAAAAAGGCAGCCGCACTCATGACGATTACCCATGGACACCACGGAGAGGTGATGAAAGCGACGAGGGCGATTCCGAACTTCCGGAGTCGCAGCCCGATCTTTGCCGACCG
Organism: Candidatus Acidiferrales bacterium; assembly: GCA_035553195.1. Taxonomy (GTDB): domain Bacteria; phylum Acidobacteriota; class Terriglobia; order Terriglobales; family Acidobacteriaceae; genus Angelobacter. Next base: position 345 of record DATNDP010000045.1, read on the forward strand.
ACCGGTGTATGGCGCGCCGATGCCGACGCGCGGCCTTGCTTATGAACCGGTAAACGAAACCGGCGTGGTACTGCTGTTCGGAATCATGGCATGGGAGCTTGGGTTTCATGTGGAACGGGTGCAGACGGACTTTCCCAATTGCGAGGCGATGTTCGAAGTTCAACCGGGCAAATGGCAGCGCGTTCGGATTGAGTTTGAATATGAGAGCCGCAATTTCAAGATCCACCGCCATCCCGTGGACACGTGCGACATGATCGTGTGCTGGCGGCACAACTGGAAGGAATGCCCGAGAAGGCTGATGGTGGTGGAGCTAAAGGAAGTGATTGATCGGGTGATCCGGTGATCGGGAGATCGGGTGATCGGAATGCGAACTGCGGCTCAGCTCATTGCTCGTCTTCGTTTTTTTCGTTCTCCTCGGGAGTCCAGGTGAGGGACGCCGAAGAGCCTTCCGCGACGGAGCCGGTAAGGCCGCCGGAGAGGGCATCCGGGTCGCCGCCGGCGAGCTCGATCTTGCGGCGCTGCACTTCGCGGATCTCGCGCAGAATCGCGGCTTCCGCTTCCAGATATTGTTCTTCAGTGAGTGCGCCTTCTTCGAGGCGCACCTGGAGCTCAAGCAGCTGCTCTTTAAGCGGCGCGTCGTCTGTCCATTGTTCCTCGGCAACCTTGCGCAGGGTATTCATGATGAAGCTGAAGCCCTTGAAGGGAGCGAGGAGGAGATCGTCAATAAAGAACATTGCCAGAATTGCCAAAAGTGAAAATTGAAATCCCAGTAATCAACCGGTTCGCCGCCTGTTGCATTTTCATCAGGAAATGCATAGATCCTTCGACTCTGCCTCGCATCGCAAGCTCAGCTCGGCCTCGCTCAAGATGACAAGATGAAAGTCTGTGCCTATCTTAAACATTCCTGTATTACTCGAAAGCAGCACAGGCAAGAGTGCCCGTTCGACTCCCTCGCTCATGCTCAGTCGCTCAGGGCAGGCTCTGTGCCACACGGTTGTTAGCGTCCCGATGAAAGTTGGCAGCACAGCCGAGGGCGGCTGTGCTGCACGACTTAGTCGGCCCGATGTTTCTCCTGAGTGACATCAACTGCGACCGCACGAGTTGTTGCAACGAGATTCTGATCAGCGTTGATCTGCGTTCATCTGCGGCGAAAGTTGTTTTACCCGGCGTTGCCGCGCTCCAGTTTCAGGCGGATGTTGACAAAGTTGTACGGCGGCCAGGGGCCGGTGTACTTGAAGTTCAGGCGATCGCCGAATTTCTGGGCAATGCGGTTGACGGCGGCGTCAAACTCGGCCTCGCGTTCCTTCTGAATGAGAAAGGCCGCGTTCATGATCATCTTGTCGCCGATTGGTTTATTGTCGCGTGACGCCACGCAGACGCCGCGCAGCCCGTCGTAGATATCGCGCACGTAGTTGGCCGCCAGCTCCGCCAGCGCCTTGTCAATCATGCGGCCAAGCTGCATGCGTGCGAAATACGTGGACTGCAGGTGCTTGCGCGTGAGTTCCTGATGAAAACGGTGGATTTCATCGTGTTCGCGCTTGAGTTCTTCAATGATGCGGTCACGGTCCCAGGTGACCTTCAGACCGAACTCAAGTTTACCGGTCATCTGCCGCAGCACGTCTTTGAGCGAGGGATAAATGCTCTTGAGGACTTCCTTAATATCTTCCGCAGTGCGAAAGACTGTGCCGAACGCCATGGGGACAATGGTATGGCTCTTCATGACGGTTTCAATCACATGCTCGTGGGCCAGGGCGTTATCACGCGTGGGATCAAAGATGAAAACAGGCGTGCGGCTGACCACGGCGGCAATGTCGCCGTAGTGTACTGTGGAGACGTCTTCACTTACGCCGCCAATACTGCTTTTGCCGAAAGTCAGGCCGGCGCGCGAATCAATCACGCCATAAACATAGAGTCCTTCCTGCTGCGAGGAAGGGGCTGCTGCGGGCTGCATGCTTTCAAGCACAGGACGCGGCCCGCGCTCCCGAACAGCCGTTGCGGTCTCATTTTTTTGCGCCGCTTTGCGGGTGACTGATGTTTTTTTCGCCGCTTTCTTGGTCGGGCTCATGGTCTCTCCTCAACATTTTCGAGGTAGTTGCCAGGAATTCTTCAATCTCGATCGGCTTAAACATGATACCGATATTCTGGCTGGATGCCTCGTCCGCCGTCTCTTTCGTTGCATAGCCGGTGAGCAGGGCGGCGGGCAGTTCTGGCTTGCGCCTCCTTGCCTCGGTGATCACTTCAAAGCCGGTGTGCTGCTCCTCCAGAGAATAATCGCACAATACAAGTTCAAAATCCTGTTCGCGCAGCGCGCGGATGGCCTCTCCCGAGGTGGCGCAGGCGGTTACCTTATAGCCTTCCTGCTCCAGGATGAGGCGGTACGTGATCAGTACCGAAGCCTCGTCGTCAACCACCAGAATCCGGTATGTGCCGGGATCGCTCATGTCTGCTCTTCACAGCTTGACTACAGGCAAATCTATGCGAAACACGGTTCCATGGCCGATCTTGCTCTTCACGGAGAGCTTGCCGCCATGGTTCTGGATAATTCCCTTCACGATCCAGAGACCCAACCCGGTACCCTTCTCGCCTTTCGTAGTAACAAAAGGCTCAAAAATGTTTCGGAGCATTTCCCGTGAGATGCCGGTGCCGGTGTCGCCGATCAGAATGCGCACCAGGGCATGAAGGTCATCCTTACCGATAACGTGGCGGCTGCGAATGCGCAGCCGGCCGCCGTTGGGCATGGCGTCTTTCGCATTGATGACCAGGTTCGAGAGGACCTGGCGAATCTGGTCAGCGGCAATCACTGCATCCGGCAGAGGACGGAGGTCGCTGATCACCTCAACGTTGGAGCGCTGAAGCTGACGGTTCAGCAGCAGCAGCGTGTCTTCAATAATCACGTTCACGCTGACCGGCTTGACCTGCTCGGTATTGCGATAGAGTCCCAGCATCTGGCGCACGATGCGGGCCACCCGCTCAGTCTCTGACCTGAGGATGGTGTAAACCGGCATCACATTTTCAGGAATGGAGCCGGCCAGGAGGTAGATGGCGTTCTTGATCGCCTCCATGGGGTTGTTCACCTCATGGGCGATGGTGGCAGCCAGGCGGCCGGTGGCGGCGAACTTCTCAATCTCCAGCATGCGCCGCTCCACCTTGAGCTGCTCCACCTTGCGTACCGCGGTCAAATCGCGCAGGACGGTCACGGTAAAGGAGACCTGTCCGCGTTCATCAAAGATCTTGCCGGAGCGGGCGTCATACTCGATTTCCTGCTTCAGCGCCGGGTTGTACAGGCGCAATGGCGCAGTTTCACGCTCGGCGAAGGAGTACGTGAAAGCGTCAATGTAAGTGCCGAACTGGATTTGATTGCGGTTCTGAATGGGATCGCGGGCGACATCGAGCGAGGTGCCAAAAAGTTCCTGGGCGAGCGGGTCAACCAGTACGATCTTGGCCTGGCTATCGCAAACAACAATGGGATCGCCGACGTTTTCAATAATTAAGTTGAGGCGGTCGCGGTCCTGGCGAACAACCTCCTCAGCTTCGCGCAGCTTGTCATAGTTCAGGCGGAGTTCCTGGTCTGCGCGCCGGAGATCGGTCACGTCACGCATGACGGTAACAGTGCCGATCTGGATACCATCCGGGCCGTAGGTTGGCGCCGAGACGGCTTCAAACAGCATTTCCTCGCCTTCAATGGCGTCTACCAGCGTGAGGTCGCGATGTGAATCGCTGCCCGAGACCAGCATGGAGGAGAGCGCGGCGGAGAAGAGCAGATTGTTGAGTTCTACGGCGCGCACCAGACCTTCGGTCATCTCATCGGGGACCTTGAAGAAGCGTTCCGCGGCACGGTTCTGCATGATGACGCGATGCTGCGTGTCTGTGAGGATGACCGGGTCGGCCATGCTCTGCATTACCGTGCCCATCTGCGCGATGGTGATTTCCATATCGCGCATGCGGTTGTAATAGTGCTCAACCTTGAACAGGCGCGAAAGATAGCGGTTGGCAAGGTCAATCAGGTCTGCAAGTTCGGCGAGGCCTGCCTCAGAGCTGTGCTTACCCAGCTCAACCACCACCACGGCGGCGTAGGCCCGCATTTCACAGGTGGAACAAACCTGATCTTCCAGGCGAATGCGTTTTTCGCGGCGGAAGTTCTGAACCGCCAGGCAGCTTACGGTGCGTACACGGTCAGCTTCCCAGCAGAGATTGCGGTTCGAATACAGAATGGGATGAATGTAAATGGGCCGCGTGTGGATGCTGCTTTTCGTCAGCACGGCGGGGCGGGCGGAGTTGAGCACACCGGCAAGCGGATGGTCTGACATCCAGAGCGCGGTGGAAAATTTCTCCATCTGCTGCCGCGGCCACTTGAGCGCCGCCGCGGGCGTGACCTCGCCGCTGTCGAAGTTGACGTCGAGGACCATGGCCCGCGGATAACCGAGGGCAATGATCTCTTCGAGCAGCAGAGGAAAGATCTCCTCCGAGCGTTCAGCCTGAAGCAGACGAAGAATCGCGGGACGACGCTGGTACGATCCACGCCGCCCTTGCATGCGCTCCGACTGAAACCGCATCTCGGCCGTGGCCACGGGTCCCCCCAAGTACGTGCCCTACCGCCGGCGGCGAGTAGGACGCGGTGTAACCTCCACCACTTCCTCTTCCGCTGCGCCTTCTGCAAGCGTCGGACGGGACACAAGGCCGGTCAGACCGACAGCGTCGGCATATTTCAAATATGTGTCAATGGACGCGACCACTACACGCGCTTCTACTGTGATCAGATCAATACCGACAAGAGAGATTCTGACCCAGGCATCAATGACGATTCCTTTATCCAGGACCCGATCTAGAACATCGATCAGACTTGAGCCCCCGGATACACGCTCAACGGCCATCGAAGGCCTCCTTCATCACAAACTCACTTTTTCCGCCTACGAACAGCGTTCTGCACCTTCTGCGCCCTTCCCTGTTCTCCCGGTCCTGGAGCCGGCAACTGCGTTCGCCGGACAGGCTGGGCCAGAGAGGCCGTCAGATTGGGGTCAAACTTCCACCAGTTCAAACCGATGGCTTCTGCTTTATCGACGCTACAGACGAGCAGGCGAATTCTGATGGTGAGCAGCTCCACGTTCGCCAACGAGATGCGAATGTCGCCCGCAATGACAAGTCCTTTGTCGAGCACTCTATCCAGAATGTCGAGCAAATTGGTTGTTCCGGAAACGGTCGGCACTCGTTGCATGAATGTCTGGAAAAAGACCGCAGGGAGTGTGGAGAATCCGCGCGCGATCTACTGTCACGCATCCTAAACAGCCCGTTACAACCTGTCAACT
>DATNDP010000046.1:0-5716 GCA_035553195.1 Candidatus Acidiferrales bacterium
CAATTCTGCAAATGAGATTTTTGTGGCAGACAGCACCGCCCAGTCAGTATCCACCTTCACTGGAGTCAGTTCTTCAGGAGGCAACATCGCACCTGCGCGCAATCTTAACGGGGGATCGACTGCATTCAACAGCCCGCGCGGCGTAGCTCTGGACGTGACAAGATAGAGTCGCATGTTGGTTCCGGTTGAACTCCGGCCTATTCAGGCGCCTTCGCGTAGAGCCGTGAAAGGTTCTCGCTGAAGTCGCGCAACAACTTCAGGTCTGCCAATGTTTGCTGTGCGTTCGCGATCATGGTATCGAGCTCTGCGGGCTTTAGTTCCTTCAACGTTCGTCCTCCCTCCAGTGGAGCTGATGTTCTATAGATGTCGCGAATGAAAGCGCCTGACTGTGTTGTCACGGTGGCCTGCTGTGCATAGATGTCTGCGTATCTTTGGCCTGTCTGAAAGTTCATTAGGGCAACTGCGCCGGTATTTCGGGCAGTGTCCCAAGCCGCCGAGTTAGGACCGTTCCAGGTCCAATGGAATGCCAGTTCCGCGTTTGCGTGATTCGTTCCCTTGAAAGCTGACAAAATCGATAAATCGGATTCCATCTGCTTTTGAGCATCGTTCAAAAATCTAAAATCGCCGGCCAAGGTCTTTCGATTTGCGACTAATTCGGCCCTTAGGTTTGCTTCCGCCGTGTGGACGAGGTGCCTGTTGTGGCCCCATTCCACAATGCCCTCCAAACCGAGCGCAATCAGCAGCCCCAGAGTAATAACGATTAAGTGAACAAAGAAGTCGCGCCAACTGTGAATTCCACCGTGTGGCGGATGCACATCCATCGGGGTGAGTCCTCCTCAAACGTGAAAATGTGCAACATATCAGATTTCAGCAAGGATCGGCTATACAGGTTGGACAGCCGAGCTCGCAACAGTACGCTTCCGTCGGGCGAAAACAAGAAGGTCAAATGCAAGTTTTTCAGTTGCCCTTTGATTGAAGCTTTAGTTGGGCTTCGAACCAGTGGGCGCATCGTAATCCATCTTGGGTAGCAGACGGTCGCGATCGTAGGGCGGGTCTTCGTGCGCGGGAATGGGGTCCTCGGGAAAGTCTTTGTGCCATTGCTTGCGCCAGTCATCGTCCGCGTAATACTTCAGGTAGAGCTGGTTATCTTCCTCGCTGCAGCCGCCCAGGATTTGAATGTGCCAGGCGCCATTGGCGGCAAAATTGCATCGCTTTGGTTTCTTCCCGCAAAGAATCGGTCCAGAGATGTGTATAGAGCTCGCGGTCGCTGAGATGATCTGTCTGCTCGATAAAAACATGAAGCAAGGCGAGCTTCTGGATTACCTCCCAGAGTTTTGCTGTCAGCTCCTGATCGCTGAGCGAATCCGGCTCGGGAAGTGACACGCCTGCATTTTCAAGTTGCTGGAAGTTCGTGGTCCACGGAGCTTCCTCGTACTCGACGATGTGATTCAAAAATGCCTCTTCCACCTCCTCTCGGTAATCGTCCAGATCGTCAGTCTCAATCTGGCCGCCAAGCTCTTCCACGCGGCGCTTCAAGGCCTCGATTTATTTCAGGGGCGACGAATGGTATTGTCCCCCTTGCTTTCTTCCGCCGCCACCGCCCGTGCCCACTTATTTCCAGGCCACGAGCGCCAGCCCCCTGCTGTCCAGTTCATTCTGTCCTTTCAACACGCTCGGGACCGGCTTCGATGTGCGTTACCAAGTTCTGGATCAAGACGGCAATCCGTTGCCAGTCGGAGGGATGACTCCACTCGAAAGCGTTACGAGCACCGCTGGCGAGAATATCAGCAATCAGCCGTTTTCCACTCCCGTGAATACTAATCCCGATGGAACTTTTGACGATGTGCCGCTGGGGTCCTGTTTCGGCCCGCCGATCCCACAAACCAATACTTGCATATCTGTTACACAAACCTTCAATATTATCTTTACCGACGGGTTTACATACCCAATCAGCACTACCTCTTCGAGCAGGCAGTGTGCCAACGGGATTTCGCTGAATGTCAGCGGGAATCCTGTTGGCGAAAATAGCTCTTTCAGTATTGGGACCGTGAATTGAGCGAGGTCGCAATGAGAATAGTCTGCTTATCTGGCAACTTTTGCTTTTCTGTCATTCGCTGTCTGCGATCCTGTCCCTTATTGCTGTTGAGCGCTACGCTGTTTTGGCTCACCTTAGCTTTTGCAGGACAGAGTCCCAGCGCCCGGCCGACCCAGGCTTTCATCAATAAACGGGTTGCCGAGATAATGGACAAGGCTTTGCAGAAAGGAACAAGTACCACACCGGACGGCGTACGTGTTACACCAATGCGTGCAGATGCATCGATGGAGGACATGGACGAGGTCAAATCCTTCGGAATCCGGGCCGTCGCCCCGCTGAGCGAGTATCTTGATTCATCCAACTACCGTGCGCAGCATCTGGCGGTGCGGATGCTTGGCTACATCGGTGAAAAGGAAGTGATAGCTCCTCTGAGCAAGGCGGCTGTGCATTCTCGTTCGGAGATTGTCCGTCTCTCTGCCGTTGACTGCCTTGGGCAACAAAGTTGGAGCGAAGTCGCTGCTGTGGTGAAGCGTGTTGCTGCCAGCGACCCTAACTTGCTGGTTAGGGAGGAGGCGCAGCGCGTCATAGATGCCCATGAGAACGACGCAAAATAGAACAAGCAAAGAGGATTCCATTATCGCCAGGTGTTTTTCAAGCAATTTCAACAATTGTGCCGTGTTGCCAAACGAATTGCCGTGCGCCTCAACCAGCCGCGATACTTCAACGGCCCTTTCGAGAATTCAAGCTGCGCATGCCGGTAAGCCCGTGCGAGCGCACTTCAGCGGCTGGATCGTCTCGCATCAGGGAGAATCGTAGCAGGCCGGAGGCGATAATGCCCACCTAATCAATGTTGGACCAACGGGCAAAACCGGGGACTAGGCATCAATTGTCTGGAACTTACAAGCTTTAAGAGCGAGTTAGCCCCTTGCTCTTCTTGTCGCAGAAAGTTGTGCCAATTCAACCGCACGGTCCAGATTGCGGGGAAATGGACAATGGCCCCGTCTATGATATTGCAGAAACGAATTCAGTTCTTGGCAGCCGTGCTTGCCATCCTCGCCGGACTGAGCGCAGCTGTCGGACAGAATGACAAAGCAGAATCCCAGCAGGCCTTCACCTTTAGTATGAATGACATGCCCCTGTTGCCTGCACTGTTGAAGTTCGGTTCCGAGAACCATCTGCCCCTTGGAATTATCTTGCAGCCTGGCGACCCGCTCTGCCGCACCACCAAATCCGTGAACCTGAAGGATGCACAGGCACGCCAGATAATCGAAGGCATTGTCGAAGGTTCGGACTACGTTGCTGGTAACAGCGGTGGTGTGTGGGTCATTATGCCTCGGACTGTTCCGGCTGGCTCCAGTTACGTGCTGAATATCCACATGGAACAGTTTGGCACCATGAGAACCACGGTCCAGGGACTGGGAATCATCCTGGCTGGCTACGTACGAGCTCACCTTCATCCGAATGAGGGCTATGCCGGTGACATACTGGCGTCGTCGAGGGCTGAAAACATAGAGCCGTTTACTCTGCACAATGTAACAATAGAGGAAGCAGCAAATCACATTGTTAATTTGGCAGGGAAAGGGCTGTGGATTCTTTATCCTGTGCCGGACAATCCCCGGGACACCGCTGCGCGTCATCTCTATATATACGGGTACGAGGACGATGCCGAAGTGATCGCGCATCTGTCGTGCAAGAACCCAGATTCGGCGGTTGACGGTAACCGATGAAAGTGGAAGAGGACCGGTCACCGTTGTCTCAGCACAAAGGAACCCTTTCGCGGAGGCTTCCCTGGCGCAGATGCCTTATGGGCAAGACTCATGAAATAGCTTCAATCCATCACTTTAGTACTTACATCGAGTGCAAACCTGTTGGACGTGCGCCCGTTGGAAGCCACCAAAAGGCAATTCCCCAGGACTGGGATTGGCTGCTTTCCTGTGGCTGAAATCCACCGCACAGATGGTTGAAATTCGCCACACAGGTCTCTCTCAATCGTTCGGAACGGCTCCAAAGGCTTGAAAATCCGCCAATCGCGGCATCGGTTTCTGGCAACGTATGTGCATCTTTGAAGTTTTAGAATCGTTTAAGAGAGGCTGCCTATGGGCAAGCAAGTCATGTTGTTTCTTGTGGCGTTGATGCTCGGCTTGGCGCCATCAGCGCGCGCGCAAACACAGGAGAACGCGCAGCAGCAGGATCGCAGCACTGCAACAAAACAAAATCCGGTCCAAACCGCGAATCAGCAGCAAAGCCAAAAAAGCAGAGGCCAGCGCGGACCAAAAAGCAGACAACAACACCGACGATGAGGATTCCAAGCCAGCCGGACGCAAGACCCATTTCCACCTGGGCGCCATCACCCTGGGCGCCAGCTACACCGACTTCGGGCGCTCGTTCGTTGGACCGTTTCCTTACTACCCTTATCACTCCTATTATCCTTACAGAGCTTTTTCCGTCGCGGGCTTCTACACGCCCTTTGCGGGAGATTCGCTCTACGGACCTTATCTCTACCCTCCGCACGCCTTTGACCTGAACTATGGGCTGGGTAAGGGTGAGGTGGAGTTGAAGTCGCTGGGCCGGAACAAGAACGCTTCGGTTTACATTGACCATGCCTATGCCGGAAGGGCGGCCAAGCTCAAGCATATGTGGCTTGATTCCGGGGCCTACGACCTCTCGCTGACCGTTGCGGACGGCAGCAGTTTCCACCAGCGAATTTATGTATTGAGCGGCAAGACACTGAAGATCACTCCCGAATTCAAGATGAGCGCCAACGCCGCGCAAAACGAGGAGAAGAAATGAACTCAGGAAACGTTCTCAAGCGTGCCATACGAACAGGCCTGCCTGTTCTGCTGATGTTGGCGGCAGCAGCGTATTCCGGCGAAGCACCGCGCGGAACCGTTCCGCGCGATTCGGCGCAAAAATATCCCGCGCACTTTGAGCAGGAAGGAACTGCCATTGGCGCAAGGCTGGTCAAACCGGCGCAGGCGAAGAAGGAATTCTCAACGGACATTGATGCCTGCTGCGTGGCGGTGGAGGTGGCAATCTATCCACGCAAAGACGGGATGATTGAGGTGTCTCTGAACGATTTTGACCTGCGCGAGACCGGCAAGGACATTGCCCGCAAGCCATCAAGCGCGGATGTGGTTGCGGCCCGCCTGGAACCGCTGCCGAAATCCGACCAGCCTGAAGACCGCAACGTGGCCATTTATCCTACAGCGGGAATCGGCTATGAAAAAGGCGGCATTGATCCCATTACTGGCCAGCCGCGCGGAGGAGGAGTTGTGACTTCCGCCGGAGTTGGCGTTGGCATCGGCGGGCAGCGGCCTTCTGAGCCGGAAGCCAGCCGCGCTGACCGCAGGACCATGACGCTGGAGCTGCGCGAAAAGGGCCTGTCTGAAGGCAATACCATGTCGCCAGTGGCTGGATATCTGTATTTCTCCGTTCCGCAAAAGAAGAAGGCAAAGTATCAATTGGAATACATGCTGAACAAACAAGGTTGTACTGCCGTTGTAAATCCTCTCTCTGCATTCTCCTTTTACGGGCCCGCGGAAACGTGGGCCCGTCGTTTTGCTCCCATAAGGTGAGAAATGAAGGGCCAAGATTTTTGACTGGAAGAAGTCCTGAGAACCTGGTTCAGCGGCCCTTGCCTGCATCCGCGCTGCGCATGCCCGTAAGCCCCTGCGAACGAAG
>DATNDP010000047.1:0-8153 GCA_035553195.1 Candidatus Acidiferrales bacterium
TGGCTGGGATTTGAACCGACGCGAGTTGTGCGTGTGGAAGCAGGTTATTCCCGCAGCCTGACCTTTGCGCTGAATCGCTTCTCATTTAATGTCGGCCTGAATGTGGGAAGACTCTTCAAGGAACGAGTGCGGCAAGAGTAGGCGCAGACACGGAAACGGGCGAATCAAGTAGCGACTGTCCCTGCGATGAATTTTTCTTAAGTTGCCTATATCAAAGCGGTCGCTTCCAACTCTACTACTACAGAAGCAGGCTCATCCGTCGACTGCTAAATACGAGAAGCCACAGACCCGGAAGCTGTGGCTTTTCTTATTGCGCCAACAAGCGGGTACTGGCGACGCTCGGTTAAAGTTGGCGCAAATCGCAAGCCCGAAGCGCCGGCGAAGCCACTCTCGCTGGTAACCGGTGGTTCCGAAAGTAACTATTGACTGCCGGGACCTTTCAACGCATACTGCGCAACAGCTTTCAATCCCCCACGTAAGCACGCCTGTGCCAAACAGGTTTCCCCCTTATCTCCGGGCCCCTGCATTGCAGAATTTGACTTTGGGAAGGCAGGCTTTTTCTTCCCTGAAACCAGAGAAGCATCCGGGATTGCTGGCGCGTTTGCGGAATGGATGCTGATAGAGGAGAAGACCAAATGAAATTCAGAGTTCTGGCCGGGATGATCGCCTTGGCCTTTTTGACCGGCTGCGTTGCGCCGCAACCGCGGCATTATGCGCGACGCAAACAAGCTCCGGCTCCATGCACTCCGGTGATTGCGCCCATACGCAATTCGCACCTGATTGTGGTGATTAACTACAACTACGCGTATAACGCAAAGGATCCGGTAGGAGGTCGCGCATGGCACAAAGAGGACGTGCTTGACTACCTCAACCAACTGGGCCGGGCGGATGGCAACAGCTTTGCCGAATCGAACGGGCAGCCGGTGAACTTCTACATCACTTACACGCTCAACAATGATGGGCAGGAACACTTCACCGGCTCCGTCAACCTTGCCGGTTGGGGGCAGGGGCAGATCACAACGCAGTATCTGGGCCAATATCCCTATGCGAGCACAGTGAAACTGACCAGCGACCTCACCGACAAAATGTACGCTTACATCAAGGGCGGCTGGCACGATTCGCGTCCCAACTGTCCCCACTAAAGACTCCGAAACTCGGCGGCTTCCGGCGCCGGCTACGGGTTATGGATATTGAAGAAAAAAGGCAGGCCTCTTAGAGGCCTGCCTTTTTGTTACAAGTAAGGTTGCTAGCTGGCGCGTACGGCGGTTTCCTGCGGACTGAGCACCTTGGCGTCGCGGTTGGGCCGTTTGGCAATCAGCGGCAAAACCAGCGAGCACACCATCACGCCCGCAATAATGTATACAGCGGTCGAGAAAGCACCGGTGGACTGGTGCAGACGCGCAATCATGATGGGCGATGGAATGGCCGCAGCACCCCATGCCAGAAGGATCCAGCCGTAAATGCCTCCCATGAATTTCGGGCCGAAGAAGTCAGCCGTGAAGGAAGGCATGGTACCGAAGCCGCCGCCGTAGCACAAGCCAATGATGGCAAACAGCACGCTGAAGGTGGTGGCATCATGAATTTTCGGCAGCATGAAGAAGACCACCGCCTGGATGGCAAACAGCAGGAAGTAGACGCGGGCGCGGCCGATGAAGTCTGACACCCAGGCCCAGAAGACGCGTCCCAAGCCGTTGAAGATCGAGATCAGACCGACCATGCCGGCTGCCTGGATGGCAGTCATTCCGACAAACTCTTTGGACTGCGCCATCGGAGACGCCTGGCTGATGATCATGATGCCGGCGGACACGTTCAGGAAAAGCATCGCCCAGAGCAGATAAAACTGCCAGGTGCTGGCTGCCTCGCGAACCGTGAAGTCGTAGCTGCTTGCAGCTTTTGCAACTGCGCTGGTTGGCTTCCAGCCCGGCAGAGTCCAACCCTGTGGAGGATTGGCATAGAACTGAGCTGCGATGATTACCACGATCAGGTAAACAATCCCGAGCGCTGCGAAAGTATACGGCACGCCGTGCGAGACAATCATAGGCGCGGCCACCGGAGCCATGATCAGCGCGCCCGCTCCGTATCCGCAGACTGCCACGCCGGTCATCAGCCCTCTTTTGTCAGGAAACCACTTAACCAGCGTGGCCACGGGCGTGATGTAGCCCATGCCCATTCCAAGCCCGCTCAGCACTCCATAGCCTGCGTAAATGGTTCCCAGCGAGTGGTTTGAAGAGCCCCACGAAGCAATCAGATATCCGAGGCCATAGAGCACGCCAGCAACGGTCGCCACCTTCCTCGGTCCAACGCGATCCTGCCAAAGGCCGCCAATTACAGTCCCGACGCCCAGAAACAGGATGGCCAGCGTGAAGTTCAATTGAACGGAGGTTTCCGTCCAATGTTCGGTTTTCATCAATGGGATCTTAAAGACGCTCCAACCGTAAACAGCGCCCAGGCAGATTTGCATACACACTGCCGCAACTGCGATTCCCCAACGGTTTGGAAGACGATCTGACGCCATAACATTCACCTCTTTTAGAGTGACATTAGTTTTTTCGTTCGCTTCAACAGCAGGCCAGCAAATATTTCAGTCGATCTCATACTCCTGGCATCCGTTGCGGTCCCGGCGCCGCACAGAAAGCGCAATTTCTCACGCACTGATGGTCTTTGCTTCGCCTTGCGCTCCCGCACCTGTCAGGCAATGAGCGCCCACCACTTCCACCGTGGCGTTGTAATCGGGCACTCCGCTGGGATCGAGCCTCCCTGCAGGAACCAGCACATTGATTTCCGGCCAGTGTGCCTGAAGCGACCCCGGCTTCACGCGGTCGATCTTCACTCGCCCGTGATACTGTCCCAGCTCATTGCGCAGGGTGATGGAATCTCCTTCTTTCAGCCCGAGCCGATCGGCATCTTCCTGCGCCATGATCACGTCTTCGCGGCGAGCGCCCGTAATCGGATCCACTTCCGCGTTGATGATGCTGTTGAATTGTTTTCCTCGCCGCGTCGCCAGCAGGAACCTGCCCGCGGGAACCTTCTCTTCCGGCAACTCAACGGCGCTGAAGTGCCCTTTGCCGTCCGGAGTGAGGCAACGATCCACCAGCAGCCTGGGGCCGCCATACTGGAAGTTGTCTCCCTTCTTTTTCAGAGCAGCTATACCTTTATAGGTAGGACAGACGCGATCTATCTCATTGCGGATGTCCTCGGTGTTTTTCCAGGGGAAGGCGGCTCTGGCCCGAACTGGATCCAGCTTCTCCGCCATCATGACCGGGATCTCCCATTCATCTCTGGCTTCGGGAATATCCGGCCCGCCAGGAATCTGCGGACTAAAGATGATGCGCCGTTCCGTGCTGGTTTCCGTTCCGCCGCCGCGCTGCTCGTACCGGGTCTTCGAAGGCAGCAGCACCACGGTGTCTGCCGGATCCACCATCATCGTGGGATTGGCGACAATGTCCTGATGCACGCGCAGCTTGATCTTTCCCAGCGCGCGCTCTACCAGGTCCGGCTCCGGCAGCGTCTGCTTAAAGTTGCCGCCCGTCTGCCACAACACGTCAATCTCGCCGCGTTCGGCTGCAAGAACCATGTGCGCGGCACTCAAGCCTTTCCAGCTCGGAGGCTCAAAGCCCCACACCTCCGGCGAGGCAAACTTCTTCGCGTTCTCCTCCGTCGCCGGCAGCCCCATCACATACGCGCCGGGCATACCGCCCATCTCCGCGCCACCCTGCACACCGCTATGGCCGCGAATCGGCATCAGCCCGGTATGCGGACGCCCAATGTTCCCCTTGGCAAGCTGCAAGTTCACAATCGACCGCACGTTGTCAGTGCCGTAGCGATGCTGCGTGATCCCCATGCTCCACACGATGATCGCGTGGCGCGCCTTGCCAAACGTCTCAGCAAAGCGGAACATATCAGCCTTCGTCAACCCGGAGCCGCGCTCCAAATCGGCCCATTGCAGGCTGCGAGCCTTGGCTTCCACCTGCTCCCAGCCCACTGTGCGCGCCGCAATGAACTCCCGATCAATCCAATTGTTCTCAATCAGGTGCTTCAGCACGCCGTAGAAGAACGGAACGTCGCCGCCCACATGGACCTGGAAGTTGTCATCAGCAATCTTGGTCCCGAAGAGCGCGCTCTCTGTCACCGAGGGCACCCAGTAACGCTGCATGCCCGGTTCCTTATAAGGATTGACGACGAAGACCTTCGTCCCCGCCTTCTTCGCATAATAAAGATATTTCGTCGTAACCGGCTGATTGTTGGCCGGGTTCGCGCCCACAAACACAACCAGGTCGGCGCCGATCCAGTCCGAGTACGAGCAGGTAGTGGCGGCGCAGCCCACCGTGGCGCTCAAGCCCGCCGTGCTGGGCGCGTGGCAAATGCGCGCGCTTGTATCCACGTGGTTGGTCCCCACAAACCGCGCCACTTTGTTGTGTGCGTAATAGGCTTCATTGGTCAGACCGCGCGATGTCATATACCAGCCAACCCGCTTGGGATCGGTGACTTTGATCTGCGCCGCAATCGTGTTCAGCGCCTCGTCCCACGTCACGCGACGGAAGCCTTTGTCGCCCTTGCGGCGGATCATCGGCACAGCCAGCCGGCCCAGCTTGCGCAGTTGTTTTTCTGTCTTGTTCTTCAGCGGCCCCACGTCTTCCAGAAGGTGCCAGTCCATGGCAGGCATGGTGCTGAAGCGCAGCAGGGCCAGGCGTACCGCGCACAGATGGACGCCTTTCATGGTCCAGTCATGCATGCCGGTGGTGCCCAGAGAGCAGCCATCGCAGCAGCCATCGCGCAGAATGCGCCAGGCATAACCGAGATTGTCCCGGTTCTCCCACATGGCGTCGACAATGTCTTTGTAATTGTTGGGGTGCTGTTCGTTCAGACCATACGGCACCAGGCTGACACGGTTATGGCCATTGGACGGTGTAGCGCTCATGGAATCATCTCCGGCGTGGGCACGAATTCATCTGTAACCGGGCTGAGACTATATCGCACCACGATTCAAGAGACAACCCGGCAAAGACCCCGCGAAACCATGCCCGGAATACGGTCGCGGAAGGTAGGCGCAAGTATACAGCAGCAGTGCTGGAATGCAATATGCATCTGTCTTTTGCGAACTCTCATCCCAACAAGCATGAGCTGGATTGAAAATTACCGCCACCGCTCCGCGCCTGATTCTCAAGCACAACAGAATGAGCAGCTCCAATTTGCTGAAGCCGCACGCGAACGTTGGCGCTTGTTGGGTAAAGAGTTGCAAGCGGACGTCGCAGAGTTCAATGCCCGCAGCTCGCAAGCCGATTTCGCCGCTGAAGACGACAATCTTTATCGCGTAAGAAATTCGGTTTCAGGACTTGAACTGGTGTTGCACGCCGACTTTGATAACTGTGTTGTCAGATATGATTACGCGGTCATTAACAACCAGACCAAAGGCGCGCCGGAAGGCGGTATGCTCTCCATAAGAAGGTCGCCCCGCGGTAGCGCCGAGTTCTACACCGCCGACGAACGCCTCACCTCAGAAGAAACCCGCCAGGTGTTACTAGAGCCCGTGCTGTTTCCGCCACAGATGGCAGCGTGAAAGCAGCCATTAGCCATTAGCACTTGGCCATCAGCTGTTGGCTCTTCACTTTTGGCTATTGGCTTTTCCAAGAATGCAACCCAGAGCCATGAAGGTGTGTCCCGCCGCATACCCGAGCGCCGAAGGCGCGAAAGAGTTTAGCCCAGCACGACCCAAGTCCCGGCGCAGCCGGGACGACGGGGCAAGTGCTGAGTAAGCAGATAACCGATTCAATACCGCTCTGCCGAAGGCCGGAGCGGCGCCTAAAGGCGAAGCGACACAAGAAAAGAGTTCCTGCTGGCAACAACCGAACCCAGTTACTGGGATCCGATCACGACGATCCTACCTGAACACCCAATGCGCCACTCGCGTCTCAAGCTCCCAATAGATCAGCGCATAAGCCACCAGATCAAAGGCCGCGTGCGCGCACATGAGCATGAAAATTCTTCCTCTCACGGCGAAGATCGTCCCAAAAACCAGCCCTGTCACCGCCGCCTGCTCCACGCCCGGAAGCCCCTGTGTGGAATAGTGCGCCAGCGCAAAGAGCGTGGAAGTGATCAGCACGATCGCGGTTTTCGCAGCAGCGCTTTTTCCCAGCAGCTTTCCCAGGCGCTCGAACATGTAGCCGCGGAAGATGGTCTCTTCTCCGAATCCTGCTCCGACAATCAGCAGCCACAGCGTGGCCGGGATCGCCGCGCGATTTCCTGCCAGATAGTGGTAGGCGTGATTGATCTCCGGCGCGCCCAGCAGCGGCATGATCACCGCTTTCAGCAGAAGTTTCAGTCCCGCACCAAAGGCGATCCCAATGGCGGCGCTTACAGCCCAGCTTCGCGGCCGCACGTATCCAATCTCTCGCCACGGCGTCTCGGACCAGCGCGCCCAAATCAGCGCCAGGACAGCGCTGCCCGGGACAAACAACACATTCCCTGCCAACACAACCAGAATGGCCATTATGCCGACAGGCCCAAAGCCGCGCAGCTTTCGCGCGAAATCGCTGTCTTCCGGAGTTGCGGCGCTGGCTGACCCTGGCTCGTCTATCTTCCGCTCTGGCGCTTCACTGCTCATCTTCTGCTCACACGAACCGGGGCTCGCATACGCCAACGTTCTTAGGGCCTCTCTCACGAGTATGCTAACCGCCTCACATTATGCAGCTTCCTCCGGAGAGATCAACAAGGTTCGCCAATTGGCTTTCATTCGCGGCTGAAATCTGTTTCCCGCGGAGTCAAAAGCCAAGTAGAATCAACTCCCGGCGCGCGCCGCGCGCCGGCGTGAAACGCAGACAAATCCATTGCGACCCGGAGGGCAAATGAGCTGCACGAACAGCTTGTTATCGGCAATCCAATCCCTGTTGTGTTTTGCGGTCTTGCTAAGCCCGCTCGCGGCCAGCCCCGCCGGCTACGACCACAGCTCCACCATCGGCCCCGCGAAAGGCTGGCTGATGATCCATGGCGGCGGAGCGGTCACGGCCGACGAGCGCAACAAATTTGTCGAACTCGCCGGAGGCCCTGACGCAAACTTCGTCTTCATTCCCACCGCGGCGTCCGACTCCATGATCGATGTGGCTCATGACGGCGAGAAGTTTGCCAAGCGCTTCGGCGTGAAGCACGTTATCGTGCTGCACACGCGCGACCGAAATATCGCCAACTCAGAAAAGTTTGCTGACATCCTGCGGAACGCCTCCGGCGTATGGTTTGAAGGCGGACGGCAATGGCGCCTGGCCGATGCGTACCTGGGTACGCGGGTCGAGCATGAAATCAAGGCGCTGCTCGCGCGCGGCGGCGTGGTGGGCGGCAGCTCCGCCGGCGCCACCATTCAAGGGTCGTTTCTCGTCCGCGGAGATCCCGCCCATCCCGACAATCCCGACGGCGACAACCGCATCATGATGGTCCCCGGCCATGAAGCCGGCTTCGCCCTGCTGCCTGGCTCGGCCATTGACCAACACGTGGTGGTGCGCCATCGCGAAGACGACCTGGACCCGGTGATCGCCGCCCATCCTGACCTGCTGGGCATCGGCATCGATCAGGGCGCCGCCATCCTGGTTCACGGCGACACGTTTAAAACCATGGACGGCGAAGTCCTGATCCATGACGGCAAGAAACATGACGGGAAAGCGTATTACATTCTCCACCCCGGAGACACGTTCAATCTCAGGACGAGAACAGTCCAGCAGTAAGGTTCGTTTTTCTCCGTGCCTCCGTGTCTTCGTGGTGGGTGTTCCTCATCTGCATCTCTCTGTGGCATGATTGTCAGCCGTGCCAGACCCAACCACGCTCGAACAGGCCGGCTTGCGCAAGGAACTTGGGCTGGGCGACCTGGTCATGGCGCAAGTGCTGTGCGTGGTGGGCTCCACGTGGGTGGGGATCGCAGCCAAGCTCGGCCGCGCGCACGTGGCGTTCTGGCTGGGTTCCATGCTGCTCTACTACGTTCCGCTGGCCATCGTGGTCATCTACCTGAACCGCATGATGCCGCTGGAAGGCGGCCTTTACCAGTGGGCCAAATCCGGCTTCGGCGAGATGGCCGGCTTTTTGACCGCGTGGAACCTCTGGGTTTATGCCGTGATCGTCACCGGCGCAATCATCTTTGTTCTGCCCACTGACGCCTCATACATTCTTGGACC
>DATNDP010000048.1:0-4256 GCA_035553195.1 Candidatus Acidiferrales bacterium
GCGCCAGTTTGCCCCGGTTGTGTTTGACGCCACGCACTCCGTGCAGCTCCCTTCAGCAGGCGCCAATGGTCAGGCCGTTTCCGGAGGCCAGCCGGAATTTATTCCGCTGCTTTCGCGTGCAGCCGTAGCAGCCGGTGTGGACGGGATCTTTATGGAAGTGCACGACAACCCTTCGCAGGCCAAATCCGATGGAGCCAACGCGCTCGATCTCAAGAACCTCGAAGCGGTGCTCAGTGAGCTGCTGGCAGTCAGGCGCGCCGTGCAGCCAAGCTGAGTTTAACCACAGAGCGCACCGAGGAACACAGAGGAGAAAAGAAGAATTTGAGAGCCGTTCTGATTGGTTATCTCACGAAATCCGTTGGCGCTAACTCACTCCTTCTGTGCCCTCCGTGACCTCTGTGGTTAAGCGGGGTGGTTAGTGCCCGTGTGCTCCTACCAGATCGAGTTTTGACGGATCCTTGGTTTGCTGCGCTGACGGGTCCTTCAGGAAAGCGATAATCAATTTGACTTCGTCCTGATCCAGCCGCAGGTTGGGCATGTTTACGTGTTTGTATTTGTTCCACAATGCAGTGGCAATGGGATCTTTGTCTGCGATCATTTCGTCCGGAGTTGCGATCTGGCGCGTCAGCCAAACGGGATCGCGCACATCAACTACGCCCTGGAGGTCCGGCCCGATCTTATCGCCGTGGCCGACGGTGTGGCAGGCGGCGCAATGGCGCGCGAACAGATACCGTCCGTCTTTCTGGACCGTTGTGGCTTCGGTGTAGCTGGGGAGCGGGGTCCCCTTTCGATTCCTCCAGCTATTGAGCCAGTCAGTGATCATGATGGACATAAATTTGGGATTATCAGTGGCGGCATCCAGCATCCACTGGTGGCTGGGCTCGTTTCCTATCAGTACGCCCGGCTCGTGGCCATCGCGGTTGGTAGGATCAGGATCGGAATAAAGCCCAAGCTTCTTGGCGATCAATTCAATATCGGCTGGTTTGCCGGTGTAGAAAGTCCAACCGGGACCCACGTGATAGGTCTCAGCGTACTGCTTGAGGACCTTCGGCGTGTCTCGCTTGGGATCGATGGTGATGGAATAAAAGAAAACGTCTTTACCCACCTTATCGCCCAGAATTTTCTGCACCTGCACCAGGCGGGCGGTCTCGAGTGGACACGAATCGACGCAGTGGGTGTAGATCATGTCCAGCACCACGCTTTTGCCCTTGATCAGGTCATCATAAAAATGGACGGTTTTTCCATCCTGGTTTACCAATGGGACATTGGGAAAGTAGTCGGCTCCCCAGCGCTTGTCAGCAGCGCTGGCGGGGCGGGAATGAATGAGAGTAATTGCGGAGATAAGAGACGCGGCCAGTGCCGCAAGAACTACCGATTTTTTCCGTCGCATGGCTTTACTTCCCTGGGTTCGATTATTGCACCGCTGGAGCAGCAAGAAGACCGACGAGTGGGTTACCTTCGTAACCAGCCCGCCGGTGTTAAGAGTAGCGCAGTTTTGTCCATTCCACCACCGGATTAAAAGGCGGTGGGCTCAATGTTGTCCGGGGGAACGAAGGTCACACCTTGAGGCGTTGGAATCGGCGTCGGAAGCGGACGCAGGAACGGCGCTCCGCCATCGTCGATTTCCCACCGCACCAGCATGGCGTTGTCCTCATGCACAGTGTTGTGGCAGTGCTCCATGAACATCCCGCCCCAATCGCGGAACTGCATGGTCAGGGTCACGCTGCCGCCGGGACGCAGACGATAAACGTCCTTGCGGCCTTTTTCCCACGCGGGCACATTGGAAGCCTTGCCGTTGCGGGCCAGGACCTGCCCTTCTTCAAAGTGGATGTGGATGGGGTGGTCCCAGCCGCCGCCACCGTTCTGAAGCGTCCAGACTTCGCGTGTCCCGTAAGCCGGCGCGGCTGAGATGCGCCCCCAACTCGCGTTGAGCATCTGGTTGTTATCCACCTTAACCCCCCATGGTCCACGCACACCTCCTTCACCCACCGTGTAGGCCGCGGGATCACTATCCGGGAGAGGCTGCGCGGCGCCGCTGCCGAACTCGAAGGTACGGGTGCGAGAGACGGGAATGTTGGACAGATCGGGGTTCGGAATCATCACGTCAGGCACCTGGCTCTGGTCGGGCTGGGCCGGGTCGCGCACGATTCTGAACTCCAGGAACTTGCCCACGCACGGATCAGACGATGTGCCGGAGAGAGCCTCCGCCATCGTAAGGTCCGCAGCGGGCTTCTTGCCGTCCTGGTGTTCGCAGAGGTTCACGAACCAAAGCTTGTCACCGACGTTGAACTTCGAGAAGTCAAGCACGATGTCGTACCGCTCGGCGATTCCCTGTTCGTCCAGTTCCGTCAGGATCACGGGGCTGGGCATCAGGTTACCGTCATTGGCGATGAAGATCATCGGCACTTCATTCCCCTGAGCATCAGCAACGGCGATCTTGAAGAACCGAGACACGCTGGCGTTCAGGATGCGGAAGCGGTACTTGCGGCGCTCCACTTCGAAGTACGGCTTGTACCACAGGTTCACTGTCATGACGTCGCCCAGGAAACCATCAAACTGGAAGATGTCCATGAATAGCTGCCCGTTCGCGTCCCATGCCTTATCGGCGAGCATGATGTTGACGTCATACTCCAGATTGCCCCAGCTCTTGGCTGTGCCGGAGGGCAGCCGGAGATTGACGCCATCGTCGATTTCCTCGTTACCACGATCGAGCGCGCTGTAAATGTTGAACATGGCAGCGTTGCCCTTGTACACGTTCTGGGAAGTGAAGGTAAACATGTGATCGTGGAACCAGTGCGTGGACATGGTTTCATGCCAGTCGCCCGGGATCTTGTCGCTTCCACCGGCGTCGTTCGGAGTGGCCGCCATGGGATCAGTGGCGTCCGTGTTGATGGAGAGCAGCCCGGCGAGCACGATCGGCCAGTGATAATCGTAGAACTGCCCCGGGAAGAAGAACGCGCCGGTGAAGCCGTCATTCTCCGCTCCATGGTGACCGTTGTGCTCGTGCGTGGTGATGGTGTTCTTACCGAACCCGTTGTTCTGGCTTTGGTCAGCGGGCAGCTTGTTGTGATGGCGGACCAGAATGGGCTCCATATAGCGGCCCTGAATCAGTTTCGGCGGGATGGTTCCGTTGAAGGTCCACACCGAGTTCGGATCCTGTACCGGAAGCTGGGGATGGAAGTTCAGGGGAATGGGCTGCGCTGGGTCGATGCCGGAGTTGAATTGCGGATCAACCTGGGGATTGTAAACCGTGTTGGTCTGGGCCTGGGCCTGCGATACTTCACAGGAAATTCGGGGAGGATACTTTGCAAATTGCTGGTGGGCCCAGATTGGCCCCGGAGGACGCCCTTCAATGGGACCTGTGCCGCCGCCCAAAATCTGGGGGACAGGCTGCTGTGTCTGGTTGGATTCGGCGGTCGGAATCGGGGTGAGATCGCCCCCCAGTGGATTCGTGCCGCGATGGATCACATCAAAGCGGGGCAACGGCGCGGTGAATGGCAAAACGCCGAACAACGGGCTCGGTGGCGCGCCGGTCGGGATGCCACCACCAGCGTCACCGCTTGCATGCACACTGGGAACAAAGGGACTTAAGCCGCCGATGGGCGCGATAGCGCCTGCGGAAGTAATCAGGCCCCATTTGATCAGCTCACGGCGTGTGACCTTGCCTTGTGAAAAGGCTTTGAGGATCTCGGCCCTGTTTTTACGTGCGTTTTCTGCGTCACGCAGGCGTGCCTTGGACGCATCCTTCGGAAGGAAGATATAGCTCATGGCTGCGCTCCTTGACTTGCTAGTTGTGAAGTGGCCGGCGGGAGTTCCCTTCTTTCCTGGCACAGAGACACGCCCGACGGGATTTCCGCAGTTGGCTTACTTTTGCGGAGCGAAAGCCGGAAGTCACGTAAGAAGGGGTGCGACCTTGTTTCGGCAAATGTAACGTCGTTTCACGACAATATCGTAACGAAACAATATCGTCTTACGAACTAAGCCGCAAGGACTTTACTGAAGCAAGCCCCATGAAATCAAGCAGAGAAGCATTAAGTTTTGTTAATGCCAGTTCGCCCGTAGAAAGAGCATTTGACGAAATTCTTGAAACAGGGATTAACTACTTTGATCGTTGTGAGTTACCGCCCAATGCAGTTCCGTTGTTACAGGACACCGATAAAGCGTTTCATTTTGAGAATTGGCGCCTCCAACGCGGGTCATCAGCCGGTCGGGCGGGAATAATGAGAGTAATTAATCAAAAGATAAGTAGAGGGGCC
>DATNDP010000049.1:0-8694 GCA_035553195.1 Candidatus Acidiferrales bacterium
CGCACACATGGGACTTTGGCGGACTCTTTCCATTCGTATTCGAGCAGTCTTCGATCGCAACGCCCTCAACCAGGAGCTGGACGAAGAAGTCCGCTTTCACATTGAACATGAGACCAGGGCGAACATCGCCCGGGGCATGAAACCTGAAGAGGCTGCGCGCCAGGCCCATATGGATTTTGGGGGCGGGAGCGTGAAGGAAGAATATCGTGCAGTGCGCGGAGACTCGTTTGTGGAGTCAGTGTTGCAGGATGCGCGTTTTGGATTGCGGATGCTGCGGCGCAGTCCTGGCTTTGCCATTGTGGCAACCATCACGCTGGCCCTGGGGTTGGGCGCAAACACCGCGATGTTCAGCGTGATTGACGCGGTTCTGCTACGGCCTCTCCCGTTTGCCGATCCCGAAAGGCTGGTTTACATCCTTGACCAGAATCCCAGCAAGGGCTTCTTTCGGTTTACGGCGTCGCCACCAAATTTTATCGACTGGCGCACGCAGGCTCAGTCTTTTACTGGTATGGCGGCGACCGCCAGCGGAACTTTTACGCTCTCCGGCAGTGGCGATGCCCAGCGTTTGAACGCGCTCTTTGTTACGCCTGACCTTTTCGCTGTTCTCGGTCTAAACACCGTTGCTGGCCGCACGTTTACGAGTGAAGAAGGAACTTATGGACACGATAAGGTTGCAATCCTCTCTTTTCGTATTTGGCAGCAAAGGTTTGGCGGCGACCGCAGCGTCCTGGGACGGACGATCAAGCTGGATGGCGAGAACTACGTGGTTGTCGGCGTGGCTCCCGCCGAATTCCGTCTCAATAATGCTGACGTAGTGGTTCCACTGGCCTTTCGGCCTGATGTGGGAACGCAGCGGGGCGCCCACTTTCTCTTAGTTTATGCTCGCTTGAAACCGGGAATCTCGTTGCAGCACGCAAACGACGAGATGAGAACGATTGCCGCGCGACTCGCGGCCGCATATCCCGATAAAGATTCCGGTTGGACTGCCTATGCAGTGCAGATGCACGAGTTGGTCGTCGGACGCGTGCGTCCAGCCATGTTGATTCTGTTCGGTGCAGTTGGTTTTCTCGCGCTCATTGCCTGCGCCAACGTTGCCAACCTGTTGCTTTCCCGTGCGGTTGGACGCCAGCGTGAAATCTCCGTTCGCACCGCGCTGGGAGCAACGCGAAGCAGGATCATGCGGCAACTGCTGACTGAGAGTTTCGCGTTGTGCGTATCTGGAGCGCTGCTTGGGATGGCGATTGCCGCCGGCGGCATACATCTTCTGCGCCTGGTTGGCCCCATCGGCGTTCCCCGGCTTGCCACCGTACAGTTAAACACCGCAGTGCTGGCATTTACTGCTGGACTCACTTTGCTGACGACCATGTTGTTTGGCATCCTGCCGGCCCTGCACGCCTCCCGGGTGGACGTGAACGCGGGGCTGAAGTCGGCGGGACGCGGAGCCGTCGCAAGCCGTGAATCGGCGCGCCCGCGCAAGCTACTGGTGCTGGCCGAACTGGCGCTTTCTATCATGTTACTGATAGGAGCGGGGCTGCTCATCCGCAGCTTTGTGCGACTCACCTTCACCAACCCCGGGGTGGATGCCTCGCATGTCTTGACCTTCAATCTTTCGCTGCCGACAAAAAAATATGCCACGCCGGAGCGGATCCGCGATTTCTACGATGCCCTCTTAACCAATCTGCGAGCGCTGCCGGGTGTGAAGGACGCTGGAGCTGTGAGCATTCTGCCTTTGTCAGGCGACCAGAACAGCAGCAGTTTCACGATTCGTGGCGCACCTGTCGCCCCGCAGGACCAGCCTTCGGCTGAACTTCGGGTCGCCAGCCGCGACTACTTCCGCACCATCGGCATTCCGCTTTTGCACGGGCGTCAGTTCGGGACCGGTGACCGAATGGGATCGCCGCCAGTTGTGCTGGTGAGTGAATCAATGGCCCGTAAATTCTGGCCTAATGGCGATGCCATCGGGCACTTCATCACCATGGGCGTGCGGCCCGGCATTTCCCATTCGGATGTAGGTGGCGAAATCGTCGGCATCGTGGGAGATGTTCGCGACTTTGGTCTCGATATAGAGCCAACTCCAACCGTGTACGTGCTCATGGATATTCCGGGCAGCAGCGAGATGAACATTGTGGTCCGCACCGCCGGCGATCCAACAGCGTTAGTGCGGGCCGCGCGTGCGACGGTGGCAGCTCTCGACGCCGAGATACCAGTGGCCGATCCGGCGCCCATGGAGACGGTGCTGGCCACATCTCTGGCACAACGCCGCTTCTACATGCTGCTGCTCTCCATCTTCGCTGCTGTCGCTTTGTCGCTGGCGGGCATCGGTCTTTATGGTGTGATCTCGTATTCAGTTGGACAGCGAACGCAGGAGATCGGCGTGCGTATGGCCCTGGGAGCTACGCGAGAACAGGTACTTGGCATGATCCTCAGCGAGAGCTTGCGGCTGGCTGGCACAGGAATCGCCACGGGGATCATCGGAGCGCTGGCGCTGAATCGACTGCTGAAAGGAATGCTGGTGGGAGTTAGCACAACAGACCCTGCTGTGTTCGCCGCTGCCGCGCTCGGCCTCGGCGTGATTGCAATTGCTGCCTGCTTTGTTCCGGCGCGACGGGCTACCGCCGTAGATCCAGTCGTTGCGTTACGCTACGAATGAACTCTGGGACTTCAGCCGATTTTGCAGCGTAGCTTGGAGCTGCTCTCCCCCGCAGCTACGACTAGGCCGCTCCGGCTCGCGACTTCGCTCCGCCATTTGGAGACGGGCCGGTATTACCTGTGCTCGGACGTAGCGTTGATCCTGCCAAAGGGAGTGTGACCCGCATGACAGTGCCGCTGCTGCTGCTTTGAATGACCAATTGCCCATGTAGCAACCGCACGCGCTCGCGCGTTCCCGCAAGTCCCACGCCTGATTGCTCCCGGCCCTCGGGAATTCCCGTTCCGTGGTCTGAGATCTCAAGGCAGAGATTGCCGGCTTCTGATGAGAGCGCAATGGCCGCGGTAGCGCTTTGCGAATGTTTCAGAATATTTGAAAGTCCCTCCTGAACAATCCGGAATACAGTGAGTTGGATTTCAAACTCCAGAGGCCCAAGGTCTTCAGGGCAGGCCAGAGTCACGGCGATTCTGCTGCGCTTTTCGAATCCTTCCACGTAACCCCGCAACGCGCGGCTAAGCCCCAGCTCTTCCAACATTGGGGGATGCAACAGATAGGCAATGGAACGAAGCTCATTGCTGCACTGCTCCACCATGCGGACGCATTCTTCGAGTTGTGTGATTTCCGCTTCATTGTGGCAGACCACTTCACGAAGGCGGTGCAGGTTCAAGGTGAGCGCAACCAGATTCTGGGCCGTGCCGTCGTGTAACTCGCGAGCCAGGTGCCGGCGTTCTTCATCCTGCAAACGCATGATTTTCCCGGAAAGCTGCAGCACTTCGTCTTCAACGGCTTTGCGCTCCATGATCTCGGACTCCAGGCTGTTGTAGGCCTTTTGCAGCGCCGCAGTTCGCGCCAGCACGCGCGACTCAAGCTCGTCGTGTGTGCGCAAGAGCTCTTCTTCCGCCTGCACTTCGCGCGTCATGTCGCTGCATAGAGCGGTGAAGATTTTCTCTCGCCCAAGGTCCAGTTTGGACAAAGCTGCCGCCATAGGGAACTCGCTCCCATCCTTTCTGCGGCCAAATACCAGACGATGTGCCGAGAGCAGCATGCTTCTCTCTGGCGATTGCGCAAAGCTTGCAAAGTGGTGCTTGTGAATTGCCCGGAAATGCTGAGGTATAAGCATGTCAAGCGGCTGCCCCAAAACTTCGTCGGCGCGATAACCAAAAATTTTCTCAGCCGATTGATTAAAAAGAGTGATGCGCTGGTTCTCATTGGTTGAGATGACCCCGGCGGGAGAAATCTCCAGAATTCCTGAGAACCTGGCTTCTGATAACTTCACCGCTTCTTCAGCCCGGCCACGTTCAAGGATTTCCTGCTTAAGCCGGGTGTGCGCGTAGGCGAGCCACGTCAGGAGAAAACTGAATAGAGCGCCAAACAACAGAGTCAGGGACGGCAGATTGGACCTGATGGTGCGCATGCCCATTGGGGTCGGCCAAACCCTCAACTGCCAAACCGGCCCAGGCAATACAAGTTCACTGGACTGCGCCCATTCCATATTTTCTTTGTTGCCGCCCGGCATGAAATAGATTTGCTGCCCGCCTTCATCCACTTCCAGCGACATCGGGAGGCCCTTGATGTCAGCGGTCATTTCATCCAAAGACGAGCGCACATTGATCCACGCAATGACAAACCCATGGAACTTGTTTCGTTGAAAGATCGGCGCGGCCGAGAGATGTACTGTTTCTCCGCCTTTGGTCAACAAGAGATTTGAGAATGCCACCTGCCTCGAGCGCAAAGCTTTGTCCAGCATCGGCTTTGCCGCACCATCTTTTGCCAGCGGAATGTCAGCGAAAGACTGACCGTCGGAACTCATCACCCAGCGCCTTTCATTGTTAGCATCCAGCCATGCAATTGCACGGCACCCACGATGCTCCTGGATGAATAGCTTTGCAAACAAAGCCCATTCCTCTCGCGATGGATCATCGAATTCCCACAGCTTGGCGAGGCTGACCTGGTCGCCCACCCAGTTCTGCACATCCACGGCGAGATCTGCATGGGCTGTTGAGGTCATCAGGCGGGTAACACTGCGGACATGGCTGCTCTCCTGGGCGCGCACAAAAAACCATGCCAGGATAGTTGCGGAGGACGTGACAAGAAGAACGGAAAATGCCAGCCATGACCAACCCGGCCGGGCAACATTTTGATATCGCATGCGCCCCCTTACACTCTGCGCCTCTTACGGGCGCTCTTCGTCGACTGCAGATGGAAGTCTCTCTTGCCGTGCCAAAGTGCCGGCTCCAACAAGCTAGTAAGGTATAACCCCTAGTAAGCGGGATTCTATACCTACTTGCTTAAGAATTGCTTCAAAAATTTAATTAAATTTACTAATTCGGGGTCGTTGCATTATCTTACACAAATAAGACAAAGGTTGCACAATGGAATCGACGCATGTTCGGGCAGCGAAAGAGCCGTTTCAAATCGTCATTAAGTCGCTTAAAATGTGGTTCTCCCTGACAAGCTGACTATGCCGATGCGGATTTTACTTGCGGACGATCACGAAGTAGTGCGTGAAGGACTGCGGGTGCTGCTCGAACGCGAAGGATTCGAGGTCATCGCTGAGGCATCGGACGGCCGCGAGGCGATCGCGTTATGCGCAGCCCATCCGCCGGACGTCTCCGTGCTGGACCTTGCCATGCCGCTTCTCAATGGAATTGACGCCGCGCGTGAAATCACGAAGAACAATGCGCGCGTAAAAGTGATTCTGCTCACCATGCATACGGAAGACCACCTGGTGCTGGAAAGCCTCCGTGCCGGGGTCACAGGTTATGTTCTGAAGACGAGGGCATCAAGTGAACTCGTTCAAGCTATTCGCGCGGTAAGCCGCGGCGAAACATTTCTCACCCAAAGTATTTCCCGGTCTGTTGTTCAGGCATTCCTGCAGAAAAGTGAAGTACCTGATCGCACAATTACAGATCGTGAGCGCCAGGTTTTGCAGCTTGTCGCTGAAGGAAAAACCACGAAAGAGATCGCAAGCATTCTGGGCATCAGCGTGAAGACAGCCGAGTCGCACCGTTCCAACTTGATGGACAAACTCGATATTCACGACACCGCCGGCCTGGTCAGATACGCTATCCGTCAAGGCATCATACAGTCGTAATTGATCAATCTATCTGCCGCGAACGTTCTCGCTACGAAGCCGAGATTCTCACCCTAAAATACCCGAACCCAGCCATAGGACAGTACCTGATACGTCCGAATTCTAATCGGGACATGTACTCCTTCCAAATACCGAACTGACCGGATTGGCAACGGACCAGAGCTGCCTCATTCTGCACACATCGCGTGTTTCGTCCTCAGACAGGTTCAAGCGGGAAAACGAGTCTGCCTGAAGATCGAGCAAAAGCTTCCGGCTGAGATTCTGGAGGGACGCGCTGCTAAAGCGGCGTAGTCCTCAGAATCTCCGACGTTCGCTCGCGAAAGCACGAACTTTGGAGAACAAAATGAAGCCGTCTTCCGGGATTCGCGCAACTCTGCGCGTCTGCACGTCCGCACTTGTAGTGGTTTCAGCTCTTGCTTACTACAGCTTCGTCCGGGCGCAAAGCACTGCACTGCAATCTGACACTATTGTTCTCCCCCTGCGTCCGTTGGCTCCGCTGTCCAGCGTTCCCATTCCTCCGGTTTTCGGACTGGAAGGAATCATTGCTGATAAGAGCGCCGTAGCGCAGCTCGGAAAAGCATTGTTCTGGGACATGCAGGCGGGCAGTGACGATATACAAGCCTGCGCTAGTTGTCACTTTAACGCCGGCGCCGACAGCCGAGTCATAAACAATGTAAATCCCGGACAAGCGGGCGCCGATAACAGCTTTCAGCTAGGTATTTCGCTAAATGGTTCGCTGGGCCCCAACTACACCTATAACCCGGGCACTCCCGGAGCAGGATTCGGTGGCTATCACGACGGCGACTTTCCCTTCCATAAGCTCTCAAATCCCAATGATCGCAACAGCAACCTCATCTCCGACATAAATGATGTTTCTGGTTCACAGGGTATCTTCCCTCTCAAGATGGGCCAGGTGATTGTCGGACCGGTAGACCGCGACGGCAACGTGCGCCCAAAGGGTGGTGGTAAGGACCTTTCGGCGGCGGGCGATGCCGGGGACGGTCCCGGACTTAACTTCGGAAAGAACGCGCCACTGCCCAATGATCGATCACGCACTCCCGGCGCCAAGAGTAATGCAAGCAAGCTTCAGTCTGGACGCGGCAATGGCAAGGTCGGAACTGAGCCGGGTGATATTTCCAGTATTGAGACCGGAACTGTAGTCCCGGAGCCGGTCTTTTCATACCCGGATCCCGATAAGCCCGGACAGGTCATCAACACTCGTCGAGTTACGGGACGCAATACTCCCAGCGCTGTGGACGCCGTTTTTAACTTCCGCAATTTCTGGGACGGCCGTGCCCAGAATGTGTGCAACGGCGCCAATCCCTTCGGTGCGCGCGACAAGCAGTCCCATCTCCTTATTATTGATCCCGCCACGGGGAAGCTTGGCCCGGCTTTTGTGGGCATGCAAAACTCTGCCCTTTGCTCGCAGTCACTGGGGCCAATCCTCAGCAGTACAGAGATGTCAGCCGACGGCCGCGACTTCCGTCAGGTGGGCAAAAAACTTCTGGCGCGCAAGCCCCTGGCTGCGCAGATGGTTGATCCCACTGACAGCCTGCTGGGAGGCCTCTCCAGTTCTCCTAAACCCGGGCTCACCACCACATACGCGGCCTTGATCCAGAAAGCATTTCTGCCTTCGTGGTGGCAGTTTGCCCAACACATTTGCGTGACCGGCGATGGCAGCACAGCGGGAATGATTGACCCTGCCAGTGGCGACGTCTGTCCCGCGAATACTCAGGAATACAGCCAGATGGAATACAACTTCTCGCTTTTCTGGGGAGTTGCTATCCAGGCTTATGAGAGCACTTTAGTGGCTGACCAGACACCTCTGGACAAGTATCTGGAGCAGCAGATTACCTACAACCTGGTGGGAGATGATCTAAACACCACCTTTACTCTCCACCTGCAACCTGGCATCACGCCTTACACCATTTCTGTGGTTCAACTGGATCCTACTCGGGACGCAAGTGATCAGGACATCTTTGCGTTCGATGATGGCCAGGGGAGATTCATCGGCTTTGGAATGGATGGCACCGCTGACTATGCCAGCGGAACCGTGGTGATGAATTTTGATAACTCCCTGCCTTCCGGAGTTCCGGTGAAAGTCATGTACTCGGTTGGCGCGGTTCCTCTCACCCAAGGACAACTCCGTGGTCTGGAACTCTTTGAGACCAAGGCACGATGCGTGGTTTGCCACGGCGGCCCTGAGCTTTCCAACGCCGCCGTCGGCACCGTTGCTCCAGTGCCGCTGGAGCGCATGATCATGGGAGATGACCATGTGCGGATTTATGACACCGGCTTCTACCACATCGGCGTACGGCCGGGCGCGGAAGATGCAGGATTGGCAGGAACAGATCCGGTGGCGACCTTGCCGCTGTCCTTCGCTGAAGAGATGCGACAACGCGTATGCAATGATCCTTCTCTTTCCGTCATGATCCCTGGCCGTCCGGGCGACGGCATTGCACAGGCGCCGCTCAATTGCTCTGATGACATAGCGCGCACCGGCTTCTTCAAGGCGCCGCAACTGCGCAACGTAGCCCTTACTGCGCCTTATTTCCATAACGGTAGCCAGCTCACGCTTGAACAGGTGGTTGAGTTCTACAACCGCGGTGGGGATTTCAACACCATTTCCGAACTTCCCATCATGGACCCCGATATTGAACCTCTCGGGCTGGGATTGACGTTGCAGGAAAAGCAGGATTTGGTTGATTTCCTGCGCAATGCGCTGACGGATCCGCGCACCGTAAAGCAGTCCGCGCCCTTTGATCATCCCCAGCTTTTCACGCCGAACGGCCATCCTGAAGGTCCCAACGGGTACCCGGTGCAGAAGGACCCGAAGCATCCCGGCCAGGCCAAGAACCAGTTCATGGAAATTCCCGCTGTTGGAGCCAACGGCGGTAAGCCGCTGCCAACGTTCCTGCAGAACATGCTGGGGGTGCAAGATGCCCGCCCGAAC
>DATNDP010000050.1:0-5658 GCA_035553195.1 Candidatus Acidiferrales bacterium
TCGCGGGCAGGCAATTTTCTGGCTGGCGCAAATCGGCGGTCGTAAGGAAGCCGCACAGATCACTGATGCAATTGAGAACGATCCCGATACGGAAGTAAAGAAGCGCGCCGTTTTCGCGCTTTCGCAACTCCATGACGGCGATGGCGTTCCCCTCTTGATCAATGTGGCAAAAACGAACAAGAACCCCGCCGTGCGCAAGCAGGCCATTTTCTGGCTCGGTCAGAGCCATGATCCCCGCGCTCTAGATTTCTTGGAGGAGATTCTGAGTAAGTAAACGCAAGAGAGCGCTGGTGGAATAAAAAGGCCGGAGCATGCCGCCCCGGCCTTCTTTCTTCAGGGAAGATCAGGTTGTAAACAGGGTTCTTGAAAGATAATCGCTCAAACTGAGCGTGATCAGGATCAGCAGCCAGAAGAAGCCGCAGGTAATAGTAATCTTGGTGAGTGTGTCACTGTAGCGCACGTGCATAAAGAAGAGGATCACCAGTACTGCTTTAGTGCAGGCAATCGCGAGGGCGACGATGGGGTTCAAAATACCCAAATCGACAAAAGCAATGGCCCACGTGGCGCAGGTAAAGAACGCCAGTGTGAAAAAGATAATGAAGTACAGTTTCGGGCCGGGATGAGAGTGTTCAGCCATATCTTGTCCTTAAATTGCCCCTTTGTGGCGGCTGATGAGATAGAGCAGCGGGAACAGATAGATCCAAACAATATCAACAAAGTGCCAGTACAACCCGCCCAATTCGATGGGCGTATAGTATTGCGGCCCAAAATCCCCCCGCCTGGAGCGCAAGAGAAGCCACGTCATTAACCCCATTCCAATGATCATGTGGAAGGCGTGCAGGCCGGTCATCAGGAAGTAAAACGAAAAGAAGATTTCCGTCTGCCGGGCCGTTTGCATGGCCGAAGCTTCCGGTACGCTCACGCCCGCTTCGCGCGCATGTTGCTGGATCTCGTCGGCAATGTTGCCGAGTCCCGGATTGTTGACAGAACACCCGCCCCACGCGTTGAATCCTTTTCCAATCACGTGTCCCGGGATGTGACACTCATCGTATTTGTCGTAGTATTCCTTGCCCTTGATCCCGAGAAAGACAGCGCCCAGGATCATAGTGCCGATGAGAAAGCCCACGAGCGGCCCGCGTTTGCCCTTATGCGCCGACCACACCGCCATGGCCATGGTAAAACTGGAAGCGATCAACACCAGGGTGTTGGCGAACCCCCACGAGACGCTGATGCTGGTGCTGCCGGCGACGAAGGCATCGTAATACTTGATCCGGTAGATCAGGTAGGCAGCGAAAAGGCCGCCGAACATCATGATTTCCGTCAGCAGGAACACCCACATGCCAAAGGTGGACGCGCCCTGCTGCTGCGCCATGCTGTCAAACTGATGCGCCAGCGCCGGATGATGTTCAGTCGTCGTGGTCTGGCTAGTGGACAACGGTTACCTCCTGGTCGGAGCCGTAGTTATATGGCGGCGCGGTCACAACCGGAACTTCGTGGAAATTATGCGTCGGCGGCGGCGAACTGGTTTGCCACTCCAGTCCCGTTGCCTTCCATGGATTGTCCCCGGCAATCTGGCCGTACTTGAGCGACCACAGGAAGTAGATGGCCGGCAAGACGAACGCGACTGCCAGAACTGATGCACCTGCGCTGGAGAGCACGTTCAACACCTGGAACTCTTCCGGATATGCGTGGTAGCGCCGCGGCATTCCCAGATATCCAAGGATGAATTGCGGGAAGAATGTAAGGTTGAAACCGATGAAGGTTATGATGGCCGCGAGTTTGGCCGGCGCCTCCGGGTACATTCGCCCTGTCATCTTAGGCCACCAGAAATGTAAGCCGCCTAAATAGGCGCTCACCATCCCTCCCACCATCACGTAATGGAAGTGTGCAATCACAAAATAAGTGTCATGGAGGTGAACATCCATGCCCAGGGCGGCCAGCATCACGCCGGTCAGCCCGCCAATGGTAAAAAGGCCGATGAAGCCCAAAGCATACAGCATGGGCGTTTCCAGGCTGACGGTTCCCTTGTACATGGTGGCCGTCCAGTTGAAGACCTTGACGGCGGAAGGAATCGCCACGGCCATGCTCAGGAGCGAAAATACCATCGCGGAATACTGTGAAATCCCGGCCACGAACATGTGGTGCGCCCAGACCAGGAACCCGAAGACGGCAATCGCAATACTCGAAAAGGCTACGAACGAATAACCAAACACCCGCTTGCGCGAGAAGCACGTAATGAGTTCGCTGATCACCCCCATGCCGGGAAGGATCATGATGTACACGGCAGGGTGCGAGTAGAACCAGAACATGTGCTGGAACAGCACCGGGTCACCGCCATATCTGGGATCAAATACGCCGATGTGGAAAGTGCGTTCCATGGCCAGAAGGATCAGAGTGATGGCCAGAACGGGAGTAGCCAGCACCATGATGAGGCTGGTGGCATAGTTTGACCAGACGAACAACGGCAACCTGCCCCAGGTCAGGCCGGGTGCGCGCATTCGGTGCACCGTGACAATGAAATTGAGCCCGGTAAAGATCGATGAGAACCCGGCAAAAATGATGCCCACCGCCATGAGGGCAACATGCGTGCGCAGAAATCCGCTGCTCAGCGGGGTGTAAAACGTCCAGCCTGTATCCACGCCTCCGCTGACCATGACCGCCAGAGAGAAGAAGGCGGCACCAATGTAAATGTACCAGCTCAGCAGATTGATTTTCGGGAAGGCCAGGTCCTTGGCGCCCAGCATGATGGGCAGCACAAAATTCCCCAGCGTGGCCGGAATGGACGGCACCAGGAAAAAGAAGACCATGTTGATGCCGTGCATGCTGAACAGCTTGTTGTAAGTATCCGAAGTAAACAGGTCTCCCGCGGGAGTCAGCAACTCAAGGCGAATGAGGGCCGCGAACAAGCCACCCATAAAGAAGAAGAATGTAATCGATCCCAGATAGAGGAGCGCGATCCGCTTATGGTCCTTGGTCAGAAGCCACGAACGGATCCCGTAATTGTCGTTCAGGTAGTGCTTGGCCGGCATCACCGGCGTGATTGTGGTAGTGGCGGTACTCATGGTTTTTTCCCGGAGGGCGCAGGCTGGCCACCCTGTTGTAGCTCTTGTTGAATCATAGGTACTTCATTATCGCGGAGCTGCGTTGGCGTGCTCCGGTTATTGATGGGCTCGGACTCCTGAGTTCCCATGTGTTTGATGTACTCGGTAATTTGGATGAGGCCCTCTTCGCTGACCACGCCCTGGAACGTAGGCATGATCGGCTGAAAGCCCTGCACGACTTTAGCATTGGGATTCAAGATGGACTCGCGGATGTAGTTATCGTCCGCAACCACCACCCGGTTGTCGCTTAAGCGCACCGGGCGGCCGTACAAGCCCTGCAGGTTCGGACCACGTGCGCCCGAGTCGGGGCGGTGGCACGTGGTGCAGCCAAACTCCTGAAAAAGCTTTTCGCCCATGGACGAGAGCGAACCTTCCGCCTTGCCGCTGGCCAGCCATTCCGCGTAGTCCTCCGGCTTCATAGCGATTACGTGGCCGATCATGGCGGAGTGGTTGGTGCCGCAGTATTGCGAACAGAACAGGTGATAGCTGCCCGGCTTGGTAGCTTCGAACCACGAGTAAACGTATCGGTTCGGCAGCACGTCCTGCTTGACGCGGAACGCAGGCACAAAAAAGTCGTGAATCACGTCCTGAGAAATCAGCGTGACCTTTACCGGCCGGCCCGTAGGAACGTGCAGCGTGTTGATTTCGCGCTGGCCGCCGGGATGCTGGAATTTCCACATCCACTGTTTGCCCACGCCATAGATTTCCAGCGCATTGGTGGGCGGGTTCTCAATTCGGTAATAAAGGACCGCGCCCCACACGAAAATACATAGAGTGATGCCCAGCGGAATCGCCGTCCAGACAATCTCCAGCAGCGTGGAGCCGTGGATCTGCTCGGCTTCATGGTCCGGGCGCCGTCTGTAACGAATGATAAAAAACAGAATCAGCAGGGCGATGAGCAGGGAGAAAAACGTGGTAATCAACACCAGAAACAGGTAGAACGCATCCACCTGTCCTGCGATGGTTGAAGCCTGCTCCGGAAATAAAGGCAAATTGAAGTGCATCTATTCGGCTGTCCTAATTGAACGGTTCTGCCTGGCTGCCAGGATGTCGCGGCGGAACATGATGACCATGAAGCCGCCCAGCACCAGCACGGTCGCCAGCGCGCTCAGTCGCAAAATCCTGAATACCACAGCGCCATACTTGCCTCGCGATGGATCGTACTCGTAGCAATACAGAATGACCTTGTCTACGATGGTGCCGATCTTGCCCTGCGATGACTGAATCAGCCCAAATTGCAAGTCGCGCGGCGCGTACTCAATTCCGTAGTAATACTGCGCCAGTCTGCCATCAGGCGTGAGCAGCATGATCCCGCTGGCGTGGGCAAACTGGTTAATTTGCGGGTCCCATGCAAAATGGAAGCCCACCGCATTGGCCAGAGCGTCAATCTGTTCCTTTTTTCCCGTGAGGAAATGCCAGCCCTGCGCCGCTCCGGGACGACGATAACGCTCAAGGTATAACTTTTTGCTTTGCGCGGCGGCTGCAGGCGTGTCTCGCGGATCAAAGCTCACGGTAATCACGTTGAAGTCGCGGCCAACATCGAAGCGCCTGATTCCATTGAATGCGCCGGCCATCCCGTTTAATACCTGCGAGCACAGCATGGGGCACTGGAAATAGACCAGAGACAGGATCACCGGCTTGGATCCGAAATATTGCTTCAATTGCACCGGCTGGCCGTTCTCGTCGAGAAACGTCAGGTCGAGCGGGATCTTCTGGTTCAGGCGCTGATCAAAGCCAACCTTGTCAAAGATGGAAAGCTTCTGGTTGGTGGCCCCATCGCTCTGGAGAGCATACTTGGGCTGGGCCTGGCTCCAGGCGCTCACGCCGGCACATAGCATCAGTGCCGCCGCCACCGCCAGTTTCCGGATTGTGGTACCGCAAATCACTTCAAAAACTCCTTAGCTCTTCCTATCTCCTGCTCGGACCCGCGGGGACCATGGGAACCGCTGTGGGCAGCATGGGCGGTATATAAGGTTCGGGCACCTTCGGCAAGCCACGCTGCACCAGCAAGTTCATAGCTTGATCGATGGGGATGTGCACCGTGCCATCCGCGTTCTTCCCCGCGCTTGCCAGCCATCGATCTTCCGAAGTGCGGAACAGCGTGAGGTCATAAACATCGTCATACTGCAGGCGCGGCCCGGGGAACGTGCGCTCCAGATGCTGATCGATTTTTCCCCGCCCGTAATAATCCGGCAACGGTTTGACGCTCTCTTCCTGTCCGGGGGGAAGAGGCGTTTTCCCTGATGTCGGCGCAACCAATTCGCGCGAATCCCTCAATTGCTGTTCCACTGCGGTCATGGGCGGCTGATTTGCTTTGTCCCACCGCTGCAAAAGACGGAAAAACCCGAAGACGATCAAGAATGCGGCAAATCCGCAAACAGCAAGCGATATCAGAAACAGCAGAATGCCGCGAACACTGAGATCTCTCTCTTCGTGTCCTTCCTTCAGGTGCAACTTTTCGCCTTGCGGCTCAAACTTATCCATGTTTCGCTTCCAGCATTTCCACAAAATGAGGATCGTTCACCGGCATCAGCGAGCGCTTGCTCAGCCGGGTAAA
>DATNDP010000051.1:0-17546 GCA_035553195.1 Candidatus Acidiferrales bacterium
GAGGCCGACTTGCGCGCCGAGCCCGTTGTGTCAGGAGCATTCCGAATGTGTGTCCAGGACGAGGAGGTCGAGCGGTTTGGAGCGAAGCGACAGAATAATTAGCTCTTGGGCTTTGCTTTCAGCTTCACCTTGCCGCCCTGATTTTCAATGGAATACTCCACCGCCTGGCAACCATATTGTTTGCGGATCTCTGAGGTCTTCTGCTGAACGAATTTCTTGAATGAATCCAGGTTTGCTGTGCTCTTTTCGCCAGCCTTGGTTCGCGCCTGGGAAAGCGCCTGGAACAATGCTTCCACATTCTTCGCTTCGGATTTTGCATCCGAACACGCGATGCTGAATGGTTTGTCTTCCGCCAGTGCCGTTCCGTGATGTTTCAGGGCCTTTTCCGCCTCGTGCTGTTCGTGATCGCGCAATCCCTGGATGCCCAGATAAGCATCCTGAGGCCGGCGGTAGCCCTCTTCCTTAATCTGTAACTTCTGCTGCCACAAGGAGTTATAGAGCGCATAACGTTGTTGGATTGTGGTGTAACGGAAGCGCTGGGTATAGTTCATACGGCTTCCGTCGGCGAATTTTTTCAGCAGGTTTTTGACTTTCCACTCGATTTCGGTGGGAGGTTTCTTGGCTCCTCCGCCAAAATAGATGTCGTACTCAACTTTCAACCGGCGCACTTGGTCTTCCAGGACCGAGAGTTCTTCGTCAATGGTCAAAGCAGAGTACCTTTCCGGGAACCGTGTTCGGGGACAAACAGGCGAAATATAGCACAGAGAGGGAGGGCCTAAGAGTTCCCAAAGTACAGGCAGAGTTGTGCTTTGGTTTTGCATCCAATTTCCGTATGGCAGGTAATTCCGTGTCTAAGAACCCGATCCGGATCGTTATTGCCGACGATCACGCCGTTTTGCGCGAGTCTCTGGCGTCGCTGCTGGCGACGGAGGAGGATTTCGCAGTTGCCGGCCGAGCCGCGAATGGCCAGGAAGCGTTGGCCCAGGTGCAAGAATTGCGTCCTGACGTGCTGGTGCTTGATCTGTTCATGCCTCAAGGCGATGGATTTGAGGTCTTGCGTACTCTTGACCGGGCCGGTAACCGCGTTGCCGCCGTGGTGTTGACCGGTTCAGATAGCGAGCTTGATTACGCTCAGGCCGTGAAGCTTGGCGCGCGTGGGCTGGTGCTGAAAAGCGACGGACCGGAAAAACTGTTTACCGCCATACGCACCGTATACAACGGCGAGCTGGCTTTCTCTGACGAACTGGCCCAGCAGGTGCTGACCACCATGAGCGCTGAATCGCGCGCCACTGCCAACACCCTCGCCCGTCTTTCCGAGCGAGAGCGCCAGATTGCCTTCTACGTGGCCCGCGGGATGAAGAACAAAGACATTGGCCAGGCCTTGAACATTAGTGAGAACACAGTCAAACGCCATCTACAAAGCATTTTCACCAAAACTGGCGCGCGCGACCGGTTGGAACTCGCTGTGCTGGCGCTGAGTGAAATCAGCAAGGCAGCGTAAATTCAGCAATTAGCAATCAACCGTCAGCACTCAGCCAAGATCACAACGCCAAAACAGTGGCTCGCCCGGAAAATTGCCAAAATTGCCAGTACTGCCAAAAGTGACAATTGAGCCGTGTAGCTGATCGCCTGTTGGCTGAATGCTGAATGCTGATTGCTAACAGCTATCTTCCTGCCGCCATCTTCTTCACCATGGCCAGCACCAGCTTGCGGTCGCTGTCATTCAGGTTGGAAGAATAGCGCCGAATCTGGCTCAGGAAGCGCACTTCGTCTTCGGTGAGTGGTGGAAGGTTCTTTGCCGCGCCATTGCCATGATGATCGCTGAAAAACTGCCCCAGCGGAACGTCCATGGCGCTGGCGATCTTGGCCAGAGTGTCCAATGACGGAATGGTATGGCCGTTTTCCACGCGCGAAAGGTAACAGCGCAGCAGCCCGGTGCGCTTTTCGATGTCGCCTTGTGACATACCTTTTTGCAGCCGGTAATTCCTGATTGTCTCGCCTATGTTCATGTTGGAATCGTAACTGGGGGACTGCTTCCTTGGGGGTGCGTGAATGTTAATCAGATTGGCAACTTTGTGCAAGCACAAATTTTGTCATGGCGCTACGACATATCCACAGACTCTTGATTTTTTTCCAAATCGTGCGCTCGCTGCAGACGCTTTGTCTCAGAATGCCTGAAATCAGCTAGTTACCAGTTAATTATCCCCCGGCGGCAGGCTCTCTTCCCAAATTAAGCGTCCTTTCCCCTCGCGTTATGTTCCGAGTTTGTCGGAGGCTGTGTTTGAATTTCTAATAATTGGAGCGGGGCCCAACATCAACTGCATGAACAGAGTGCCTGCAACCGGAGTGCTGTAATACGGTTCGATCGGTTCAAACCCCAGGTCACGGTAGAGTGCAATGGCCGCATCCATTTTGCCGGGTACGGTATCAAGACGCATGAGGGTGTACCCAATCTCGCGCGCCTCCTGAATGAGCTTTTCCGCAAGAGCGCGACCAATGGAGTGCCCGCGAAATTCCGGACGCACATAAAGTCGCTTCATTTCGCACGCGCCGTTCTCGCCGTCATGCTCGAGCGGACGCAACGCGCCCATGGCGGCCGGATTATCGTTCCACAAAGCCAGCAACAGCCGGCCCGCGGATGGAGCGTACTTCCCAGGGAGGGTCCGCAATTCGTCGTCAAATCCCTGGAAACAAAGCTTGAATTCCAGCCATGCCGCATATTCCAGCATCATCTCGCGCGCGATCCTGAACTGCTGCTCACTTTCGGCATGGATAATCTTCAGCATGGCTCGTGCCCTGTGTACTCAAATGTTAGCAGACGCGTAACTCATGCAAGCTCAATTCCGCCAACCAGGATTGCAGTTACTTCCGCGCGACGGCCACAAGGCGTGGCGCATCGACGCCATACGGAACCCCGGCTAGATTGCCGTACAACTGCACCTGCCGAAAGCCGCAGAGCAGAAGCCGGTCTTTGATTTCACGGCCGGAGTAAATGGCGTGGTCGAAGTGAAAAGTCCGGGCGGTCTCATCTCTGATCAGGATCCACTCGGATTGTATGCGGCTCCAGTCGTCGCGCAACTGCCGGCGCTGAACCAGTTTCGATCCGTCCGGCAGATCATCACAGCTTGCGCTCTGCCACATCCGGGCGATCCGTTCTTTACCGAGAAGTTCAATCACCAGTGCTCCACCCTGTCTGAGACTTGCATGCACATTTCGGAGGACACGAAGGTCATCCTCTTCATCCCTGAAATACCCGAACGACGTGAAGATGTTGCAGGCCAGATCGAAGGCGCCGGCCCGGCTAAACCGGCGCATGTCAGTTTCAATCCACTCGACAGCCAAGCCTGCGGCGGCTGCGCGGCCGCGTGCAATCTCCAGCAGAAAGGGAGAGCGGTCAACGCCGGTCACATGGAAGCCTTGCTGGGCAAATTCCAGCGAATGACGTCCCGGGCCACAACAAAGATCCAGCACGTGGCCGCCATGACAATTCGTGAGCGCGAGGATATATGCAACTTCTTCCCTGGCTGCGGCAAAGCGCTCTTCGGGAAACATGAACGGGTACAGCTCCCGCCAGAAATCTTCGCTTTCAAACCATTCCATGAATTCAAAAGTGTAGCTGAAAGGTCATTGCTGTCAGGGGCGGAAAAAGAGGATGCATGAACTGCATCCTCTAGAAGTGCACGATGTCCGCTTCAAAGAGCGGCACAGCTATTTCAGGTCGATCGCCCGTGTCAGGCGGAAGCTCAGCGTGCTTTCTGCCGGCATCACCGCTTCTTTATTTCCGGTGTATGCGGCGCCCGCCGTGCCCGCGCCGGCGCCGGCCAGCGCGCCGATAGCAGCGCCTTTACCTCCGCCTGCCAGGGCGCCAATCAAGGCTCCCGCTCCAGCGCCGCCGCCGATGAACCCGGCAGACCTCTTGCCCTTGCCTCTAACTTCTCGCTCGACCGCGGAAGTCTGAATACTGTGCTCGCGGCCGTTGATGTCGACAGAGGTCAATCTGACTGCAAGCAGCGCGCCGCCTTTAAAGTGGCCCATGCCCTTGGAATCGACAACGGTGCCGCGGGCCCGCGCACCCTGCTCAATCACAGTCCTGCCGCCCACAACTACTGGACGCGCAAGCGTGCCGGAAAAACTGTCACCCGCCTGGTTCTGTTTGGAACTCAGCGTCTCTCCCAGCCGCACGAGCACTGTTGTGCCCGCGGGAATGGTGATGCTTTCCTGCGTTTTTACCGCTGTAGCGGTGTTTCCAGCCGAGCCGTTATCGGCGCTGGCCGGAGTGTTCTCAGTGCTGGTGGCTGGAGTTCCCGACTTGGCGCAGCCTGCAAGCAGCGCTAAAGCCAGCAGCACAGCAAAATAAAGTGAATGGATTGGTTTCACAGGTACCCCCTTGCGAAATTAATTTTCAGTGACAGAACCAGAATCACGGCTCCGGTTCCGCGTGTGACGAAGTGGCGCATGAACTGTAGGAAAGGCAGTGCATCAATGTTGTTCGCCTGTCGCGGATGCTGAGGCCGCGGCGGCGGAGTTCCCGTTGGATTCAGCGGAGTGCGGCGTGGCGGAGCCGGCCCTGATCTTTTCCAGAAACTTTTTTGAATTCAGCAGCGGGCGTTCCAGGCTGGGGTTATACGCCGTCCACTCTGCCTCGGGCTCACGCAAAAATTGCGTACGCATGCTCTCCATTTTCGAATCGAGATCATCGAGATAATGAAGCATCAGCGCCTCGGGGAACATGGGCATTTTGGGGCTGCCGAATTCGTACTTGCCGTGATGGCTGATGATCAGGTGCTCGATCAGCGTCTTATATTCGTCAGGAAAACCCGGCACCTGTGCAATCTTGTCGTGCAGCATTTCCAGCTCAATAATCATGTGGCCAAGGAGCTGTCCGCGCGTGGTATAGGCGAACGAGCGCGCGAAAGTGAGCTCGTGAATCTTACCGATATCGTGCAAAAAAGCGCCGGTGAGGAGCAGATCGCGATTGATCATCTCCGGATAATTACGGCAAGCGAGATCACAAAGCTGAAAAAGTGAGAGCACATGGTCCAACAGGCCGCCGATGAAGGCGTGATGCAGCGTTTTGGCTGCGGGCGCGTTCTTGTATGCCTGCTCGATCTGCGGATCTGACATGAAGGCCTGCACAAGAGCCTTCAGGTGAGGATCGCCAAAGCCTGAGACGTACTCTGCCAGGGAGCGCCAGAGCGCACCAATGTCCTTATTCGTCCGTGGCAGGTAATCGTCGAAATCAACCTCTCCGTCCTGCATGGAACGGAGTTTGTGCACCGTGAGCT
This sequence comes from Candidatus Acidiferrales bacterium, assembly GCA_035553195.1. Taxonomy (GTDB): domain Bacteria; phylum Acidobacteriota; class Terriglobia; order Terriglobales; family Acidobacteriaceae; genus Angelobacter. The sequence goes on from DATNDP010000051.1 coordinate 5,286, forward strand.
GGAAGCGGCCGTTAAACTTGTTGACCAGGCCCCGCACTTTGACGAAGTCGTCCTGTTCAAAAATGTTGATGTGGTCGTTCACGTTGTCCCACATCTTGGCATCGATGTGACCGGTACGGTCGCCGAGAGTCAACGCGAGGTAGAGTTCCCCGCTCTTCTTGGGCTTGGCCTGCTTCGACACCACCACAAATGACGAGGTAACAACCTGGTTCTCAAAACGAACCGCGTCAGCTATATAGAACTCTTTCATTGAATCAGTCGCACTGTATCCTAATTCACTTTGGCGCGCAATCAGGGGGAAAACTGAATGAAGGAATTCGGCCTGCGCTGTGACTCTTCAATACGCCTGTGCTTCCACCTTCCAGCGATGGTAGATCTCGGCGCCTTTGAAAATTTCAAATAAGTTTGGATCCAGCTCGCCATCTTTGACGGACAAATCCAGAATCTCAAGCGCGCGCTCGACCGACACGGCTTTCTTGTAAGGCCGGTCTGCCGCCGCCAAAGCGTCAAAAATGTCAGAGATCGTCATCATCCGAGTTTGGAGAGGAATCTCCGCAGCCGAGAGTTTGTAGGGGTATCCCGTTCCGTTCAGCTTTTCATGGTGCGCGCGCGCGATTTCGGGAACGTTTTGCAATTCGTTGGTCCACGGAATCGCGCGCAAAAAGCTCACGGTGTGAATCACGTGCGCTTCGATCTGCAACCGTTCAGCTTCGTCGAGCGAGCCTTGCGGAATGGAGAGTAACCGGACCTCTTCGTCGCTAAGCAGGGGCTTGCTTTCGCCAGACAAATCGCGGTATTGCACGTTTCTGATGTCCAGCAGGCGATCAAAGTTTCCTTCCGGCACCACGCTGGGCTGGTTCGCGAGAATAACGGCCTTGAAGTGCTCATCCAGTTCGCGGAGCGCATCCGCGAGCTGGCCATCAAGGCGCGGCTCAGCGGCAAGGAATTCCTCGCGACTTTTCTCCAGAAGGTACTTCACCTTGGATGAAAGAACTTCTGCCTCCAGAGTCCGACGCACAAATGCGAAGCGCTGACGTATCACCTCGACCTGCGCGGGGTAGAGCTTTGTCGCCTTGACCAGAACTTCTTCGGGGACGCCCACTTTGCCAAAGTCATGCAGAAGGCTGGCGTAGCGCATCTCGCGCATCTGGTCGCGAGTGAAGCGCACGGGGGCATAAGGGCCCGTCGAAATGTGGTCCACGGCTTCTGCCAGGGCAAGCGTCAGGTTGGCCACCCGGAACGAGTGCCCGGAGGTGGCGGGATCCCGGGTTTCAATAGCAGTAACCGATGCGCGAACAAAACCTTCAAAAAGTCGATGAATATTGTCGTAGAGGTGGCTGTTCTCGTACGCCACAGCAGCCTGGCTGGCCAGCGAGAGAACGATCTCCTGCTGATGCGCTGTGAATGGAACCACCTGCTCTTCGATTGCCGCCTGCGAGTCAAGACGCGCGTTCCGCGAGCGTTTGGCGTTGATGAGCTGAAGCACGCCAATGATCTTGTCTTTCTGATTGCGGATGGGCACCGCCAGAATGGACCGCGTATGGTAGCCCGATTCATGATCGAAGCTGCGATTGATGCTGTATGGGACACCGGCGGGGAGCTCATAAGCATCAGCGATGTTGACGATCTCGCCAGTCAGGGCGACATAGCCCGCGATCGATTTCTCATCCACGTCCATGGTCACTTCGCGAAATGCCACCTTCACACTGTCGTTCTGCGCCAGCTTGAAGCGAAGCCGCCGAGGATGATCTGGGGTAGCGGGCGTTTCTATTTCGCCGCCCAGCGCCGGGCCAAAGAGGAGGGACCGGCGCTCCGCGTAAGCTTCCGCTTCCTCCACCAGGTAAAGCGAACCGGCATCACTGGCTGTAAACTCGCGCGACTTCGTCAGAATCAGATCAAGCAGCCGTTCGGGATCATGCTCGGCGGAAAGAGCTACTCCGATCTGGTTCAGCTCATGGATTTCCTGGCTTGCTCCGGCGAGACGCTGGTTGACCTCATGTCGCGTGTGTACCAGGTGAATGTGATCCAGGGCGTTATCCACCATACGGTCAAGCAGGACCTCAGAAACGTCCGCGGGAAGATACGCGTAAACAGCCCCGTCGTTGCGGGGATCGACAAAACGTCTGTCTGAGAGCGCGAGCACGCGCACGTTGGGAACCCGAAGCTGCGCATAGTGCCGGTCCATAAAGTGCTCGCGCGAAAGCAGAACAATGCATTCCACTTCCGGACTTTCCATGACCGCCTGCGGGAAAGGAATCCGGCGGAAACGCTGCACCTCGTGAAAATAACGCGCCGCCACAGGATCGTCTTCAAAAAATGCAATGACGGGTAATGCACGCATGCCCGGGGCGGGACGCCGTTTTGGAGAAACTGCGAGGCTCATGGATCTAGAACTTTTGCGGCGCGAAAAAGGTAAGTACTGGTGGAGAGATATTAGCCCAAATGGCTGGATTTTGAAACGTTACTGCCCAAGCGCCTACTGAACTATTTGCCGATGCGGGGCCATGTCCCTTTGGACAGAGCGGGAAACCTTAAACAGGCGGTTTTTCGGGTGCGCTGAGCCCGGTAAGTCAGCCTTTTCCCTCGGGCGCCACACACAAAGATACGGCTCTTGGCCGAGTGTGCCCTTTGGATCGAAATGGCCTCAACTGCGATGAGTTACTCAAGCCCAAGCCGGCGAAGACGAGTGCAATCGCGAAATAATGAATGCCTGCCTCTTCGCGCGTTCTCTGGTCAGAGTTCCACTCGCGGAATCAGGCGGCCATTGGACGCGCTGAGTAAAGCCGTTTGTCGAGCCAATCTGCAACTGGCGTATGAAGGACGAAATGGAGTTGTACCTCGTCCGGTTCCAGCACCCGCCAGTGCCGTTCCTCGCTGGCCGGCCCATCAGGCGAGAAAGAGCGAAATTCCACATGCTGGTTCCGGATCCTATACTGGTTATCGGGCAAGCCGTCCCCTGAAGTGATGACGAAGCTGCGGAGCCCGGCAAGAATGATCATCTGGTTTCTGTGCATAGGTACCCCCGGCAGAAAGGTTCCTTTCCGGCAGCAATTTGCAATCGCCGCCTTTCCATCGTTTGATGAAGGAGGTTGAAAGGCGATGTTGGCCGGAAAAGCAGGCGCTAATCTGGATTGTTTCGGAATACCATATTCTGGCTGCATTTGCCGTTCCCTGCACTATAAGACCGCTCACTGACAGCTTCTAACCGCTTGCATTCACTTGAGTTTAGCCGAAAGGCCCGGATGCTAGAATAATTCGATGCCTCTGAAAACCTTGTTCCTCAACCCGCCATCGTTTGAGAACTTTGACGGCGGCGCCAGTTCACGCTGGCCAGCCACCCGCGAGATTGAGTCGTATTGGTATCCCGTGTGGCTAGCGTACCCGGCAGGCATGCTGGAGGGGTCGCGGCTTCTGGACGCACCGCCGCACCATGTTTCCGCCGCAGAGACAATTGAGATCGGCAAGCAATACGAGTTTCTGGTCCTTTTCACCTCAACGCCGGGATTTCCGGGCGATATCCAATTGGTTACAAAGATGAAAGAGGCCAATCCGAAGCTCAAGGTAGCGTTCGTGGGGCCCCATGTGACCACTTTGCCGGAACGGTCGCTGAAAGAGTGCCCTGCTATTGATTTCGTCTGCCGCAGGGAATTTGACTATTCCGTTGTCGAGTATGCCAACGGCGCTCCGCTCTCAGAGATTCGAGGCATATCGTACCGCGACGCAAGCGGCAAAGTGGTCCACAACCCTGACCGTCCCGACGTCACCGACCTGGATGCGCTTCCCAACGTCACCGATGTTTACTATCGTGACCTGGATGTGCGGCGATATAACGTTCCATTCCTTCTTTACCCGTTTGTGGCGCTGTACACCACCCGAGGCTGCCCGGCCCAGTGCACCTTCTGCCTGTGGCCTCAGACCTTGAGCGGCCATCCCTGGCGTAAGCGCTCCACCGACGCTGTTGCTCGCGAAATGGCCCAGGCCAGGGAATACTGGCCGTGGGTGAAGGAATACTTCTTTGACGATGACACCTTCAATATCCAGAAACAGCGCACTGTTGAGCTCTGCCAGAAGCTGAAACCCCTGAACCTGACCTGGAGCTGCACGTCGCGCGTGACAACGGATTACGAAACCCTGAAGGCCCAGCGTGAAGCCGGCTGCCGCCTGCTGATTGTGGGCTATGAATCCGGTGATCCACAGATTCTGAAGAACATCAAGAAAGGCGCAACGGTGGAACGCGCCCGCCAGTTCACCAAAGACACCAAGAAACTCGGGCTGGTTGTTCATGGGGACTTCATCCTCGGCTTGCCTGGCGAAAGCCGTGAATCCATTCGCCGGACAATCGACTTTGCCAAAGAGCTGGATGTAGAGACGATCCAGGTTTCGCTTGCCCATGCTTATCCGGGCACCGAAATGTATGACTTTGCCAAGCAGAACGGATTCATCATCGGTACAGAGCGCATGGTGGATGATGGTGGTCATCAGGTGGCGCAAATCCAGTATCCGGGCCTGCCGCGCGAGCATGTCCTGGAAATGGTGCATAAGTTTTACGACGAGTACTACTTCCGCCCCAAAGCCATTTTCCGCATCGTGCGCAAGGCGGCATTCGATTCCGGCGAACGCAAACGCCTGGTCAAGGAAGCCAAGTCATTCATGAAGCTGCGGGCAGCCCGAAATCGTGCCGCCAAGGAAATGCGCGCCAACAAGACTGGCTCGTCGGCAACAGGTTCGGGCCAGGAAGAAACTCGCGCCGCGGAAGTGGCGGGAGATTAACCCGCCGCATCAACCGCAGCGCAGGAGAACAGCAAACAACCGGCTTAACGATAGAACGCTAAGAGCCAAAGGCTAATAGCTAAGAGCTGTCTTTATGCAAGAACAACAACAGGTCGGCAGAGCGCGGATCATCGGGTACGCCATTGGTGCAGCCGTATTCCTCGCAATGGCAGCATGGAAATATTTCGTACGATGAGACGGAACGCCGCGTGACCATCAAGAAAGCGCTGATTTATGCCGCGATCGCCTGCTGCAACGGCATCGGCGACGTGATGCTCAAGCGGGGCATGACGGACGTGGGCACCATCCACCTTGATCAGTGGCAGCACGTGTTCACCGCCGTATTCAACCCCTGGATCGTTCTGGGAATCGGCTGCCTCGCCGGATTTTTCTACTCTTACCTGACAGCGCTTTCCTGGGCCGATCTAAGCTACGTTCTGCCGGCCACTGCGCTGGGCTATGTGGTGACGACCGTTCTCTCGCGCTATTTTCTGCATGAGCAGGTGAGTCCCTGGCGATGGTCTGGCGTGCTGCTCATCAGCGTTGGAGTCGGATTGGTGACGCGAGGTCCTTCACTCACCCAGCCTGAAATCGAACCGGTGGAGGCAGTACCGGAGGAAGTTCATGAACTGGTTTAGGCTCTGGACCGCTATCGGAGTGCTGGTGCTCTCGTCCAGCGCCGGGGACGTCATGTTGTCGGCGGCGATGAAGCGCGTAGGCGACATGGATGCTTTGCGTTCCAACCACGGGCTGCTCGCTGTCATGGTGCGCGTACTCAAAGAGAAATTCTTTCTTCTCGGCCTGGTCTGCCTGACGTTCAGCTTCTTCTGTCTCCTGACAGCGCTCTCATGGGGCGATGTCAGTCTGGTGGCGCCGGCTTCTGCTTCGCTGACATTTATCTGCAGCATCGTGCTGGCCAAGTTTTTCCTCAAGGAACGTGTTGATCACCGCCGCTGGATCGCCGCTGGCTTGGTCTGCGTGGGTGTGGCGCTGCTGGCGAAATAAAGCTATTGATCGCCGGTAACGCCAAGCCAGAGAATCCAAATTGAAAACAGTCGAGCGCAAGCCAATTTGGATTGTTTGGCAATTTTGGCATTCCTGGCAATTTACTACGCATTGCGGTTTGGTAGGTATGAAACCACCCGCATCAATCCACGCGCCGGCAGGTCCGGGGCAACGAATTTGTTGCCCGTGATCGCCTCGGCCGCGAGATATCCGCTGCGCACCGCCCCTTCCATAGTGGCGGGCCAGCCGCTGGCGGTCCAGTCACCCGCTAAGAATACGCACGGCCACGCTGTTTTGATCGGGGGGCGGTACTGATCCAGGCCCGGAAGCACCGAATACGTGGCATACACTTCCTTAATCACCGCGGCCTTGATCACCTTTGCCTCTTGGACGATAGGAAAAAACTCCGCCAGTTCGCGCAACGCCAGTTCGAGCACCTCTTCGCGCGACTTCTGCACCAGTGACCTGGAGGCGCTCACAACCAGCTCAACGTAGCTGCCAGGGCCTTCACGCGCCTGCTGAAACTTGGATTTGTGGAACATCCACTGGATGGTGCGGTCGAGCAGCACGGCATGAGGAAGGTCCGTGATCTCGCGGTCGAACCACAGATGGATTCCGGTGATGGGTGACGGCTCAAAGCGGTGGAGATTCCTTTTTATCTCTTCCGATCTTTCGTCAGCAGGCAATAGTGCCGCGGCACCTTGAAAAGGAGCTGCTAACACAACGTTATCGAATCTGCGTTCGCCCGCGCCTGTAGCTGTCGTCACGCGGCCCGAGCACGGGCTGACGGAATTGACAGCACACCGCAGCAGAACCTCACCCCCGCGTGCCCGGATGTAATCGATCCCCGCGGAGTAAAGCTGCGAGAGAGGAATGCTGGGCACACCCATACGTCCCGCTTCAGCGGAGTTCATGAACGATTCGCGGAAGACCTGCGCAGCATAGCGGCAGGAGACACGGTCCAAATCTTCATTGAGAGCGCTCACCAATACGGTCTTCCAGAAGCGATCAATCGCGCGCTGAGTCTGGCCGTGGCGGCGAAGCCAGGAAAGAAAGTTTTCTCCCGAATCCGGCAGCCCTCGGCTCATGGCAAACATCGCGCGGGCGATCGCCATCTTGTCCCCCGCACTCAACATGTGAGCTCGAAGGAACGCCGGAACGTTGTGCATCGGCGCCGGCAGGAAACGAGTGGCCGCAAACCTGCTCGCGTGTCCGCCCGGTTCAAGGAACGTGAGTTCGTTAAACCAACGGATCTCGTCGCTCACCCCAAGAGTTTTGTAAAACTGAACGAGGTTCGTGCAACACCCCAGGAGAACGTGCTGGCAGTTGTCGACTACCTCTCCTGTGCCAGGATGTTCATAGGATGAAGCTCGCCCCCCGACGAAGGGTCGGCGCTCAAACAACGTGACCTGCAAGCCTGCAGCCGCCAGGGCACAGCCCGCTGCCAGTCCGGCCAGGCCGCCCCCCACAATACCCACGGTCTGTTGAGAAGCCGCCATTATGCGATGCGGTAGACGAAGCCGCGAGCCAACACTCGCAGCTTCTCCCACGTGCTCAAGGCAACGCGCTCCGTGAAGACGTCATAGTTGCGTTCGACGATTTTCTTCAGAAGACGGCTGTAAATTTCCACCAGGACCCACAGCGCGCCCCGACTGTCTTCATGCACGAGTTCCATGAGCCATTTTCCTGATTCGTAAAACTTGCGAGCACGATCAGCTTCGTATTCCAACGCAGGGCGGATCTGCTGGGCCGCCGCCGGGTCGGCGAGCGCCGCCGAACTGAAGTTGGCGGCATTCAAGCCCACCAGACCGAGATCTATTTCTGGAATATAGATCCGTCCCATGGCCGCATCTTCCTGCACGTCGCGAATGATGTTTGTGAGCTGAAAGGCAAGACCGCAGTCCTCCGCCAGAATTTCCGCCTTTTTGTCTTCATACCCGAAAATGTGAATGCAGACCAGCCCCACAACCGATGCGACGTAATAGCAATACTGTTTTAGATCTTCAAACGTGGTGCATAAAATGGCCGGCGCTTCGGCGGAAGCGGGAGGAATCTCCAGATCAAGGCTGGTCCCATAAACCAGTTTTTCAAACAACTCGATGGGAATGCTGAATCTTTTCTGCGCATCGGCCAGCGCCATCAAAACCGGATCGTCGGTAGCACGACCGGCAAACACCTGGCGTGCGGCATCCAGCCACTGGTTCAACCTTTGCTTCTTCTCCGGAATTTCTAGCGCGGAATCGTCCGAGATATCATCTGCGTGACGCATAAACGCATAAACCGCACAGAGCGCGTTGCGCTTCTCCGAAGGGAGAGCAAGGAAACCATAATAAAAGTTCTTGGCCGCACGGCGAGCGATGCCGCGGCAAACCGCATAGGCATGGCTGAGCTGGTGATGGCTCACAATACTTTGCCCAGCGCCGCACGCGTGACGAGCAGTAGTTTGCGGCTTTTTGAGATTACCGGCCGTTGCAGCAGAACGTTGAATCCCTGGCGTTCGATCGCATTCAGGATCTCCTGGCCGCCCCGGCTGAACAGTTCGATGTCGATGGCCAGCTCACGATTCACCTGCTGCACGAGTGGAAGCCCACGCTGGAACCACTCGCGCGCACGCTCAACCTCAAACTTCATCATGGACAAGAATTGCGGTGTCGCATGGCCCTGCTCAATATCGTCGGCGGCAACACCGAATTTCCGCAGATCTTCAATCGGCAGATAAATGCGCCCTTTACGGTAGTCCACTACCACATCCTGCCAGAAGTTGGCGAGTTGTAGCGCGGTGCAGGTGTAATCGGAAAGCTGCTGACGCTCGGGATCAGAATAACCGCACAAATAAAGAACCAGGTGACCGACGGGATTCGCCGAATATCGGCAATAACCAAGCAGGTCGTTAAACGTCTCATACCGCGCGACAGACTGGTCCTGGCGAAATGCAGTGAGCAGATCAGAAAACTCGTGCCTGGGAATGCCGAACTGCTTCACAGTCTCTGCAAGTGCGACGAACACCGGATGGCGCGGCGAACCACTGTAGCAGGCGTTGAGCTCGGCTTCCCAGTGATCCAGCAGCTCCAGCGATTGCTGCGGATTACCGACCTCATCGCCCAAATCATCAGAGATCCGGCAGTAGGCGTAGACGTTATAGAAGTGTTGCCGCAGGCTCGACGGCAAAAACCAGGTGGCCACCGAAAAGTTCTCGTAATGCTTTTTGGCCAGCCTCTCACAATAGGCGCGCGCCTCCTGGAGCGAAGGCGCAACCTCTGGAATCCGGTACGACTCCGGAAGGGCGTTCCATCCCAGCGCTTGTTTGGGGAAGGAAGAATCGTTGGACAGACCTGGCATGTGTCAGTGGCCGGGGATGATCGCGGTCTTGATCTGGCTCCCGCGATCCAGCATTTGTTGCAGAACCTGTTTCAGCTTGGAAAGCGGGGCTTCACCGGTGACATAGTCTGTGCTGCGCACCTTCTTTTCAGCGATGAGAGAGAATGCCCTGCGGACGGTTTGCGGCGTGTGATGGAACGTCGCCTTCAGCGTGAGTTCGGAATAATGCAAGCGGTTGGTATCGAGCTCCACCCGCGTTCCTGCAGCGCAACCGCCAAAGAAATTGACGAGCCCGCCGCGCCGCACAATATCTACCGCCCACTGCCAGGCTTGCGGACGCCCCACGGCTTCAATCACGATATCTGAGCCGCGGCCTTCTGTGATCTCAATCACCTCGTCCACCGGGCTCTTATCGCGCTTGAGTTGGATCACCTCATGAGCGCCGAAATGCCGTGCAGCTTGCACCTGCTCGTCACGCTTGACCACCGCGATGACCTTGCAACCGTTCAGTTTGGCCACCTGGATCAGCATCAGCCCCAGCGGTCCCGCGCCGATCACCGTGACCGTATCGCCGATGTCCGCTCCTGTCTCCTGCAAGCCCCGCAGCGCGCAAGCCAATGGCTCGGTCATGGCGGCCGATTCAAATGTCACATCATCCGGCAACGCCAGCATATTTGTTTCTACAATGCGGCGCGGGATTTTGATGTACTCGGCATACGCGCCATTGTTAAACAGAAGGTCTTCGCAAAGGTTTTCCTGGTGCTTAAGGCAATAAAAACACGAGCCGCAGGGAGCAGAGTTGAGCGCGACCACGCGCATACCGCGACGAAAATCGCGCACGCCCGGCCCGATCTCGGCGATCTCTCCTGAAAGCTCGTGACCAAACAACGCCGGCGGTACGATCATGCGCGCGTGATATCCACGCTGGAAAACCTTCAGATCAGTGCCGCAGGTAAGAGCAACATTGACCTTAACCAGCACCTCGCCGCGTTCCAGGGTGGGAATCGGCACTTTCTCGATCTTCACATCCTCCTTGCCATAGAGGACGGCCGCTGTCATTTGCCCTTTCAATTCCTGTCCCACTCCATTCCCGGTTGGATCACAACTTTCATTGAATCTGGGGCCGGATGCGCTGCCAGGCGCAGAGCCTCCACCGCCTGCTGCAGTGAGAAGCGGTGTGTTACCAGCCGCGCAAAATCAATCTCGCCGCTGAATACCAGACGCACATTTTCTTCCTGCAGGTCCACAGACGCGCTGTAAGAACCAAGCAGCATCTTTTCGTCCATGCAAACGGCCGCGGGATCAATTACGGCTTCGCTTCGCTGGGTCTGCGCGAACAACATGACCCGTCCTCCCGGGCGGGCAGCATCCATTGCGGGCCGTATAAGGCTGTTTCCAGCGGTGGCCAGAATCACCACATCCGCTCCGCGACCATCAGTCAACCGGCGAACCAGAGCTGCAGGATCGGCCTGAGATGCATCCACGTTGTGCATCAGCCCGTAACTCCCGCTTATTCTAAGACGTTGCGGATATAAATCGGAAGTGACCACAGTTGCACCGGCGCGCTTTGCCAGAACCGCCAGCATGATCCCGATCGGTCCCTGGCCGATGATGAAAGCCACTTCGCCGGTTTCAACCCGCAACGACTCAATCGCCTTCATGCACGTATTCACCGGCTCCACAAAAGACGCCTGCTCGTACGAGATGCCATCAGGAATTCTGACTACCCCTTGCCGCACAATCCAATCCATTGCGCGAACATACTCGGCGAAGCCGCCGCCGCTGGGCTCAAAACCCGCTGTAGCGCCAACTTTCTTGTAAACCGGGCACTGCGCAAAGACCTTGTGCCGGCAGTAAAAGCATTCTCCGCAAGGAATGTGATGAAAGACCATGACCCGATCGCCGATGCGGAACTTCTCAACGCCAGCACCCACGGCAACGATTTTTCCCGCTGTTTCATGCCCAAAAATCCGCGGGGCGGAATGCGAGCCCGTGGCAATTTTTTTCAGGTCCGTTCCGCAGATGCCGCACGTGTGCACGCGGATGAGCACTTCACCCGGCCCGATTTCAGGCACTGGCACCGTTTCCAGACGCACATCGTCTTGGCCGTGGTAAACAGCCGCCTGCATTGTCGTGGGGATGCCTTCCGTCCGCACAATCTCGGGTTTGGCGATAGTAGACAAAGGCGTTGTCTCGATGGCTGGTGCCGTAAAGAACCTTCGCGATCCTCAGCCTTTCAAGTACTCTCCATTCAGTGTAACAACTTTGGCGACAGGTAAATTGCCGGCCAGGTTCGTTCGCAGCCAGTCACAGAGCGCCCGGCTGGCGCGGCGGCTTTTGAGTGCCAAGCCAATCATCGCTGGCCAGTACTGAGGCCGGAGCAAAGCCCACTGCACGAGCCTGCGCGTGTTCAGTTCGCCATTGGCAGCAACAAATTGGTTCAAGGGCGGCATGTCGAAATCAAGCTCGTCAGCAATGGCTTTTACGCAACGGAAGCGGAGGTCTTCCTCCATGGCCACTTTGGCCACGCCCGCGGCTTCCATATCAACCACCAGCGCGTGGAAGCACTCAACCAGTTCCGGCTTGCTGCGCCTGGTAGCTACTTCAAAATTACTGACGAGAACGCCGCCGCCAATCACGTCACCGCCCAGATTGCAGCGATACTCAATTCCGGCGGACGCCTCAAGGATCACGTTAGGCAGAACGATGTTGCCGGACCTCAAGCTGCGAATCAGAGCTCCGGCCAAGCCTGCGGAAATCAGCGCTTGAGGGGTGTACTTCTTCACGGCGACCCTGGCTGCTTCTTCAGCTCGCCGGCAGCCTATTCCGGAAAAAACCGCGACAACGCCAGGTCCTTCGTAGCAAATCAGCGATCGCCCGGAAGCGTCCACGGTGCTCAGCTCCCAGTCAGCGGTCAGCGGCGCCAGTTCGCGCTCTAAAGCGGCGATAATCACCACGCGAACAGAGCGTTCTTGAGCATTATTCATGTCCGCACCGCCGCCATTTGCCTGACCGGCTCGGCATAACGATTCAGCCGGAACCACTCGACGGCGCGCCGCAATGCATCTTCCACCGGAACCGCCCTGTAGCCCAATTCGCGCTCTGCTTTAGCGGAAGATGCATACATTTTCTTTCGGCCCATTTTCACTGCATCAATCGTGGCGCGCG
>DATNDP010000052.1:0-5024 GCA_035553195.1 Candidatus Acidiferrales bacterium
GGGAAAGCAGGATATAGAGTGATTCTGAAGCCTTACGTGAGAGCGTGGCGGATTCGCACGATTCGCGATCGCCGGCTGTTGCGCGAGGCAGCCGCACGCCAGACTCACGCTGAACAGTAAGATCTAATCCACGTCCCGCCAGTTTGGTCCCACGCCTATCTCTACTTTCAACGGCACTTTAAGCGAATGGACATTTTCCATGCGGTCGCAGACGAGTTCGCGCATGGTTTCCACCTCGGCTTGCGGCACTTCAAAGACCAACTCATCGTGGACCTGCAGCAGCATGCGGGATTTAAGTTTGCGCGCGGCAAGCTCATGGTCGATCCGGATCATAGCAAGCTTGATCAGGTCGGCCGCCGTGCCTTGCAGAGGAGTGTTGACGGCGGTGCGCTCGGCGAAGCCGCGCATATTGAAGTTCTTGCTGTTGATGTCGGGGATCGGACGGGTGCGGCCGAAGAGCGTCTTAACCTTCTGCTCGCGCCGCGTTTCTGCCAGCACCCGATCAATGAAGGTCCGCACGCCCTTATATTTCTCAAAATAGGCATCAATGAACTGTTTGGCCTCGCTCTGCTCGATGCCGAGCTGCTGCGACAGACCAAAAGGTGAGAGCCCGTACACAATGCCAAAATTTACTGCCTTGGCCCGGCGGCGGTGTTCGGCGTTGATCATCAGCGGCGGCACGCCGAAGACCTGGGCGGCCGTGAGCGTGTGGATGTCATCGTTGCGGCGGAAGGCTTCGACCAGCAGAGGGTCTTCAGAGAAGTGCGCCAATAATCTGAGTTCGATCTGCGAGTAGTCAGCCGAGAGCAACATGTGCCCAGGCTCGGCGATAAAGGCGGCGCGGATCTCGCGGCCCAGTTCGCTACGGATGGGAATGTTCTGCAAGTTGGGATTAATAGACGAAAGGCGCCCGGTGGCAGTGCCCGTTTGATTAAATGTGGTGTGCAACCGCCGCGAGACAGGATTTAGCAGCAGCGGCAAGGTGTCAACGTATGTGCTCTTGAGTTTAGAGAGCTGGCGATAATCGAGCACGAGACGCGGTACTTCGTGTTCAGCAGAGAGCTCTTCCAGCACGTCCACCGCAGTCGAGATGGTCTTGCCTTTTCCGTATTTCACCGGTTTAGGCAGGTTGAGCTTGTTGAACAGCACGTCGCCAAGCTGTTTGGGAGAATTGATGTTGAACTCGTGCCCGGATTTCTGGTGAATCTCGCGCGCCTTGGAGTCGCATTCTTTCTCAAGGTGCGCGGAGAGCTTGCTCAGCATGGCCGTGTCAATCTTCACGCCTGCTTCTTCCATCCGAGCCAGCACCGGAACTAACGGCAGGTCAATCTCTTCATAGACCTGCATGAGACCACAGTCTTCCACCTCCTTGCGCAGGGCGGAAGCGATACGGCCGGTCACGTCGGCGGCTTCGGCCAGTGAATCCGAGAGCTTGAGGTTGAAGCTGCGCACGCCGATCTCGGCAAGCGAATGCTTCGGATAGGTGGGATTCACCAGGTAGGAATAGAGCATTGGTTCATCGCGCACGCCCGCGAGTTCCACACTGTGTTGCTTCAGCTCATGGATGGCTGCCTTGTAATCATGAACGGATTTTGGGATTTTGCTGTCGCTCAGCAATTGCCGAAGCTCTTCGGTGAGCTCGTTTCCATCCAGCACAGCGGTGAATGCCTTGCCCGGCTCCGGCGAGAGGGCCAGCTTGAGCGGAGACTTCTCCGGTGTGCTTTCCAGAAGCGAAGCTTGCGCCGGGAAAGCGAGAGTGCCGGATGGCTGTTCGGCGGGTTCTTCGTCGGCGTCCTCAGCCGCCGGTTGCGTGAACGCGAATTCAAAAGCCAGTGCCATCGTCGAATTTGAGTTGGCGAGAGCACGCAGCTCTTTTACTGATTTCAACTCGCGATAGTCCGTCTCTTTGACCTCTATGCCTTGCACCAGCTCCTTGAGCAAAGTGGTGAACTCGAGTTCGCTGAACAGCTTGCGTAGAGCTTCAGTGTCCGGATCGCCGGCAACCATCTTGTCGAGGTGCAGGTCGATGGCGACATTCTGGTCGATAGTGACCAGTTGCTTGCTCCACAGAATGGTGTCGCGGTTGTTTTGCAGCGACTCGCGATAGGTTTTGCGCTCGACTTCGGCAGCGTGGTCGAGTGCGCTTTCGAGCGTCCCGAAGCGCTTGATGATCTCGACCGACCCTTTGTCGCCGATTCCCGGCGCGCCGGGGATGTTGTCAATCGAGTCGCCGCGCAGGGCCATCACATCAATAACCTGCTGCGGGCGCACTCCCAGGATTTCTTCCACCTTCGGCGCATCACAGACCAAGTTGTCTTTGGGCGGATTGAGGACGCAGATTTTGTCATTGACCAGTTGCAGCATGTCCTTGTCGCTGGAGACAACAAAGACCTCATAACTCTCAGCGGCAGCCTTGCGCGCGAGGGTCCCGATTACGTCGTCGGCCTCAAAGCCCTGCTGCTCCAGAATAGGAATGCGATACGCTTCCAGGGCGCGGCGGATATAGGGCACCTGCTGGGCAAGGTCGGGCGGCATCTCGGCACGCTGCGCTTTGTATCCGTGATACTCAACTTCCTTGAAGGTCTGGGTTTTGATATCGAACTTGCGGACCGAGGTCACCGATTTGGCCTGCTCGTCGCGAAACGTGGGACCGGCGACATCAAAGACTGCGGCCAGGTATTCAGGATTGAAGTCGGCGCGCAGCTTGCGCAGCATGTTCACGAATACATAAGTGGCTGCGGTAGGAACACCGGTCTTGGTGGACATGGGCCTCTGCCGCGCCATGGCGTGATAAGCGCGGAAAATGAAGGACATTGTGTCCATGAGGAAGACGCGGCCTTTTTGCGCGGGTTTCGATGCGGTACCCATCAGACTATTTAGATTGTAAAGAAGATGGGCCGTTCAATGGGCAGGGAATCGCGATCGGCCAACTAATTTGAACGCGTCGTCGAGCAATAATTTCCAAGCCGTTTCCAAACTTACGGCTCAGTTACGCACGGTAGCACAGGCGTCCTCGCCTGTGGGCTTCCGTCTCTTTTACAAATGGTTAGAGCCACGTAGGAATGGTCAAGCAAAAGCACGCCTCCGTCGTTGGAGAAAAGAGCGAATTCACAATTTGCGATTCGCGCACAGCCGAGGGCGGGTGGTTCTACTAAGCGTTAAATTCCTTCTTTTTCGGAACAATTTTGGTGGGCGAGGATTTGGAAGTTCCTCTCAGCTCACGGACGGCGGCGGAGCAGTTCCTTCACCCGCGCGCATAAACCGTGGCTGGAGATCAAACGAGAATTCAGTGCGCGGGTTCAGGATGGGATTCTCGATTAAGAGAAAGTATTCTGCACCATGGCTGCATTCAGAGGGACAGGTGCACAGGCGCGGGCGCCTGTGCCACACCTTAAATCAGTGGCGGGTTTGTACCGCTTGCGGCTCGCCGCGCTGTGCCACACGTCACCCAAAATACAGCAACTTGGTTTTTGTTCTAAACAAGTACGAAACTGATCTCCCTGCCCGATTCGCCTTTAGTTGCGGGATGTTTCAGCGCGGCGACAGTGAACTGAGTTCCGGACGGGAGTAGAGGAGGGTTGAGCCGGAGGCCCTGCGGCTCCTGGCTTGCGCGGATCTTCACTCCAAAGTATTCCGGGAATTCCACCTGCTCGCGGCTGCCACAGCACAGGTACAGGGACATGAGATCGCAAAACTGCAGGACGTCAGTGAAGGCTTCGAGTTCTTTCGCGCTTCGGGCCTGCTTTGATACAAGCTTCTGCTGGCGTTCGTTTTCGAAGTCGAGAAACTGCTCGAGCCGAGCGCAATCTGCGGCGGAATCCTGCGCGGTGTTCAGGCGATGTTCGGCGAGCCGCCAGAAATGCCTGCTGACCATGTAGCCGCCGGCCGGCGCAGTGGAAAGGGCAACATCAATTGACCGAGTCCATGAGCTGAGAAATTCCGGCACGCCTACCTGCAGGAACGACCTGGGCGGGCTCTGTTGGACGGAGCGGCTTGCCATTACGGCCTGAGCGTCGGGCATGCCCCAGCCGGCATCATGCAAGGCAATGGCGCGGACGAGTTCAGGTTCGAGCTCAGGAACATTCTGGCCGGCCAATTTTGCGGCAATCTCACCGGCAAGAGCCGCGTGCGAAGGCTGCGTGATCATCCAGCAGGTTTCATAGCGGATCCGCTGCAGGGGTTCT
Organism: Candidatus Acidiferrales bacterium; assembly: GCA_035553195.1. Lineage (GTDB taxonomy): Bacteria > Acidobacteriota > Terriglobia > Terriglobales > Acidobacteriaceae > Angelobacter. The sequence continues at coordinate 4,185 of DATNDP010000052.1, forward strand.
ACCGCGCGCCACGCGGAAACCCACTCGTGGGAGTTGTGAGGCCCGGGAGTTTCAAGGGGGCGGAGAATCACGACGGACGGCGTTTGGCCACACGGCCAGGCACGGCAGCGGCTTTGGCCGGACCGCTGCTCGATGGAGGTTTCTTCATTCCGTCCAGTAGCTCTTTCAATGCGACTGCATTGTTGCGCTCCGTGTCTTTGGACGAGTAGATCAGGGTGACATCGTCAGAATCGTCCATTAACTGGTAGAGCGTGTTCAGGTCCTCGCCGGCTTCGGGCGTGCAGAGTTCCTTGAAGTAGCGCTTCTTGAACACTACCCAATTGTCGGTAGAGTGGTACCACTTGCGCAGAGTGTCGGAAGGCGCCAGATGTTTCAGCCAGTGATCGATGCGGGCATCTTCTTTCTTCATTCCGCGCGGCCAGAGGCGGTCAACCAGGACGCGTTGGCCGTCAGAAAGGGAAGGCTTGTCATAAGCCCGTTTGATCTTCACCGGCATGGCGTGGAAGGCGCGGCAAACTTTTGCAAATGGCCGCGCTACGGACATAATAGTCATTTCATGCGAAAGGCGTCCATAGTTCTACTTGCGTTTTGGATTACGGTGCTGCTGGCTGCCTGCATCGGCTGCGGAAAAGATCCGGAAAAAATGTCCGATGCGGAGCTGGGGCTGAATGCACAACAATCAAGCGGCCGGCGCGTTTTCAGAATCTATTGCCTGAGCTGCCATCCGGCGTACTCAACGCACGGCAACAAAGGGCCTGGATTGAAGGGGCTGTTCAAAAAACCTTACCTGCCGAGCGGTCTCACGTCCACGGACGAGCATGTGATCCAGTCCATTGTGCG
>DATNDP010000053.1:0-27652 GCA_035553195.1 Candidatus Acidiferrales bacterium
GGCCATAGGCGCCGACATTCTGCACTGGCGTGCCGCCCACCGTACCCGGAATGCCGCTCAGGCATTCGAGCCCGGCACAATTCCGCTCGACGGTTTGCGCTACCAGCGTGTCCCAGCTTTCACCCGCTCCCGCATAGACGATGCGGTCCCTTCCCTGCGGGCTGAACTCCCGTCCCATGACAGAGACCTTCAGGACCAGCCCGGGCCACCCTTCATCGGCGATAACCAGGTTGCTTCCGCCTCCCAGGACAAACACAGGCAGATGCTTCGCTGCGGCGAAGTCGAGGCTTTCGCAAACCTCGGATTCACTCCGCGCCTCAACCAAGTAGCGTGCCGGTCCGCCCACACCAAAGGTGGTGAACGGAGCGAGAGGAATGTTTTGCTGAATTTTCAAGCGTGTACTTTAGACTACCGCACACATCGCTCTTCGGAAAAAGCTCTTTTTTTGAAGTAAAATATCCTTTTACGACCCACTGGGAGGAAAAATGTATCCGGAAATGATGATTGCGCCCATGCGCGAGGAATTAACCTCGGCGGGCATTCAGGAAGTGCGTACCGCCGCTGATGTTGAAAACGCCGTCAAGCAGAAAGGCACCACCATGGTGGTGGTGAACTCGGTTTGCGGCTGCGCCGCCGGGAGAATGCGCCCGGGCGTAAGGGCGGCAGTTCGCGGCAGCGTTCGCCCTGACCGCATCGTTACGGTCTTCGCCGGCCAGGACCGCGAAGCTACCGAGAAGGCGCGCAGCTACTTCACCGGATATCCGCCCTCTTCGCCTTCCATCGCCCTCCTACGCGACGGCCAGCTTGTGTACATGATGCAGCGCAGCGATATCGAAATGGCCACGCCAGAGATGATCGCCTCCGCTCTGACGCGCGCGTTCGAGCAGCATTGCGCGAAAGTTTCTGCCAACTAGATAGAACAACAAAGGAGACGCTACCCGTCTCCTTTGTCTTTTTAAGCCAGACACGAACTATGCAGCCGGTGGAAGCTGCGAACTGCACCTTGAGCCGGCATTTCGCTTGAATCCCAGCAGCATGAAGGCGATCGCCAGCCCATAGAAGAAACCGCTCACCGCATCATTCCAGGATTCAGGCATAACTGCCAGTCGAGGCAAAAAGTGCAGCGAAGTGCTGCCAATCACAAGAAATATCATTCCAAAAAAGATGAGCCGGTTGAAATTCCGATTAGGATTCACTTAAGTTCTCCCCGTAATTTAGTCAGTCAGGTAATACCACGTCATCATGGCAAGCTTGACCAGGACGAACACGAGTCCCACAGCCAGCAGGTCCCAGTTCAAGGTGTGATCAACCAGGAGCCGCCATTCGAACAGGCACAGTGCCAGAACGCCGCCAGTGATTCCCGCCACGCTAGTCGATCTCCGGCGACGGTCAAGAAAGCGCTCATCGACCAGTCTGCTGATCAATCTCATTTCGTTTTCTCCAACTTGAAAATGGCATCCGTGGAACAGGCAAAAATCCGCGCGAACGTAAGCGCCAGCAGCAGGCTGGGAATATATCGATTACGCTCGATGGAGTTGATGCTCTGTCGTGAAACGCCCACCGCTTCGGCGAGCTGCTGCTGAGTCCAGCCGCGCTCCATGCGCAGTTCTTTCACGCGATTCTGGACCTCTTCCGCCATGACAAGCTTGCTTTACATCATAGTGGGAGCACGAGGTGATGTCAAGCAAACTTGTCATCCCTTCGAGCGCGGAGCCGAAGAGCTTATTCAAAGAGCTCATTCTAGGAACTTCTATCGGCTGGCAAGGGAACCGAAGTACCGTAAGCCTCTTGTTCCCTGCACCATTTTTTGAATTGTGAAATGCCACGAGAGTAGCAGCCCGCAACCGATAATCATCAGTGCCAGGCACAGACCAACCCACATCCCCACCGCTCCCCAACGAAAGTGGAAGCAAAGCAGGGCGCCTAAGGGCAGACCAATCACCCAGTAGCCGATCAGGTTGGCCAGCATTGCCGTTCGTGTATTGCCGGCCCCACGCAGAGCCCCTGTAGCGGATACTTGCAGGCCATCGAATAGCTGAAACACTGCTGCCACGATCAGGAGCGTCGCGCCCGCGCTTACCACGACTGGATCCGGCGTATAGATGCGCGCGATCTGGTGCCCGAAGAGAAACAGGCATAACCCTGAAAATGCCATGAAGCCGCCGCCGAAAAGCAGGGCCATCCAGCCGGCGCGCGCAGCGCCGTGTACGTCTCCGGCGCCGGCGGCCTGCCCCACGCGGATCGCCGCGGCCGAACTGATGCCTAGAGGAACCATGTACGTGAAACTCGCCACGTTGATTGCAATCTGGTGGCCGGCAAGCGGCACAGCACCCAGCTCTCCGATCAGGAACGTCGCACACGCGAACCCACCAATCTCGAACAGGAGCTGCGACGCAGCCGGGAAACCCAGGCGCAGGATCTGACGAATCTTGCCGACGTCCACGCTGCGCGAAGCTGCCCACAAGCCGCTCTTCCGCTTGGAGTCGTAGTAAACCGACGCGGCGACCAGCACCAGTGCCATGTAGATTCGCGAAACGCACGTGGACCAGCCGCTGCCTGTCACTCCCAATCTGGGGAACCCGAGATGCCCATACACAAAACACCAGTTTCCAAGCAGGTTGACCAGGTTAGCGGAAATGAGCGCGAAGACCACCGGCTTCACAATCCCCATGGATTGCAAATACCGCCGTGTGACGAAATACACCACCAGTGGAAACGTGCTCCAGACCAGGGCTTTAAGGAATGGAACCGTCTGTGCGATCAGCGGATGACTCAGACCGAAATAGGGGAAAAACGGAACAAACGCGAGCACCAGTCCCATCAAAGGAGGCGTGAGAAAACACGAGAGATACAGCGCGTTCCATAGCGTGCGATGGCAGTCTTCCAGTTTGCCTGCTCCGAATGCCTGGGCCACTAGCGTATCCAGCCCAAGCATGATTCCGCTGCCGAAAATTCCGATGCTGTTGAACAAGGTTGCGCCCAGGCTGACCGCTCCAATCGCCACGGCGCTGTCGGGCAGGCGTCCGACCATCACCGTATCTACAAAGGCCATGGAAATCCATCCAAGCTCCGTGAGCGCCATGGGCACAGCCAGGCGCAGCATGGGCCGAAATTCCTGGCGGATTTCATTCACGCGGAACATCAAGTCGATTTTAAACACACACTCAGCACGCGTCGTTGAATCGATCGTGGATCATCATTCGAGCAAGTTCGTATATAATCTTTATTTCCTAAGCACAATCATTGAACTCACAGTCCATGGCCCAAATTGTGTCCATAGCATCCACAGAAATTCTCAAGACCACGCGGCAGTTAATTTTGCAGAACGCGGGTCATGAAGCCTTCTCGTTTTCATCGGTTTCGGACATCCAGGAACTGGACGGCGCGTTGAAGCCGGAGTTGGCCGTGGTCTGTCACGGCTTTCGTGGATCGGACAAGCGCAGGCTCGCGCTGGCGCTAAACAAGGCGTTTCCCGGGATTCCGATTCTGGAGATGTGCATGAATTCGCCCGAAATTCCGGGAGCAGATTTCATTTTGAGTCACTCCCCCGAGCATCTTGTGACCGCCGTACAGGACATGTTGAAAGGAATGCGAGTTCGCGGATACATCGGATAACCGCCTGCACGGTTGGTGATAGTTAATGCCGTTCGCCGCTGACTGCAAGAGCTTTGTTTTGGTTTGACAACTCCCGGCTGCTTGGCTACAGTGACAGCAGTATGACCCAGCGCATCCATCGCCACCATCATCATCACCACGTGGCGAACGTGTCGGCTGGGGCGTCAGTAAGCTGAAATTCAGCGCAATCATAAGGATTGAAGCCCGCCGGCAGAAAAAATCGGCGGGTTTTTTTATTTTGCGCGATCATTCGAGGCGAAACAGATGGAAATTGATTTTGAAAAAATGGATGGTCTGGCGCCCGCTATCGTTCAGGAAGACTCAACGGGCGATGTGCTGATGGTGGGCTTTATGAATCGAGAGGCATGGGCGAAAACAGCCGCGAGCGGCTACGTAACGTTTTATTCCCGAACTCGCCAGAAGCTCTGGATGAAAGGTGAAACATCCGGCAATCGCTTGCGCGTGATCTCCGCAGTTACGGATTGCGATCGGGATACGCTGCTGTTCCGCGTTTTCGTCGAAGGCGATGGCCTGGTCTGCCACACCGGGACAAAGTCGTGCTTCACTGAGGCTGTGCCGGTAAAAATCGTGGAGGGCTCACGATGAACCTTCGCGTCGGTATCCCCAAAGGCAGCCTGCAGGAATCAACTCTCGCTCTCTTCAAGCGCGCAGGACTCAACGTCCATACCAGCAGCCGATCATATTTCGCTGCCACGGATGATCCGGAAATCGAGTGCATGCTGATTCGGGCCCAGGAAATGGCGCGTTACGTGGAGCATGGCGTGCTTGATTGCGGTCTCACAGGCAAGGACTGGGTGGTTGAAAGCGGACTGGAGGTTGTTACAGCCGCAGAACTCATCTACGCAAAGCAGAGCCTCGGTAAGGTGCGCTGGGTGCTGGCTGTTCCTGACGACTCCCCGTTCCAGCGCGCCGAAGACTTGGCCGGGAAAATAATTGCCACGGAACTGGTCAATGCCACACGAAACTACTTTGCTGAACGCGATGTTCAAGTAAAGGTTGAATTTTCCTGGGGAGCCACTGAGGTTAAGCCACCTACCCTGGCCGATGCTATTGTGGAAATTACGGAAACCGGAAGTTCACTTCGCGCCAACCGGCTGCGCATTATCGAAACAGTAATGGAATCCAATACTCAGCTTATCGCTAATAAGAAGGCATGGACGGACGAACCCAAACGCAGGAAAATTGAGAATCTTGGCCTGATGCTGTGCGGAGCCATCTACGCCCAGGGACGGGTTGGCCTTATGCTCAATGTGCGAAAGCAGGACCTCTCCGGCGTGCTCGCGGTTTTGCCTGCGTTGCAGAAGCCCACGGTTTCGCAGCTCAGTGATCCGGAATGGCTGGCAGTGAATACAATTATTGAGGAGACCACGGCGTGGCGGATCATGCCGCAACTGAAGGCCACCGGAGCGGAAGGAATTGTGGAATACCCGTTGAATAAGGTGGTGCTGTAATGCGTGTGCTCTCCCGGCGAGCGGCCGAAAAATACGTCCGGAAATTAGAGCAACGTGGAGCAGCCGATCTCGTCCGGGTGGAAAAGCAGGTGCGGCGCATTGTGGAAGATGTACGCACGAACGGAGATCGCGCGCTCCGGCGCTATGCTGAAAAGTTTGACGATCTTGGGCGGCGTCAGCCCTTGCGAGTCGCGCAGTCGGAACTGGAGCATGCCTGGCAAACCAGCTCCGAAGAGTTCAAGCAGGCCTTGAAGTCTGCTGCTGCAAACATCAGACGCTATTGTGAGTGGCAGAAGCCTCACGAATGGCATCAGCTAACCGCCGATGGCATTCGCGTGGGCCAGATTGTGCGCCCGATCCACTCGGCGGGTTGCTACGTTCCCGGCGGCAGATACCCATTGCCTTCAACCATGCTCATGACGGTTATTCCCGCGCAGGTGGCGGGTGTGGAAGAGATCAGGGTGGCTTCGCCTAGGCCGGCGCGTGAAACTTTGGCCACAGCGTTCTTCCTGGGCGTGCATGAGATCTACCGTATGGGCGGGGCCCAGGCAATTGCCGCATTCGCGTACGGAACCAAGTCGGTTCCCCGAATGGATAAAATTGTCGGTCCCGGGAATTTGTTCGTCACCGCTGCCAAAAAGCAGGTTGCGTTTGATTGCGCGATTGACTTTCTCGCCGGACCAACGGAAGTTGTGGTCGTGAGTGAGCACGGGCAGCCAGACTTCATTGCCGCTGACCTTGTCGCTCAGGCAGAACACGATCCTGAAGCCCTGGCCGTGTTCATTACCTCATCTCCCAACCTGGCGATCTCAGTTGCAGAAGCCACGAGGATACAGGCGACAAACAATGAAACTGCAAGAGCTGCTTTAAGGAAGAATGGGGCTGTGCTTCTGGCGGAAACTCACGAGCAGGCGATCAACATTGCCAACCGCATCGCTGCCGAACATATCACCATCGACGAGGACGACCTCGGCTTGATACGGAACGCGGGCTCGATTTTCGTGGGCGGATATTCACCCCAGGCGGCAGGCGATTATGCTTCCGGACCGAATCACGTGCTCCCTACCGGCGCCATGGCGCGGTTCCGAGGCGGCCTGGGAGTCCAGGACTTTATGAAGGTGATTTCTGTGCAGCAGCTATCACAGCAGGGGCTAAGCCAGATCGCGTCGGCGGTGGTAACGCTCGCCGAAACCGAAGGGCTCAAGGCCCATGCAGAATCCATTCGAGTGAGGTACGCACATGCTTAAGGCCCGCCAATGTCTGCGCGACATCCGGGAATACCATTCGCCTTTGAGTCAGGGAAATTTTGATCTGCGTTTGGACATGAATGAGAGCACCACCGGATGCTCTCCCCGAGTGCTTGCAAGGCTGCAGCAAATGGACGCCAGGAAGCTCGCCTTGTACCCGCCACGCGAACCCGGAGAGCAGATGGTAGCCGCGCTGCTGGGCAAGAGTGCCAACCAGGTGCTGCTCACGAATGGAGTGGATGAGGCAATCGACCTGCTTTGCCGTGCTTATCTTGACCCGGGCGACGAGGTCATCATCATCGTGCCGACGTTCGCGATGTATGAAATTTTTGCGCAGGTGCCCGCGGCCAAAGTTGTGCGCGTAACGACGACGGCGGAAGAAGATTTCGCTTTTCCGTCGGAACGTGTGTTGCAGGCCATCAATCCCAGAACACGGCTGATTATCATCACCAATCCCAACAATCCCACGGGCATTGCGGTGGACCGGTACACGATTGCCCGAGTGGCTCAGGCCGCTCCAGACGCCGCCGTACTGGTGGATGAAGCTTATTTTGAGTACTACGGGCAAACCATGGTGGACCAGGTTGGGCTGCTGCAACCTAACCTCTTCGTGGCCCGGACGTTCTCTAAGGCCTACGGCATGGCGGGTCTTCGGCTGGGGGCGATTGCGGGTCCCAGCCAGCACATCAGCGTATTGAAACGCATCTGTGGTCCATTCAACGTGAATGCCTGCGCGCTGGAAGTCCTGCGCGACGCCTTGATGGACAAGAACTTTGTGAATGACCATGTGACCCAGGTGAAAGAAACCCGAGAGTGGTTTTCCGGACAAATTGGAGAGATGGGCTTCAAGACCTGGCCCAGCCAGGGCAATTTCATTCTGGTGAATTTCGGCGACGAAAAAGATTACATCCTGAACCAAATGCGGGAGTGGGGCATCGCCCTGCGCGACCGTCCTGACCTGCCAGGCTGCATTCGCATCACGATTGGTAAGCAGAAGGAAATGGAAGTGGTCGCTATGGGACTCAAGCAGGCGGTCGAAAACAAGAAGAAGCCCGCACCTGCCGAAAGCGCGGAAGAAACGCCGAGCGAAGAGGAGCAGCCGGCTCCATGAGAAAGGCAAAGCTGCACCGCTCGACGACAGAAACAGATATCCAGCTCGCATTAGCGATTGAAGGCAAGGGCCGCTATGAGGTTTGCACCGGCGTCCGCTTCTTTGATCACATGCTGGAGCTCTTCGCGCGGCACGGCGCCTTCGATCTCAAGCTCAAGGCCAAAGGCGATTTGGATGTTGACCAGCACCACACAATTGAAGATGTGGGCATTGCACTGGGGGAGGCGTTTGAGCAGGCGCTGGGCAACAAGAAAGGCATCATGCGCGCCGGGTACTTTGTTATGCCCATGGATGAGACGCTCGGCGTTGCGGCGGTGGATTTCAGCGGACGCTCAAGCGCGGTCGTCAGCACGGAAGTAAATACCCATCTGGTCGGGGATCTGCAGTCTGAACTGGTGTTCGATTTCTTTGAAGGCTTCGCGCGCGGCGCGCGCGCCAATGTTCACCTGAAAATTCTTTATGGCCGTTCTAACCACCACAAGATTGAAGCCCTGTTCAAAGCCTTTGCCCGCGCGGTTCGCGTCGCCTGCTCGCGCGACAAGCAATTGGCCAAGATGCTGCCCAGCACCAAGGGGCTTCTATGATCGCGATTGTCGATTATGGAGCCGGCAATATTAGCTCGGTCAAAAAGGCTCTTGAGCATCTGGGCGCCACGGCAGAAGTCACTTGCGATCCGCAGGTGATTGCGCAGGCGGAAAAGCTGGTTGTCCCGGGTGTGGGGCACTTCAATCGCTGTCTGCCGCTCAATCATCAACTGCGCCTGCCGTTGCTGGATGCGTTCGCCGGCGGAAAGCCATTCCTGGGGATTTGCGTGGGCATGCAATGGCTATTTGAAGGCAGCAGCGAAGCCCCGGAAACCTCGGGCGCCGGCTTATTCCAGGGCGAGTGTCAACGCTTCCCCGCCGCCGTCAAATGCCCGCACGTGGGCTGGAACCAGATTCAGGTGCGCAAGGACTCACGTCTGCTGCGCGGCATAGAGACCGGCGCTTATGTTTATTACACCCACTCGTATCGCGCTCCTATGGTGGATGAAACCGTCGCCAGCACCGGCTATGGCGGCGACTTCTCGGCGGCCGTAGAGCGCGACAACGTCTTCGGCGTGCAGTTCCATCCCGAGAAATCCGGCGCCGCAGGGTTGAAAGTCCTGGAGAACTTCTGTGCCCTCTGAAGGGCTCACCAAGCGGATCATCGCCTGCCTGGACGTAGATGCGGGGCGCGTGGTCAAGGGCATCAAGTTTGCGCAGCTCCGCGATGCGGGTGATCCAGCCGAACTGGCGCGCCTGCATGCCGAAGCAGGCGCCGATGAGATTGTTCTGCTCGACATCACGGCCACTTCAGAAAACCGAAAAACGCTGCTCGATACCGTCGCACGCGCTGCTCGTCAGCTTTTCATCCCGTTCACCGTCGGTGGAGGTATTCGTAGCTTGGAAGATGCGGCGCGGATCTTTGCGGCGGGCGCCGACAAGGTGACCATTAACTCTGCCGCGATTGCGCATCCGGATCTGATCAGTGAAATTGCCGCTCGGTTTGGTTCGCAAGCTGTGATTGTCGCGATTGATGGTAAGCGAGACGACGGGCCTGCGGAAGCCGCAGAAGTGTACGTCGCTGGCGGTCGTATACCAACCGGTCGCCAGGCTCTCGATTGGGCCCGCGAAGCGGAAGAGCGCGGAGCCGGCGAAATTCTGTTGACATCGATGGATCGCGACGGCACTGGAATGGGCTTCGATTGCGAGTTGACCGCTGCTGTAGCACGCCAAGTCTCAATTCCGGTAATCGCTTCCGGGGGCGCCGGCAAGCCTGAACATTTCCGTGAAGTATTTCGTGAGGGCAAAGCTGATGCTGCGCTCGCGGCATCCATTTTTCATTTCGGCACTCACGCCATCGCCGATCTGAAACAGAACCTGCTTCAGGCCGGAATTCCCATGAGATGGCCATGCTGATCCCTTCCATCGATCTCATGGGCGGCAAAATCGTCCAACTGGTGCAGGGTGCCAAGAAGACGCTCGAATTTGTGGATTTCAGTTACTGGATCGAGCGCTTCTCAAAATACCCGCTCGTTCAACTTATCGATCTCGATGCCGCGATGGGGAAGGGTAGCAATCACGAGCTTGTAGCGTCACTTTGCAAACGTCTTCCCTGCCAAATTGGAGGTGGAATTCGCACAGTCGAGCGAGCACAAGAGCTACTGAATGCCGGCGCGCGGCGGGTCATCGTCGGTTCGGCTCTGCTCAAAGAAGGGGCAATCAATGCGAGCTTTGCGGAACGATGTGAGAAGTCTCTCGGCACAGACAAGCTCGTCTTTGCTATCGACTCGCGCGGCGGAAAAGTGGCAACCCACGGTTGGACACAGGCGACGGAAATTGACCCAGTTGAGATGATCATCGCTCTCGACCGCTATTGCAGCGCGTTCTTATATACACACATTGATACCGAAGGAACCATGACCGGCTTTCCCGTTGCGGTCGCACGTCGTTTGCGTGCAGCGACTGAAAAGCAGTTGATTGTGGCGGGCGGAATTCGTTCGATGGACGAAGTCAACTCTCTCCACGCGCTCGGCGTTGATGCGGTGGTGGGAATGGCCATTTATCGGGGAGCAATTAGCAATTAGCAACTAGCTGGCTCCGCATCCCCTATTTCTTTCCTCGGTAAAGCCCCGCAATCCCAAATGTGTACGGCGTCCAACTGACCTCGCAAAACCCCGCCGACCGCATACGGTCCAGCATCTGTTGCGGTGAAGGAAATTTCTGGACGGAAGCTGGCAGGTAATCATAAGGGCCGCGCACACCAGAAATAAGCGTGCCAATCCAAGGAAGGACCTTTCGGAAATAAAATCTGTAAAATTTGCCGATGAGGCCGCCAGGCTCGCCGAAATCCAAGATTCCCACTTCGCCTTCGGACCTGAGCACCCGATAGATCTCGCGCAGGCCGGCATCATAGTTGGCCAGATTGCGAAAACCGAAGGCCGAAGTCACCAGGTCCAGCGCAGAATCAGGTAATGGAAGCCGCAACGCGTCAGCTTCCACGGGTTGAATATTTCGCGCGGGATACTTTCCCATCCCGTGCTGCAGCATCGCGTGGGAAAAATCCAGCGCGTAAATGTCCGGAGTGCTTCGTGCTTTTTCAGCTGCAACCCGCAACGCCACTGACATATCGCCAGTACCGGCACAGAGATCAAGCACCCGCGCGTCGCTTCTGCCCAGAATATGAGCAAACGTCCGCGCGGTCCGTCGCCACCACAGCCGGTCAATATTCATTGACAGCACGTGATTGGCAAGATCGTATCGCCGCGCAATCTGGTCAAACATGTGCTGCACGGTCTGTGCCGCAGCACGTTCATCGGCTGTGCCCGCAGGCCGGGTTCCACTGACTCCGTCTGAATTGGGTTTTTCTTTCGTCAGATCAGGCATGCGCGCGAACCTGCTCCACCGCCGCGCGAATCACTTCCACCGGCACATCGTTAACGATCTTTACTTTCCCGATCTTCTGAGGCAGGACAAAGTGCACCACACCGGCAATCGTCTTCTTATCGGCGGCAAGGCGATTCAATACGCCGTCGGCTCCGCAAGGGATGCTTGGCAGCGGGCCATAGGCCTGCACGGCTTCGTCTATCTCCGTTGCGACTGCAGGACTGCAGACGCGAACATCACGTGCAATCGCCGCTGCCGCAATCATTCCCCAAGCCACCGCTTCCCCGTGAAGAAAGTGCCCGTAGCCCGTAGCGGACTCAAGAGCGTGGCCCACCGTGTGGCCAAAGTTCAGGATGCGACGCAGATCAGATTCCTTCTCGTCCGCAGCGACAACTGCCGCCTTCACGCGGACCGAGTCAACAATGATTCTTTCCAACGATTTTCGATGGCGACGAAGGATGATGTTCGACTTCTTCGTCATAAAATCGAACAAAGCTTTGTCCCGAATCACTCCGCATTTGAGCGACTCGAACAACCCTGCGCGGAATTCCCGGTCATCCAGCGTTCGCAGGACTTCAGGGTCAATCAGCACGGCGCGGGGCTGATGAAATGCTCCTACCAGGTTCTTGCCGGCGCGAAGATTCACCCCTGTCTTCCCGCCGATGCTCGCGTCCACCTGGGCAAGGAACGTGGTCGGGATCTGCACCACGGGGATTCCGCGCATGAAAATAGCTGCGAGGAATCCGGCTGCATCGCCCACGACACCACCGCCGAATGCCACCACAATGGATTTTCGGTCCGCTCGTGCATCCACCATCTGTTCGGCCAGTTGCTCCACGGAGTGCATGTGTTTGGCAGGCTCGCCGTCATTCATCAACAGCACGGTGTATGGCAGGCGCGCCTTTTCGAGTGACTGCTCCAGGGCCTCTCCCCAATGGCGGCGGACGGTCGGCGACGTAATCACAAAAACGCGGCTATCTGTCGAAGGCAACAAACGCCTGACCTCCTGTCCTGCCTGGCGCAGCAGGCCGGAGCCGATGAGCGCTTGATAGGGATTCTGCCGAAGGCGGACTGGTATGGTCTTCACGCGTTGCAATGATAAATGATGCGGAAATCGTGTGATCGGCTGATCGTGCCGATTTCTGAAACGCTCTCTCCCTTTGCTACCATTTTCTTTTGCATGAAGAAACTTCCGGAGCACGTAGACTTCATCGTGGTTGGGGCGGGTGTTGCCGGGTTGCGGGCCGCGATCACTTTGGCCGATGCGGGCCAGGTCCTGGTTCTCGCCAAGCAGGAGCTGACCGAGTCTAACACTCAGTACGCACAGGGTGGGATCGCCGTCGCCCTCAGCGACGAAGATGAAATCAGCCTGCACCTGCAGGACACGATTCAGGCGGGCGACGGGATTGTGAACGCCGAAGCTGCCCACGTACTGGTGGAAGAAGGCCCGCAACGCATCCAGGAGCTGATCGAATGGGGTACGCAGTTTGATCGTCACGGAACCAAGCTCACCTTTACCCGCGAAGCGGCACATAGCCGCAGCCGCGTTCTGCACGCGCATGGTGACTCTACGGGCCGGGAGATTGGGCGCGCTTTGCACGCCCGAGCCGCAACCCTGAAGAACATCCTCTTTTGCGAATTCGAATTCACCTCGGCCCTGCACGTCGACTCGGGTCGGATCCGCGGAGTGGAGCTGATTTCGCCGGAAGGAGCACACCACATCGTCCACAGCTCTGCGATCCTGCTGGCGACAGGCGGAGGCGGCCATGTTTACAGCAATACCACCAATCCGCCTGTAGCTACCGCCGACGGTGTGGCAATGGCGTATCGTGCCGGCGCTGAAATCAGCGACATGGAATTTGTGCAGTTCCATCCCACCGCACTGTACGTCAAGAATGCTCCTCGTTTTCTGCTCTCAGAAGCGTTGCGGGGCGAGGGCGGCATTCTGCGCAACTCTGAGCTCACGCGCTTTATGTCCAAGTACCACGAACTGGGCGAACTCGCTCCTCGTGACGTGGTGGCGCGGGCCATCGCGCATGAACTGGAACTGAGCCGGATGAAAGACCCTGTGGTTTACCTTGATCTGACGCACCTGAAAGATACGCACATCAAGAGCCGCTTCCCGCGCATTCATGAGACCTGCCTCAAATACAACGTGGACATCACCGTGGACCCGGTGCCCATCCGTCCGGCAGCTCATTACATGATGGGCGGCGTCCGCACAGACCTGAATGGCGCTACGAACCTGCCAGGTCTTTATGCTGCCGGTGAGGCTGCCTGCACAGGAGTGCACGGCGCCAACCGTCTGGCGAGCAATTCCCTTCTTGAAGGCCTGGTGTTCGGCGCGCGAGCGGCTGATGCCATGCGAGAACAGTCCTCATCAAAGGCCAACCCGCGTTTTACGGTGTCGGGGCCGGCGAGGAGGCCTGCCACCAACCCGAATGTCGAGCCTCTGATTAGTGAAATCCAGCAATTGATGTGGAACCAAGTAGGAATTGTCAGGACGCGCCACGGTTTAGCCGAAGCACTCCAGAAACTACAAGCTCTTGCTGAGCGCCTGCCAGCTCCGGATTCCCGCCGCCATTGCGAAGCGCGCAACATTCACACTGCCGGGCTGCTGATTACCCGGTCAGCGCTGGCGCGTCTGGAAAGCCGAGGCGCACATTACCGTCTCGATTGCCCTGAGCATGACGATGCGAAGTTCAAAAAGCATTCCATTGTTACGGGCACAAATGTGCGATTCATGTAAACCAAATGCCTGGTGTGGATGGAAGTCCATTGCCATTTGCTAGTTGTCAGGTGCCAGCTACTCATCGCTAGCTGCTGATTTTATTACCAGCTTGCCCCTGACGTGGCCTGCTTCGCTCACACAGTGGGCCTCAGCAATCTGCTCCAGCGGATAAACGTCTTGGATCACCGGTTTGAGTTTCCCTGCCTCAATCAGGACGTTTATTTTTTCAAGGTCACCTCCGCGCGGCTTCACCTGGACCATGAGGAAGGCTTTCCCACGGAGCAGAGCCTGACCAATTCCGGAAACAGCCCCGGCAATTGCTGGGCCAAAAAACTTCACACGCCCTGCCGGTGCATGAGGAGTGGGGAGGGTAAGCGTAATCAGTTTCCCTCCCGCGCGAAGAACTTTGAGTGAACTGCTCCAGACAGGCTGGCCTACGCCATCGAGCACTACATCGTAACCGGAAAGCTTATCCTCGATCCTCTCGCGTGTGTAATCGATTACCTGATCGGCTCCAAGCTGGGCAAGCAATTCGTGATTCCGTTCGCTGGCAGTGCCAGTGACAAAGGCCCCAAAGCTTTTCGCAATCTGAACAGCGAATACGCCCACCCCGCCTGCGGCCGCATGGATCAGCACCTTGCTGCCAGGCTTGACTCTGCCGTATCCAACCAGAGCCTGCCATGCGGTTGTTGCGGCCAGCGGAACTACGGCGGCTTCTTCATGGCTGAGCCGCGCAGGTTTGTGCGCCAGCGTATTTTCCGGCAGGACGGCATATTCGGCATACGTGCCGCGGTAGGTCTCGCCCACCCTGCCATGCTTGAACCCGTGCACTTCGTCGCCGGGTTTGAAAAGGGTCACGGATTCGCCGACTTGCTCCACCACTCCGCAGACATCGCAGCCCCATATCACAGGGAACCTCAGCTTCCAAAGACCGCTTAACCAGCCCGCCCGGAGCTTCCAGTCCACAGGGTTGACGCTGGTTGCGTGCACACGCACCAGCACGCCGTTCGGCCCGATCTGGGGAACGGGAATTTCGTTGCTGAGCTGCAGGACCTCAGGACCGCCGTAACGTTCGGCGACAATTGCTTTCATACGCTCACATTTTAGAGTTCCTCAGGCTTTTCTCCGAAGTCTCGGAAGTGAGAGACTTTATTCTCACAAACGATCCGAATCGCAGGGTTATTCTGACCAGAGCTGATGGAGCCAATCGGACTCCCTGACCTGCCCGGAATGAAGAGCCGGAGTCCAATTAAATAGCCATCGGAACCGGTTCGGTTTCAGATTTCCCGAATGCTAAACTTATACGCAGCGACCACCCATGGACTTCGATCAGCTCGAGACTTTTCTGGAAGTCGCCCGACATGCGAGCTTTTCGCGCGCCGCGGAGCGGCGTTTTCGGACGCAGCCTGCGATTTCGTCGCAGATCCGCGCCCTTGAAGAGGAAGTCGGGGCCAGGCTGTTTGACCGCAGCGGCGGCAAGGTGGCGCTGACCGGAGCTGGCAAACTTTTTCAGCGCTACGCCGAACAAACATTGGAGGCACGCAAATCCATGCTGGTCACGGTGGCCGAGATGGAACGCGTGCCGCGCGGTGAAATCGTGGTGGGAGCCAATGAAGGGACCTGCCTCCACATACTTCCCGAAGTCTTTGCCGAATTCAGAAAGCTCTATCCCGAGGTGGGGGTGCAGATCAGCCGCCTGGAGCGCGCCAAGATTCTTGAGTCCATCATTGATAACTCGGTCGATTTTGGCGTGGTTTCTATTCCGGTTGATGACAAGCGCCTCACGGTGGTCACAATTCATCGCGATGAACTTGTGATCATTGTTCCCCCGCAGCATGCTTTGGCCAGCGCGAATAAGGGCTGCATCTCCGATGTGGCACAGTATTCCCTGTTGCTTCCCAAGCTTGGCCGTACTCGCGACAGTCTTGAAAATCTCTTTCATGAACGCGGCGTGAAACCGAAGGTCGCGATGGAACTGGATTCAAGCGAATTGCTGAAACGGTTTGTCGCAGCAAACGTTGGCGTAGGGTTCATTGCGCGGTCAAATGTCATTGAGGATGTGAAGGCAGGTGTGCTTACTGCCATTCCCATGGCGGACGCCTCGATCCGCCGCGACCTCGCTCTGGTTTTTAGAAAAGATAAAGCGCTAAGCCGGGCAGCACTGGCTTTTATAGAAATCGCCGTGAAGCTCAAGCAAGCCGAGGCTGTACGCGTGTGAGCCGAGCTGATCGTGGGATTGCCGCGAATTTGCTTTACGGACGCCCGCGCTTGTACTAAAACGTGGTTACACCATTTCCTGAATTTTTTTGTGGATCGAGCCATACTTGTGCGACTCACAACACGAACCGTACTGATCGTCTTCTATTCAGTCCTTTTTTCTGCAAATGCTTTTGCTGCGCAGATCACCGGAACAGTCACAAATGGGACAGGCAACAAACCTTCCACCGGCGATCAGGTGGTTCTGCTTTCCCTCTCGGGCGCGATGGAGGAGGTGGCCCACACAAAAACCGATGCTCAGGGACATTACATGCTCAACTCGCCTGGACAGGGCCAAAGCCTGATTCGCGTGGACCACCAGGGCGTGCGCTACTTCAAAACAGTTCCACAGGACACGAAAGTTGTGAACGTGACGGTGTACGACGCTGCCAGGACCGTGGACCATTTCATCGTCGATGGTCACATTTTCCGCTTCCGGACAATTCCGCAGAACCAACTGGAAGTCGCGGAAACGTTCGTTGTCCGCAATGAATCCAGCCCTCCGCGAACACAAATGGGTGACCGGTCGTTCGATTTCAACCTCCCGGAAGGAGCGAAAATTGAGGAGGGCGTGGCGCAAGGGCCAGGCGGAATGCCGACCAGCAGCATGCCTCTCCCTGCAGATCAGAAGAACCGTTACGGATTTATATTCCCCATTCGCCCTGGACAAACGCGTTTGCAGATCACGTATAAGGTGCCATATGCCGGTATTCGTGAGTTCAAAGTGACGCCTGATTCAGCGGTGGCCGAGCTGGGTGTCATGTTGCCCAAGAGCATGCAATTTAAGTCGGACGACCCTGGCTTTGCTCCCGCACAAGACGTATCCGGAATGACGGTATTTATGGCCGAGAACGTTCCGGCCGGCAAGGATCTGAAATTTGCTGTTTCCGGTGAAGGAGCAATTCCGGATGCGAACCAGAATGGCGGCGTCACTGAGCAGAGCCAGCCTGAGGGAAATCCGGGTGGCACTACCGAGGCTCCTGACGCCTCCGGAAATTCGCGCTGGTTCATCGTTGCAATTTTTGTGATCATTTTGGTCGGCGCGGGCTACTGGATTTTTCATGTGCAACGTCGTCAGTTCGGAGCAGCAACGCCGGCCCGAACACCCAAGTTTGGCGATGGTGAACCAACACGCGCTGGCTCGCCGTCGGCCTCAAATCCGAAGCACACCGCCGCAAGCGGCCGAAGTGTGGTGGACGTGATCAAAGAAGAACTGTTCCAACTCGAAAGTGATCGACTTCAGGGCAAATTGTCGCAGCAGGAATATGAGACAACCAAGGCCGGCCTCGAAATCATGATGCGCCGTCACTTGAACAAGGGATGATCACAAAGAAGAATTCCAAGCGGCCCAAGTGAGAAGTACACTTATTTGTTCTGCTCCGCTTGAATGAACTGTTCCAGCCTTAGCTCGACTCTGGCGAGAAGGTCTTCCATCTTCTGTCTCTGTTTGGCGGAAGTAGCTTGCATTGTTTCCCGCATCATGGCCGGCTGTTCGCGCCGCAGCTTCTGCCCCACAGGCGAAGAATAGAAAGCAATCAGCGCTTCCACATCAGAGCGTGTGAGGTGTCTTTGATAGACCGGGACAACGTCGCGGATCAGATCGTCCATTGATATTCCAGCGAATTCCTGGTCCACGATGTCATTCACCTGCTTAACCTGATCGGCGGTCGGCTGCGCTATCTTTTCCCGCAGCAGTTGTTCCGAACCATGCTTCATCTGCGTCTTCATGGCATCAAGGGTGATCTTAAGGTCATCACTGATCTGCAGCATGTTCAGCAGCTTAAGCACCTCTTCAGTGCTGGGTGTTTCAGATCCCTGTTGAACTTTGCTCAGACTTGTTCGCTTGTTTGCCGGACTCTGGGTTGCAGGGGCGTGCCTTTGT
Organism: Candidatus Acidiferrales bacterium; assembly: GCA_035553195.1. Taxonomy (GTDB): domain Bacteria; phylum Acidobacteriota; class Terriglobia; order Terriglobales; family Acidobacteriaceae; genus Angelobacter. The sequence continues at coordinate 17,722 of DATNDP010000053.1, forward strand.
GCGTAGCCGGTGTTGCAGGCAAAGGTCAGAACAAGCAGACAAATCAGGGTGCGCATAATCAGGCCCTCGTTTGGCCTTTAGCATTACATACTCTGCGTTGCTGTTGCCATGAAAATGCCGAAGGCTGGAACCTCCAACGCTTCGGCAATTCTGATCCCGCTGTGAGAGCGCTACAAAGCTGCTTATTGTTGCGAAGGCCCTGGATCGCTTGTGGCTTCGATTAACTTCTCCATGCGCTCGTGTAGTTTCGCATTGATCTCATCCATTCGTTTCCTTTGAATATCCGCGCCAGCCTGCATCCCTTCCTGAAGCATCTTCGGCTGCTCACGCAGCAATTTCTGCCCAGCGGGAGAAGAATAGAACCGGATCGTTTCCTCGATATCGCTACGCGTGAGGTGTCGCTGGTAAATCGGTATGAGCGCATTGATCATTTCATCGAGCGGCATATCAATGACATCATCGAACATCCCATGCAACGCCGCGAGTTGTTTAGGCGTAGGGTTGGGCACCTTCTTTCGAAACTCTTCTTCTGCACCCTGCTGCGCAACCTGCTTCATGTTTGCCAACATGGCTGACATAGTCCTTCGTACCTGAAGGAGATCCAGTAAAGTCATCACCTGATCGCGTGTCGGCGCATCACCCGGAAGCACGGTGTCAGGCACTGGTTTCGAGGGCGCGGGCGTCTGTGAAACTGTCGCAGTTGGCGCGAGCACAGTCATTGTAAGTACGGCAACCACTGCCAGGGCTTTGCGCATATTCATTCCTTTCAGGGGACGGAAAGGATTGCACAGTTCCCGCAGCTTTCCAAGAGGAAAAACTTCAATGTAGCGATCGGAGGTGCTAACGCTACTTTGCCCGGGGATGAGTCCGGTCATACACCTCCATGACCTGATTCATCGAAAGGTGCGTGTATCGCTGCGTAGTGGAGAGGCGCTCGTGACCGAGCAATTCCTGAATGGCGCGAAGGTCCGCGCCTTCGCTGAGCATGTGCGTGCCAAAGGCGTGGCGCAAGGTGTGGGGATGCATATCCGGTGGCAAGCCTTTCGCCACGGCGATCTGCTTGACGATCCGCGCCACGCTCCTGGTGGTGAGCGGCCCGCCACGACGGTTGATGAGCAGCCGTCGGGTACTCCTGCCCGTAATGTTGAGTATCTTCTGGCGTTCCGGACGATAAGCTTGCAGCGCACTGGCTGCAGCGCCTTCCAGCGGAACGTAACGCTGCTTCTTCCCTTTTCCTCGGACCAGGATGATCCCGTTCGCCTCGTCCATGTCGCCCAGCTCAATCCCAACCAGCTCTGAGTTGCGCAACCCGCAGCCATACAGCAGCTCAAGAATGGCCCGGTCTCGTTCTGGGAAACTGGCGTTTTCCGGCATTTCGCTGTTCAGGACTTGATTCAGCTCTTCCATGGTGGGGACTCGCGGAAGCTTTTTCGGCAGCCTGGGTGTCGCTACCAGCTTTGCGGGATTCTGCTGGACGACTCCTTCGCGCGCCAGCCACTTGTATAACGACCGTACCGCCGCCAGCGCCCGTGCGACGGAAACCTTGCTCAGCCCGCGGCTGTGCAGATCGCCAAGGAAGCCCCGAATAAAGACGTGGTCCACATCTTTCCACCGGATTTGTGGGCCCAGGTATTCGGCAAAACGCTGCAGCTCGTTTTCGTACGCACGCAATGTGTGCGTGGATGCGTTCTTCTCCGCACGCAGATACTGCAGGAATTGTTGTATTCCCTTCCCGATTTCACGGTTGACGGTGCTCGGCCTGACATCGTGCTTCATGTGTGGCTCCCGCCCGACTTGGTTCCGCGTGGATGATATTTGCGATAAACGTTCTTCAGACGGTCCAGCGCTACGTGAGTGTAAACCTGAGTTGTCGACACATCAGCATGTCCAAGAATGGTTTGCACGGTGCGAAGATCGGCGCCGTTTTCCACCATGTGGGTTGCGCAACTGTGCCTCAGCATATGCGGGCTGGCGTGGCGTCCGGAACGCGACGCAGCGTTTACCATCTGCCACACGCGCTGTCGTGTGAGCGGTCCGCCGCCGCGCCGGACAAACAGCATGGGTGAAATTCTTCCATTCAGGAGCGCGGCGCGGCCGTTTTCCAGATATCTGTGTATGGCTTCCTGCGCGGCCCGGCCGAGTGGTACAAGACGTTCCTTGTCTCCTTTGCCGCGCACCAGCACGTGTCCAAGGTCCAGCTTAAGATCTTCCAGTTTTATCCGGACAATTTCTGATACGCGAAGGCCGGCGGCATACAGCATCTCCACCATAGCCTGATCTCTCTGGGCCAGCGCTTGCGCCAGCTTGGAATCAACCTTCAGGCCTGCCGATTGCACCATGGCGTCAATCTCGCTGCCGGCGAGCGATTTGGGCAAGACCTTCCATTGCTTCGGCGAATCGATGTCCAGAGTAGGATCAGTTTTGATAAGGCGGTCGAGTAACAGATACTTGTAAAAATGCCGTAGCGCAGAAAGTTTGCGCGCGACCGAGCGATCACTCACTCCATTGCTGAACAACTGACTCAGGAAACCGCGAACGTCTTCGCGCCTCGCCTGTAAGGGTTCGCGCCGGCGGCCGTGCAGGAACTCTGCAAACTGAATCAGGTCGGATTCATACGAAGAAACCGTTAGAGCTGCCAGCCCTTTTTCTACGCGCAAGTAATCGCGAAAGCTCTGAAGAAGGCGCTGGTCCGAAGGCCGCATGCTTTCAGTATCTGCCGCCACGCTTGTTCGGGTAAATAACCATTGGGGTTCTCTCGGCGCAAAGAATTGACCCGACCCGCTGGCGGGACTGTCCCCCATAAAGAGAGTGCCGAAAGTGCATCCAACATGCCATGGTGATCTTTGTTCATCTCACTCCGGAAGAGAACGTCGACGCGATCCTTCACGATGGAATAACGTGTCTGCGGGCGCAGGACGATCATCCTGGTGGCATTTTTGCCATGCCGGTCGCACGGAGCTTTTTTGTTTCGCACCAATGGCTGCGCGAACTGAAGCAGCGCGGTCATGTACAGGTGGCTGCTTTGTATTTCCGCATCCTCGATTCCGAACCGGTCTGGGTGGGGCATTACCGCCGCTCCCATGAGCGCATGATTGCGTCCCGCGCAATGGAGCATTTTGAGAGGGAGAAAAGGCCGGAAGGCTTTGAGGTCATCATTCCGCGTGCCATTCGTCCCAGCGAAATCCACCGCATCCACCACTTGGCTCGCGTTATGCCGTGGAGGCATGCTCCTGGTTTAAGGCCAGAAACTTTCAAGAAAGAGACAGAATCAGCGGCTTAGGCAAAAATCCTTCATATTGCCGATTCATATTGCCGATTCCGACTCCGTAAGCGGTTTGCCGGAGTCCAGAGAAGCCTTGTATTTGTTAGACTTGCCCATCCTCTCAAGAATCTTTGAGAACCATCCTGGAGGGCGACTTGCCCCTGACTTGGACAGACTGGCTGGTAATCGCGGGATACCTGCTAATCAATCTTGCCATCGGCATTTATTATCGCCGCCGCGCGGGCGGTAATACTGAGGAATTTTTTATCTCCGGCCGGAACGTTTCCTGGTGGCTGGCTGGTACCTCAATGGTGGCCACCACTTTCGCGGCCGATACGCCTCTGTTTGTCAGCGGAGTTATCGCTACTCAAGGTATCGCCGGCAACTGGATCTGGTGGAGTTCCTGCCTGGGCGGGATGCTGACCGTGTTCTTTTTCGCACGCTACTGGCGGCGCGCTGAAATCCTGACGGACGTCGAGTTGACTGAAATACGTTATGCCGGCAAGCCTGCGGCTTTTCTGCGCGGCTTCAAATCGATCTATCTGGGCCTGATCATGAACTGCCTCATTCTAGGGTGGGTCACGAATGCCATGGTCAGCATCATCTCAGTTCTGCTGGGCCCGATGATCCCGCAGGGCAAAGTTCTTCAACTCGCAATCGGCGGGCATGCCATGCTCAGCTACACCTTGGGACCGCCCCAACACACAGCTCTGCTCATCTGCGTATTCATCCTTATTCCGTTTACGGGAATCTACACGTCCATTGGTGGACTCTGGGGCGTTCTGGTGACTGACTTATTTCAGTTCATCCTGAAGATGGGGATGGTGATTGTGCTCGCCTGGGTAGCTGTGGTGAAGATTGGCGGGATGCAGGCTTTGAGGCTGCGACTGCAGGTGGTGGGCCAGGCCGCTCATCAAACAGGTCAACAAACCAGCAATCCTTTGGCGTTTCTCCCTGACTTCCATCTGGGAATTGCTTCCGGCGCACTCTGGACGCTGCCTGTACTCACGTTTCTGACCTATTTGGGCGTGCAATGGTGGTCTGCATGGTATCCGGGAGCAGAGCCTGGAGGCGGCGGCTACGTAGCTCAGCGGATGTTCTCGGCGCGTGATGAGAAGAACTCCCTTGGCGCTACCCTGTGGTTCAACATCGCGCATTATGCATTGCGGCCATGGCCATGGATTGTTACCGGGTTGGTTGCGCTGGCAGTCTATTCGCCCATGGGTGGCTTGCATCCGAGCGCTGCTTTTGCGGCAAATCCGCAGCAAGGCTACGTGATGGTGTTGCGCGACTATCTGCCGCCGGCTCTGCGAGGCGTCATGATTGCTGCTTTTCTTGCAGCGTTCATGTCCACTCTGGGTACGCAGTTGAATTGGGGAGTTTCCTATCTGGTGAACGACCTCTACCGGCGCTTTCTGGCGCGTGATAAGAGCGAGCGCCATTATGTCGCCATTGGCAGACTGTTTACGATTGTGCTGGTGCTGATCAGCGGTTACGTCGCCAGTCAACTCACTTCCATCGGTCAGGGGTGGCAGATTGTGCTTGAGCTCGGCATTGGGACGGGAGCTGTTTACATCCTGCGCTGGTATTGGTGGCGCATCAATGCCTGGAGTGAGATCGTAGCCATGAGCGTGGCGGCGCTCGTGACCTTTCTGCTTCATCGCGTCAGTTTTTCAGGAAATGACGCCGTGATATTTGCCAAGACCTCTCTCGTCACAGCAGGCTGCACAACCGTGGCGTGGGTGGTCGCCACGTTTCTTACTCCCGCCGAGCCTGCAGACAAGCTGCTTGCTTTTTACCGCCGCGTCCATCCGGCCATTTACGGCTGGAAGCACGTTGCGAGACAGGCGCCGGAAATGCCGGAGGTGCGTGATTTCGGCAGCAATGCATTTGACTGGGCCATGGGCTGCGTCATGGTTTATGGAACGTTGTTCGGTATAGGAAAGATAGTCTTCGGCGCATGGATTTCAGGCTCGCTGCTCCTCGGCATTGCTGCCCTTTCCGGTTACCTGATCTTTTGGGACCTATCAAAACGAGGTTGGCAGACGCTTTCCGGCGTCGAAATGCAGACTCAAGCAGCCGCAGAAACCAGAGGTAATCTGTAGCCAGAAGGCTGCTACAGAAAGCTCGAACCTTAAAAACACAGGATTAGAATTGTCTTATTTTAGGCTTTTAGAATCAACACATTAAGATTGAATCTTAACGATACTTTACTCTGCTGTTACTTGGCTGGAATGCTAAAATCCGGCTTTCCGACAGCAAAATTTACTGAACTTGGAGACATAGGCTTCATGTCTGAAATTGACTACGGTCTGGCCGTAGTAGTCATAGTTACATTTCTACTCTCTTGTCTGATGCTAAAGGGAACCGGAAAGGAACCCAGGCAGCCTTCGCAGGCAGCACAAGTTTTTGACACCGTGTTGAACTTCTTCCGCAGTCGATTCTCGGTTCCGGATTACTCTCAGCAGGAAGAGTAGAAACTGCGTTCTGCTGCTGAAGCGGCAGATATCTCCCTTTTTTTTTCAACTTCTCAGTTGTTGGTATCGCATCCCACTTGGGATTACCACCGGCGCGCGTCCTTTCGGCCACTGGGAATCAACGGTGCTGATCCAGGCCATGCGTGAGCCATGCCTATGCGGAAAATGATCGCGAGATTGTGGATTTAATCGAGGACTACGCTACGCCTGCAGGAACCTGAGTCGCGCGCCTGGGAAGAATCTCTCCAATCCTCCTGATCTGGCCGTTGGCGCCGCGCAGCTTCTCTTCAATTCGCTCATATCCGCGGTCAATGTGATAGACACGATCGAGAATGGTTTCGCCTTCGGCGACCAGCGCCGCGATCACCAGTGAAGCCGAAGCGCGCAGGTCAGAGCACTGTAAGGCTGCTCCGCTCAGGGGCGTATGACCGCGGACAACGGCCCGGCTGCCTTCCACCTTGATGTTGGCTCCCATGCGGACCAGTTCCTGCGCATGCATGAAGCGGTTCTCAAAAATATTTTCGGTGATGATGGAGGTACCTTCCGCCTGGGTGGCCAGCGCCATGTACTGTGCCTGCATGTCGGTCGGAAACCCAGGATACTCTTCCGTGCTCATGTCGGCCGCTTTGAGCCGATGGCCGTTCTTCACCCGGACGGAATCTGCGGTGGTGGTAACCGTCACGCCGCACTCCTGGAGCTTCTGCAGCAGCGCGCTCAAGTGGCGGGGATCGCAATTGTTGATGCTGAGATCGCCGCCGGTAAGCGCGGCCGCGATGACGAATGTACCGGCTTCAATGCGATCAGGAATAATGCGGTGCCTTGCGCCGCCCAACCTGCTCACGCCCTTGATGCGAATCGTGGATGTGCCCGCGCCTTCAATTTTTGCTCCCATTTTGTTGAGCAGGACGGCCAGATCCAGTACTTCCGGCTCGCGCGCGCAGTTTTCCATGAGCGTTTCGCCATCCGCGAGCGCCGCAGCCATCATCAGGTCTTCAGTACCAGTCACCGTTATCTTGTCAAAGACAATGTGTCCGCCCCGCAGGCGCTCAGCAGAGGCTTCTATGTATCCGTGTTCCTGGCGGATGGTTGCGCCGAGTTGCTCCAGGCCTTTGATGTGCAAGTCGATCGGACGCGCGCCAATGGCGCAGCCGCCGGGCAAAGATACACGAGCACGACCCATGCGTGCGACTAGCGGCCCCAGGACCAGAGTTGAGGCGCGCATTGTCTTCACCAATTCGTAAGCTGCTTCAGGATTGACGAGATTGCGGCAGGAGATGGTTGTGCGATGATGCGCCCGCCCATAGCCCAACTCAACTTCAGCTCCCATCGAGACCAGCAGATTGCGCTCGGTCTGAATGTCGCGCACGTCAGGGATATTTTCAAGAATGACCGGCTCTTCGGTCAGGATCGCCGCAGCCATCGCCGGCAAGGCAGCATTCTTGGCGCCGCTGACGCGGATGTTGCCCAGCAGAGGGTTCCCGCCACGGATTACAAATTTGTCCATAAGATTTTCTGGTACATAACCGGGAGAGCCGTCAAAACGCAACTTTAAACGAACCGGAACCTTCTTGAGTCCGCCCGCGCTTTTCACCAGCTTCACACCGACTGCCGCGGTGGTACCGCTCTCGCGATTCTTCGGAATGATCTTCATTCTAAATTCGCCTTGAGTTTAGATCACCTGCCATCAATCGCCTTTCGGACGTTTCCCTTAGCGCGCTTTAGTTTTTGTGCCGACTGCGCGCGTTCCAAACCGGTCTTGAGCATGATGAGGGCTACAGCCACGCTGTTGCCTGCCCGCTTGAGGGTCTTCTCGGCGGTCGCGCGATCCACGCCGGCTGCACTTTGCAGGATGCCTACGCCACGCTCTTGCAGCTTGTGGTTCCTGGTCTGGATGTTGACCATCAGGTTGCCGTAGATGTACCCAAGCCGCGCCATTGCACCTGTGGTAAGCATGTTGAGTACCATCTTTTGCGCCGTTCCGGCTTTCATCCGGGTTGATCCCGAGAGCGCCTCGGGACCAACTTCCGTAACAATCTCGATATCTACAGCACGGCCTAGTTCGGAACCGGGATTGCAAACCACTGCCACAGTTTTGGCGCGCTTCTTGCGAGCGAACTCCAGAGCAGCCACGGTATAGGGAGTAGTTCCACTGGCTGCGACTCCAACGACCACGTCATTCTTGCCGGGCTTACGCTTAGCCAGGTCGCGTGCGCCCATCGTACGCAAGTCCTCACTGAACTCACTCGCGTGGCTTAGTGCCTTTGCGCCTCCGGCAATCACGAACTGCACCATCTTGGGATCGGTGTTAAAGGTCGGCGGACATTCGGCAGCGTCCAGCGCCGCGATCCGGCCGCTCGTGCCGGCGCCCACGTAAATCAGCCGTCCACCTGCGGTGATCGCTTCAGCAATGGCATCGATAGCCTCGGCGATTTTCGGCAAGGCGTTCTGCACGGCGCCGGCCACTTTGCTGTCTTCATCATTGATGAGTTGGGCAATTTCCAGAGCGGAGCGGGTATCGAGTTCAGCGGAGATGGAGTTCTGCTGTTCGGTTTCGAGTTGTTCAAACAACGCGCGGGTATTCTTCACTGCAGTGCTTCAACAACGGCGTCATGGAACGCAGGTCTTATCTGTTTAATTGCCTGCGCACTCCGGTCCGGCCACGTCCGGTTGGTAAGCAGAGTAACAGACAAGTGCCTCTGCGGATCAATCCATAGGGACGTGCCCGTGAAGCCCAAGTGGCCATAAGATCCCGGAGAAAAGTACCTTCCGGATTGGGACGGTGGTGACGGCGTATCCCAACCGAGAGCCCGAGAAGTATCCGCCGGATGCCTCTCGCGACGCGTAAAAAGCTCCACAGTGTGTAAATCCAGCAACGGTGCGCCGCCGCAAAGCATGCGTTCAGCGAAGGCAGCGATGTCATAGGCTGTGGAAAACAATCCCGCATGACCGGCGACTCCGCCCATCGCCCAGGCATTTTCGTCGTTGACTTCACCCTGAATCACACGATGACGAAATTTGTTGTCATGTTCCGTGGGTGGAATGTGCGAAAACAACTCCGCTTCCGGGTTGAATCTGATGGTCTGCAACCGCATGGGAGAAAAAATCTCACGCTGAGCGAAAACGTCCAGCGTCTCCCCAGCAATGCGCTCAAGAGCTTCACCTAACAGGATGAAACCGATATCGCTGTATTCCGCATGGGAGCCGGGCTCATGCACCAAAGCGATCCTGCTCGCCTGCTCCAATAGTTCCTGACGGTTGTGCGCTGTTTGAAACAGCTTGACGTAAGCCGGAAGTCCTGAGGAATGAGCAAGGAGCATGCGGAACGTGATTCGTTTCCTTCGCACGTCGCCACCCGTGATTTCTGGCACCACGTCCACAACCGGGCGCTCCAGATCGAACTGCCCGCGTTGATGCAAAATCATGCATGCTGCCGTTGTGGCTAACACCTTGGTAAGCGAAGCCAGGTCGTAAACTGATTCTGGAGTGACCTGCGGTGCTTCACGGTCATAAGTAAATCGACCGAGTGCTTTGCTGGCGATGAGAGCACCGCGATACGTTACAGCAACTGATGCTCCCGGGAACGCCCGCTGCTCAACGCCCTGCTGCAAAATGCTAAACGCGCGCCCGAACTGCTCGTCCTGACCGGCGAAGGCATGTGGTAGCAGACTGTTAGTAACGTTCTCCAAGGCGGCCTCGGGTTGCTTTTGTGTTCGGTTTATAACACACTCGATTCAGAGATGATACTCAAGTTCAGGTTGGCAATTTTCAGCACGATTCTTCTGTTCAGCCTTGCCTCCATTGCTGCGCCTGCTGCAGCGCAAAAGAAAAAGCCCAAATCGAAGGCTGTTAAAGAAAACGTAAACTTTGCTCCGGTGGACACGCTGGTACAGCAGCAGGTGAATGATCTGGCGATCACCGGCGCCGTGCTGCTGGTGGGCCATAACGGACATGTCGTACACCAGAAAGCATTCGGGTATCGAGCGCTCTCAGGCCGCCGGCGTGAGCCCATGACCACCGATACAATTTTTGATCTTGCGTCGCTCACCAAGGTCGTGGCGACCACGCCGAGCGTGATGCGCCTGCTGCAGTATGGCCAAATCCGCCTGGAAGATCCGCTGGCGCGCTATATTCCTGACTTCGGCATGAACGGCAAAGAGTCGATCACGATTCGCCAGTTGATGACACATTTCTC
>DATNDP010000054.1:0-29892 GCA_035553195.1 Candidatus Acidiferrales bacterium
ATCCAGTCGAGAAACAAATCGCGCAGCGAGGGCCGCCGGGCCAACCCGGCCGGCTTCAATCCCGCCGCCTGCAACGCTCGAGTGCAGGTTCCAAATGCCACCCGGATGCGATGGTCGGTAAGGTTCGTGTTCTCGATCAACTCGCGGACGGTGGGAGTCCGCTGCAGCTTGCTGGCGCAGCTACGTATTTCTGCAAGGATCTGCTCTCTCCTGGCCATCTCTCTCATGTTGTTTCTCTCCGAAATGAAAAAAGCCACCGCAAATGGGTGGCTTGAATTGATTGAAATCGGGACGTATGAAAAGCTACTAGCGACTAGCTGCTGGCTGCTAGCAAAAGGCGGTTAAGCAGCCTGAATGCTATAGGCTTTATTTTTTGCTTTGGATTTTTTTGGGGATCTCTTCTTGGGGATCTTTTCTTGGGATCTTGGGCGATTGTGGCAATCTCTTCTGATCCGCGTTCCGCGCAAATCCGCGGTAAGTTATTGCTTTTCCGATCACGCGCCATCACCGGCCCCAATGCGGCCGATTTTGGCGGGCCTGAGATGGGATCACGGGTTGGAGCGGACGGCCAATCGTTCTGCTAGAAGCCAGCAGGTAGTGGCTGGCAGCTTTTTATTCCGCTTAAATCAGTGCAATCAGTGTTCATCAGCGGTAAGGTTTGCGTTTCCGGGAGGGGACACACTTCAGGTTCGATCGCTGAACCGCATCTACCGTGGGACCCCGACGGTCGCGTCTTGAGTCTCCCAAAGCCATGACTACTGCCTGCGGAGAGCTCATTTGGGTATCCAGAAGCCAGGGCGGCTAAAACTGGAGGAACCGTTCAGCCAGGGACGCCAGAGACAGGGACAAACCCATCTCGACGCGAGTCAGGCATTACTCTCGGTCCGGGCTTCAAGCCCGGCCTGGATGCGACTGGCCGTTGAGTCTTAATCGCCAGTCTGCAGGCGCCTGTACCGGCACTTCTCCTTTCACAGCAATGATTTATACGCTATTTCTTCGCTAAAGTCAAGGGGAAACTTATAAGTTAGTGCTCAAGGCTTTTCAACACCAACATGCTGCTGCAATTCCAGGGTGGAGCAGCCCTTTTAGGCCTGCGGCAAGGCTGGAGAAGGAATCGGCTTTAGCCACTGAAGGCGCCCGATCAAGCTTGAACTGGAATGCATGATTGGCTTCTGTTCCAGGTTCCTGTCCAACTGAAAACAAAAATCCATCCTTGCGCGAACACCATGCTGAGGTAAAAAGGCCTGAAAGGCCTGCTCCACCCGGCTCCGGCAGACAGCATGCCGGTGTCAAAAGCCCTGAAGACCTCCTCCACCCTGAATTTGAAACACCATATAGATGAAAACCGGCTACACAGTTCATCACCGCTTCTTTAGAAAAGCTAATTCGCTTCCAATCCCCGTCTAATCCTGCCGGTTCACCCTGAGCAGGCAATAAGGGGAGCGCAGCCAATGCTGTCCGATGACGAAGTTGACCACGGCAACACGTGCGAGCCGGAACCGCAGCTTTCGGTACACGAAGTGGAAGAGATTGTGCTGATTAAGCGCATGATGGCGCTGCCTGACCGGCGTCCTGATCCGGGAATCTATCGCAATGCCGATTCTGACGGAGAGGCCCTCGACCTGGTCGAGCTCGATGCCATCTACTCCTGGCCTGATCCGCGTCCCTTCACGACGCCATGGCGGCCGTACATTGCTCCTGAGGATTTGCTGGAAGATTCGGCCGAGCAGGAGGCGTAGGCTCTCTTATCGCCCCGACAGCCCACGATGCAATAGGCCTGCGAGGTGAATCAAGACGGTAAGCGTCGCCGCGCGAGCAGCAGCTGGGCTACTTTCATTCGCATGTCGCACAGCCGCCTTCGGCTGTGCGCTGTTGTTCTTCGCACGCATTGAATTGTCCGGAGCAAGCCGCCGCAGGCACGGGGTGCAGATTCCTGTCTTATTGCGTGGGCTTAGCTCCGCGCCGTACGCTCCACATCGGCGCGTCCCTGAGTTACCAGCCGGCGCTCTTCTTTTTACCGTTCGGGTTGTGCGTCTTGGGATAAAGTATGCATTGCTCCTGGCGATCTGCCCGCACCCGCAGCACAGAAACGTTCCAATTGTTTTTCTCTCCTTCTTCCGCACAGGCGAGGGCGCCTGTGGCACGCTCATATGATCAGGGCTGCCGCGCCGCAGATCGGAAGACAATCCTGATTTGCCGCCCTCATCACCTTCATCATTTCAACTAGTGATTACCGACAAGCGTAGACCGCTCGTAACTTTGAGCATCGTTGAATGACAGCTATTCTCCGCAAATGCCCAGCAAAACAACGGTCTTATTGTCTTTCCTCCTTCTTCTTGGGTCCGGCTCGGCCGTCTATGCGCAGCAAACCCAATCACTCGGCGACATTGCCCGTCGCATGCGCGCGGAAAAGAACCACACTGCCCCAAGTTCTTCTGCTCCGGCGGTCGCTGCGCCTGCATCTCCTTCCTCCACCGCTTCAGCTCCTGCATCGCCTGAGAAGCCAAAGGCAGCGGCGGGAACTCGCGCAGATTCCGCAATCGCCCGCGAAACTGAACAGGAAACAAAAGCCCAAAAAACGGAGTTGGGTTTGCCGCCGGGCATCGGCATTGCGGGCATGCTCCATTTTGTGGACGGAACCTCGGAACAGATTCGAGAGCTCCTGGAGCAGGACAAGTTTGACACCATTGATATGATCGCCGACCGGGCGCGCTCCACGAAAAAGCGATTTGTAGGCGGCTTCTGGTACATCCATGCCATCTATCGGGGGCTGGGAGAGCCCAGACAGGGCACAACCCATTCCGGCGAAGCTGAATGGCAGCAGCATATTGACCGGCTCAAGCGCTGGGTTGCTCAGCGGCCCAACTCCGTCACCGCCCGCATTGCCCTGGCCGACTCTTACATGGGATACGCATGGAATGCACGCGGCACCGGGACCGCCGATACAGTTTCAGAAGACGGATGGCAAGTGTTTCATGACCGGCTGGAGTTGGCCGGCCAAACGCTGAAAGACGCTTATGATCTGCCGACCAAAGATCCGGAGTGGTATCTGGTGATGCTGGGCCTGGTGCGCGACCTGGGCGGCAGCAAAGAGATGATGGCTGCGACTTTCGATAAAGCATTCGCGTTTGAGCCTGACTATTATTACTACGACCAGGTGATGGCTGGGGCGCTGCAGGAGAAGTGGCTTGGAGAAAAAGGGGATCTGGCTGCGTTCGCGGAGAAAGCGGCCGACAGGCTCGGCGGTGACCGGGGCGACATTGTCTATTACGAAATTGCCAGACAGATTAACTGCAACTGCGGCGAAGACCAGGACCTTCACGGTCTCTCCTTCCCGCGCATCAAGCGTGGCTACATCGCGCTGGAAAAGCAGTACGGCGTTTCACTTGACCACCTGAACAAGATCGCGTATCTCGCTTCCGTGGGCGGCGATCCGTTTTATGCCAACGAAATCTTCGGCCGCATGCAGGACAACTGGGACCCCGATACCTGGAAATCGCAAAGCTACTTTGAAACCGCCAAAGCCTGGGCTAAAGAGGGAGCGCGCGCAAAGCTGATTGAAGACGCCATCAAGTCAGCAGATGATAACGCGAAGACCCCGCTGGGACGGAAATTCCATGGCGAGGTGGAAAAAAGTTTCCAGGCGAGCTACACGACTGCCGTGGCCGATTGCAAGAAGAAATCCGGCGACACAATCCTCTTTCCATTTGATATGGTGATGCAACTGGGTCAGGACGGCGCCGTGGAGCAGCTTTATACCTCGCTTAGAAGCGGAGTGACCGCCTGCCTCACGCCGCAGGTTCGCACGGGCCACTTCCCCGCTCCACCGCAGGCGTCGTACTGGGTGAAGGTCCACCTTCAGCCCACGCCGGAAGACATTCAGAAGTTGAAAGCCGCCGGCATAATTCGTTAGACGAGGCTGGGCTTCAACAGCTCCTTCCGCATGCTTATCTGATAACCTGCACGCCAACTTCTCCGGTTCAGTCCTGCGTTGCTATTTGTCCGCCTCGGGATTAGAGTTTCCGCCATTGATTGGCCTGACCGGGCAGGACACGAAGCATTGCTGTGGAGCCGCCCGCTCCAGGCCGCAACCGGAGAGGAGACCACCATGAAAGCTCACACGATCGCCGGCGGCGGAGGCGTGCAACTGCACGCGGTAGAAACTGGAAATCCCCATGGCCGGCCCATTCTCTTCATCCACGGTGTTTCGCAATGTCACCTGCAGTGGAGCCGCCAGCTCGAATCCAACCTCAGCCAGAACTGTCGCCTGATTGCGATGGATATGCGCGGCCACGGTTTTTCCGACAAGCCGCGCGACAGCTACGGCGACTCCAAGCTGTGGGCGGACGACGTAAACGCGGTGATCCAAACGCTGAAGCTTGATCATCCAGTTCTCTGTGGCTGGTCGTATGGGCCTCTGGTGTTCCTCGATTACATCCGCCACTACGGCGAGGAGCAGATCGGCGGGCTTCACCTGGTCGGGGCCATCACCAAGCTGGGCAGCGACGACGCCTTATCAGTGCTTACGCCTGAATTTCTTGGTCTGGTGCCGCAGTTTCTTTCGACGGACGCGGAAACGACGGTCCGCGGTCTCGACGGTTTACTCGGGCTGTGCTTCTCCCGCCAGCCGTCCGTGGCCGAACGCTATCTCATGCTGGGCTACAACGTCTCCGTTCCGCCGTTTGTGCGCCAGGGAATGTTTTCCCGCAGCTTCCACAACGATGACCTGCTGCCAAAGATCCGCAAGCCGGTGCTGATTACGCATGGCGCTGAAGACGCCATTGTGAACCCAAGGATCGTCGACCAGCACAAGGCGGCGATGCCTCACGCGCAGGTTCACCTCATGGCCAAGGCCGGCCACGGGGCGTTCTGGGATGACGCGGCAGGATTCAACGAGCGCCTGGGCAGTTTTTGCGAGAGCTTGCAACAGCGCTGGACCGCGGCGAGTTGAGATTCAGCGCAAGCAGCGCAGGCCTACTCGTACCGCAACGCCACCATGGGATCCACTCGGCTGGCATTGCGTGCAGGGAGGTAGCTGGCCAGGAGAGCAACGGCCGCCAGCAGGAGCGAGACAACGATATAGGTAATCGCGTCAGTGGCGTGGACGTGAAACAGCAGGCTCGATAGCAGGCGTGATGTCAGCAGCGCTCCACAAACGCCGATGGCGAGTCCTAGAATCACAAGGCGCATACCCTGCACCAGCACCTGGCGCAAGACGTTTTCGCGGCTGGCGCCCAGGGCAATGCGAATGCCGATATCGCGCGTGCGCTGGACGACCACGTAAGAAAGCACGCCATAGACTCCCACGCAGGCCAGCAGAAGCGCAGTCACCGCAAACAGCGCCATCAGAAACGTGTCAAAGTGCGACTGCTGCAGCCTGCTGGAAATCTTTTCCTGCATGGTAGAAACGCTATAGATGGGCACGCCGGCATCAACGGCGGTCACAGCGCTCTGCAGTTCAGAAGCAGGCACCGGCGCGCCTTGCGTGCGCACCACCACGTCCATGGTGCGGCCAATCCAGTCCCAGGCTGCGGGCGGCATCTGAGCTACGGGAATGTAAAACTCGGAGCGAATGTTCTGGTCGAGTCCCCAGGCACGCACATCAGAAACCACCCCCACCACCACGTGCCACACCGGATCGAGCCGTCCCTTGGGACCCGGTTCACAGCAGTTGAAGCGTTTGCCGATGGGATCTTGTCCTGGCCACATGGTTCGCGCCAGCGTCTCATTGACCATGGCCACCAGAGTCGTCCTGCGTGTGTCCTCTGGGGTAAACTCACGTCCCGCCTTCAACGGCACATGCGCGACTGACAAATATCCGGGAGAGACGGCGCGCAGTTGCGCATCGATGATGTTGGAGGGATCAAAGGCCACGCCTTCCGGCAACAATCCGTTGCTGTTGCCGCCAAACGTCATGGGAGCGCGCGAAACCATGGCAACCGACTGCACTCCGGGCAGCGACTGCACGCGCTGCATGATGTTTTCAAAAGTCTGCCGCGCCGACTGCGGGTCGTGATAGGCGGGATCAGGAAGGCCAATACGTCCCACCATGAGGTTTGAGGTATCAAATCCGGGATCGACCTTAGCCACCATGAGCGCGCTGCGAATCAGCAATCCCGCGCCTATCAGCAGGACTACAGCGAGCGCCACCTGGGCGACAACCAAACCACTGCGCAGACGATCGCGTCCCGTGCTGGTGCGTCCTGCACCGGCATTCATGCCTTCAAGCAAACGCACGGCAGAGGCGCGGAAGGCCGGCGCCAGCCCAAACAGAATGCCGGAGAAGACAGCGGCGCCGCAGGCAAACAACAGAGCCACGCCGTCGATGCGTGAGTCGCCGATGCGCGGCACTCCTGCCGGCGCATTCGCAACCAGGAGAGGCAATGCAGCGGCCGCCAATAACACTCCGGCTATCGCTCCCGCTGCGCCGAGAAGAATGTTTTCCACCAGCAATTGCCGGATGATCCGTCGCGGACTGGCTCCCAGCGCCACGCGCGTGGCAATCTCGCGCGTGCGTGACCGCCCCCGCGCCAGTTGCAGATTGGCAATGTTGGCGCAGGCAATCAGCAGCACCAATCCCACCGCTGCCAGCATGGTGAACAGAGTGAGCCGCTGGTCGCCCAGCAGTATCTCCGGCAGCGACGTGGCCACAAAGCCGCGATCCTTATCGTCAATGGGATAAAGCCGCTCCTGCCGCTGGCCCAGGACGTTCAACTCCGCCTGCGCTGCGCCGAGCGAAACTCCCGCCTTCAGATGGCCAAAGGTGTTCAGGTAGTGGTTATCGTGATCGCCGAGCTGCGCCGGCGTAAATGCCTCCGGAACCCAGAGCTGGCTATCTGAGAGCATCGGGTCGAAAGACTTGGGCATTACGCCCAGCACAACGTACGGTACGCCGTTGATCCTGATTGTGCGGCCGATCAGGCCGGCGTCAGAATTAAAGTGGGTTCGCCAGAGGCGCTCGCTTAACACCGCCACATGGCCGCGGCCGGGCTGGTCTTCGTCGGCAGAGAACACACGGCCCAGGATCGGCTGCACTCCAAAGGTGGCAAAGTAACTCGCGGTTGCCAGTTCGCCATTCACGCGTTCGGGAGCGCTCTCCGTCGCCAGGTTAAAGCTGGCCGAGTTGGACGCAGAGACGTTTTCAAAAGCGCTGGTCGCTCGTCGCATGTCCTCAAAGTTGCCCACGGACATGCCGTGACCGCCCACGCCCTTCCAGGTTTCCTGCACCAGCATGACGTGTTGCGGATCAAGCATGGCCAGCGGCCGCAGCAATACCGCGTCAACAATGCTGAAAATGGCGGTATTGGCCCCGATGCCAATGGCCAGCGTGAGCACCGCCACTGCGGTGAAAACCGGCATCTTGAGCAGCAGGCGCAAGCCGTAACGGACGTCCTGAACGAGCGAATGCATTCTTTTCTCCGCCATTCCCCATTGCAGCTGGAGCGCCGAACTGAATCGGCTTAAAAGTTTGATTCTATTAGAAGGAGAAGATGCGACGCGAGCGGCGCACGTTCGAAGTTGGGATGAGGTGTTCGAAATCGGACAGAGGTACTAGCTGCCGAGTGACCAGCGTAAGCGGCGCGCCGCTGTAACACTGAAGATATTTTGATGGAGCGGGATCGAATTTTCCTCTTTAGGTCTGTGCGGCAGCCATGGCGGCCGCACCCGAAGCGAGAATATCCAGAACGCGACGCACGTCACTCACCTCGCGCACGCGGATGGGCAGGAGTTCAAGCCTGACCAGCAACGGCGGCGAAAGCACCAGCTTACCCACAAGGCTGGATCTCAGGTCTGCTTCCGCAATAGCCGCGCCCAACAGGTTCGCGGGGATCTTGGCCAGATTCGCCGCTTCCAGCCAGGCGCAATCGCGCGCTTTGGTCATGCTGAAATTAATAATGGTGGTCTCAGTGCGCAAGCCGAAGGTGTTGAGCAGCGCGACCCACGGCGAGATCTCCGCCATCTCCCGTTCCAGGGCCGCCACTTGCTCAGCCAGCACGATGTTGATCAGGTTGAAGTCGTGTTGAAGGCCGGCAAGCTGGTCTCCCGGAGCGCACGCTGCCGCGGCAATGCCCAGGTCGAGATTGATGTGCGCGTTCATGCCCGCCAGAAGGTGTTGCAGGACCAGCGGTGGCCAGGACGACACGGCGTCGAAGGCAAGCTTCCAGCTTAGGGTGGTGGGCTGATGCTTGCGCCACGCGTCGAATGCATTCAGATAGCGGCTGGCAAAAATGACGTCGAGCCGCTCCATGCGCGGGCCATCCTGGAAACGTCCGGCTTCAATTCCCTGCTTCACTGCCCGGGTCACGCGCCGATACAGCGCAGCGAAGTATCCGGCGCGATTTCGCTCCTCCCGTGCCCAATCGATGATCGCATCGAGCGAGCGGATTACGTCATCAATGGTTTCGGCCAGCATCTCCATATCATAGCGTAGCTTTGCGCAGCGTGATTTGAGCCTGAAGTGATCTTCGGTTTCGCGACCTTAAAAAGGTCGCTTTATCAGCGGATGTGCTTTCATTTATGCGCTCTCGACTACGGTCAGATCTCGCTCGGGAACGACGCGAATGTTGGCGCGGTTTAAAAGATTAGCCGAGTGCTTTACTTTATTCGTTTCTTTCAATACGTCAATCAATTCGCTTGACAAAGTTCGCGAGCACACGCAAGACTCGAATTAGGGCCCAGAAAGAAAAGCAAAACACGACAAGATACAAATCACGTTCCCGAGGAAGCGGCTCCCCTTAGGCGCCGTCTTCGCCTGTGGGGAACGGGGGAACGGTCCCTTGGTCACGCATTGTTTTTCAACTGGTAAAACAAGAGCTTCTCTCACGCGCTAGCTTTGCGCGCGATGAGATAAGAGCGGGCACGCCCGGTGTAGTAGCACCGAACGTGCCCTGACCATAACCGCCTAACGAGGAGGCAATCATGGCTGTAGCCAAGAATAGCATTCGCCGTACTCGCGGTTCCGCACCCTCAAAATTGCGCAGGCCAACCCGGGCAGGCAGTGTCAAAACAAGCACAGCGCGGGGCAAGCATCGCATCCCTGATTCAGTTTATTTCGACGAAGTTCGTGGCAAGATCCTGGACGATCTTTCTGTAAGCGCCAGCTCTGATGGCAACCTGATCACCCTTGCCTTTCGCGACAAAACTGAGATGACCTTGGAGATTGCGCCTGGTATTTCCGTGCTTGGCATGCTCGAGAGCTGGAAGACCGGCAACTCGCGCGTGCTGAAGCGCTGGCCAAAAATCCGTAGCGTTGGGCTGTAATGCTCCCGGCCGATGGCAGGCTACTTTTGCTCTAATTCCTCCATGAGCGCCTGCCTCACCTTCTGCTGGTGCTCAAAGCTCAGCTTGGCACCCTTTAACGTGAGATAAAACACATCAATCGCCATCTCGCCCTCGGTATCGATCAGCGCGATTTCGATGTTGCAGTGCTGGAATGAGAGACGCGAGCTGATGCGATGCAGCAATCCAGGGCGGTCCTGCGCGATGACCTGCAGCACGGTGCATCGCGCCGAGCTTGTGTCGTTGAACTCAATTCGCGTCTGAATTCGCGTCTTGCTGGTCGCGGCAGCGGAAGAGCGCAAGCGGTCGCGCAGCATTTTCTCCAGGTCGGCCTGACCGGTGAGCACGTCGGTGATGCTGCGCTTAAATCGCTCCCACTCTGGCAGGTTCAGTTCCAGAGTGTGAAAGCGATCGACGAAGTGGAACGTATCCACGACCACGCCGGCATCGTTGGAAAAAGCGTCCGCCTTGACGATGCTCATGCCCCATCCGGCCAACACGCCGGTCATGCGCGCGAACAGCATAGGCCGGTCTTCCGTAACCAGAGTAAGATCGAACCAGTGACGGCCGCGCTGGAGTTCAAGCTGCACCGGCTGGCCTTTGAGCCGGCTCGCCATTTCCAGGTGGTTGAGAATCTCCTGCGGAGCGTGCGTGGCCAGATAGCGCCGCGGCAAACCTTCAAGAAAGGGTTTAAGCCTGCGTCCTGCCATGCGTGCAAGTGTGCTGAGAACTTGGCTGTCCTCGGCAGAGCCGCCATGCAGCCGCTGGTCCATGCTCAGGCTGAGATAATTCGCAGTCTCAATGTAGAGCTGCCAGATATTTTCGGCCTTCCATGGCGTGAGCGCTTCCGGATTCACTGCTTTGATATCTGCGTACGTCATGAGGCACAGCATCTTCAGCCGCTCAGGCCATTGCACCGCCTCAGCGAAGGCGCGCACCGTCTCCTGATCAAAGATGTCGCGGCGCATGGCCGCAGACATGGCCAGGTGATTGGCGATCAGAAATCTCACCATCTCGCGCTCCGCAGGCTCCAGCTCAAGGCGATCCATCGCGCTCTCCGCCAGCTCCAGTCCGGCGGTAATGTGGTCGGTTCTACTCGCGCCTTTCCCCACGTCGTGCAGCAAAAGGGCGAGATAGAGCAGCTCCGGACGCTCGAGTTCGCCCAGCAGTTCGGCGTAACGGCGGTCCCACTCTGAAGTTGCGTCGTTAAGGCGGTGCAGGGTCTCGATGGCGACAAACGTGTGCTCATCAACGGTGAAGCGATGGTAGAAGTCCCGCACCACAAGTGCATCTATCGCTTTAAGTTCCGGCAGGACCAGCGACAGAAAGCGCAGCGCGTGCATGGCGCGTAGTGCGTTGGCGGCTTGCGGCTGAACAAGTATCTCCTGCAAATAAATCCACAGCTCGGCGCCGCGAGGGGTTGTGGCCGCGATAGCAGGCAGCGCCTGCTCAATTCTCTGCTCTGTGGTGGTGCTCAGCTTTACCCCATAGTGCGCGACAAAATGAAAAAGCCGTAGCAGGACTTCAGAATCCTGAACCGATGTGGCCTGCTGCAGAAACACCATGCCATGCACAACCGAGAATTCCGAACTCGAAATGCGCGACCGCCAGCTCTGGAATTGGCGATAGAGTCCCGACCACGCCGCAGGCGCCTCATCGAGAAGCTGCAGGCAGATGCGATGCACAGTTCGGGTGTGGCTGAAATACAGGCGCATCCAGTCGGCGGGCTGGAGAGGTGCACTGTGGACGCTGTGAAGGTAAGTTGCGCCGATATTTTTGGCCGCGGCTTCATCCTGCGCTGCCCAGCACAAGGTGTTGTCGTCACGCCCGTGGCGAAAGTGCAGGAAGCAACGCAGAGCGGAGAGAAAGCCCAGCGCCCCTTCTGCCTGAGGACAAATCAAGGCTGGAAGGAGCGTTCCACGCTCCGGCCAGGTGTGCTGGTTGTCGAGAGCGGCGATCAATGCCAGCCAGAGAGCGCAGTTGTAGTCGCGCAAGCCACCGGGCGCGTCCTTGATGTTGGGCTCCAGATGAAAAAGCGTGTTGCCATACTTGGCATGGCGGCTGCGGGTGATCTCTACCAGCCGCTGCACCAGTTGCTGCGACTCACGCATCACGAGCGCGGGGACGACCCTTTCACGCAGGCGCGTATAAAGCTCGCGGTCGCCGGCAAGAAAGTGGCAGTCGAGCAGCGCGATGGAGAACTCCACGTTGTTGGGATCAAAGCGCTCACATTCCGCCAGCATCCGGCTTGCCGGACTCAGCTTGAACCCGAGGTCCCATAGTTCCTGGGAAAAAGCCCGGATAGGCTCTTTGAGCCTGGTTTCGCCTTCGCGGTCTGCGTGCAGGAAGAGCAGGTCAATATCTGAGAATGGAAAAAGCGATCTCCGCCCGTAGCCGCCAATCCCGACCAGTGCGAAGCCGCTGCCGGTGGTCTGCGGTAGAAGGACTTTTTCCCAGAGTCGCAGAACCAGGCGGTCTACCAACTCCGTTCTTTGCCGGATGGCTGCCCTGCCATCCCCAGTCGCCGCGAACTCACGTTGAATCTGCGTGAAGCCGCTGGTATAGAGCTCGCGCAATTCTCCCGTTAGAGTAAGAGTGTTCATGGACGCCGCTGAGACATTCGTCGCCAGCCCCATCACAGCGCGCCTTCGCCGCGTTCTTCATTGCGGATGCGGATCACGTCGTCGATCCGTGAAAGGAAAATCTTGCCGTCGCCGATCTTGCCCGTGCGAGCGGCGCTCATGATGGCCTGCACGGCCTTTTCCGCAATGTCATCGGCCAGCACGAGTTCAAGCTTTGTCTTTGGAATCAGATCCACCGTGTACTCCTGGCCGCGATAGAACTCGGTATGGCCCTTCTGGCGTCCGTGGCCACGGACCTCCAGCACGGTCATGCCTTCCACGCCGATCTCGTGCAGCGCCTCCTTGACGGCGTCGAGTCGGGATGTGCGAATCACAGCCTCAAGCTTGGTCATGCGTGCCTTTCCGGGTGAAAGTAATCCTTAAAGGTTTGGTGCGATTGCGGCGCTGTGCCATGGCCGAGCCGGGGCTCTCTATCTCTGGACGATGGGCGTTGCATTGCTTCAGGCGGAAGCTTCAAAGTAATAACCTTCTTCCCCATGCTGGGTTAGATCGAGCCCCTGGATCTCGTGCTCTTCGGGAACACGCAACCCGATGACCGCATCCACAAGTTTCAGGAGGATGAGCGTGCCAACAATCGCCAGCGCCCATGCAATCGCCACCGCTGCAAACTGATTCAAGACCTGATGCGCATTGCCCTCCATCAGTCCGGATGCGAGCGTGTTCCCTTTTGTGTCTTTGAAAATCGGATTAACAGCGCTGGAAGCAAAAATTCCGGTGAGCAGCGCTCCGGCCGTGCCACCTGCTCCGTGAACGCCAAAGGCATCCAGCGTGTCGTCATAACCGAAGCGAGCTTTCACTTTGGCTACCATCGTGTAGCAGAAAACGCCAGCGATGGCCCCGATTGCCAGCGCAGACATTGGGCTGACAAAACCCGCGGCAGGAGTAATGGCGACTAATCCTGCAACGGCGCCGGAAATTGCGCCCAAAGCGCTGGGCTTTCCGTTGCGAATCCATTCTGCAGCACACCATCCGATCACCGCCGCTGCGGCAGCAAAATGAGTGGCGACAAAAGCGCTGGTCGCGAGACTGCCCGCTGCAAGAGCGCTGCCCGCGTTAAAGCCAAACCATCCGATCCAGAGCAGGCATGCGCCGATGAAGCTAAGAACTACGCTGTGTGGAGGCATGGGCTGGCGCGGATACCCGATGCGACGCCCGAGGTAAAGCGCGCACACCAATGCGGATACACCAGACGTGATGTGAACGACCGTCCCACCGGCGAAATCCAGCGTCGGCACCCGCCCGCCGAGCGACGCGTTGAGCAGGCCGCCCTTTCCCCAAACCATGTGCGCCATCGGGCAATAAACCACAAGGGACCAGAGTGTGAGAAACAGGCACATGGCGCTGAACTTCATCCGTTCGGCAAACGCTCCTGTGATTAACGCCGGCGTAATCACAGAAAACATCAGCTGATAGCACATGTACGTTTCCGCCGGAATGGTGGCGGCGTATGCGGTATCGGGTTGCGATCCAACTCCGCGCAGAAACAGGTGTTGAAAGCCGCCGATGAAGCTGTTCCCTTCTGAAAAAGAAAGGCTGTACCCCACCACCGCCCAAATCACGGTGATCAACGCCATCATGACGAAGCTCTGCATCATGGTAGCGAGCACGTTTTTCTTTCGTACCAGGCCGCCGTAGAAGAGCGCCAGCCCGGGTCCGGTCATCATGAGCACCAGGGCGGAACAGACCAGCATCCAGCCGTTGTCGGCTGACGTTTGCGATTGCGCCAATTGCTGTTCGAGGCGCGCGATACGCTCCTCCTGGGTGTCACTCCGGGCGGAAGCCGAACCTGCTTGCGCCGGCCCGCCGCTCACGCCTTGCGCCAGCAATCCAAAGGGCACAGCCATGAATAAACAGAGAAAACAGCTTGCAATCCAGAGCTTGGTCATGGAACGGAAGCTGTGGCGACTTCAAGGCGCCAGAGCTGAGCACAATCTATCCACGTCAGCTCCTCGCTGGAAATCGAAAATATTTATCACCGCTATAAGAAACTCTGGCGTCGCCGCACGGAGGAACCGAAAAAGAACGGGAGCTTAGCCGTTACCGGCGGAACATGTACCCCGGATCGAGTGCTCCGCCATTTTACGAATTCCCGAACCGTGCCCATCGTCACGGACGGCCAAAGCCAAACTCGTCTACCATAACTGCGTGAAGAAGCATACGGCCCATGTTGACCATGTCCGGCCTGCCAGACCTGCTGTGAAAAACAAATCACGAAAAAATCACGGGCACCACAAGGCCTCGGCGCAGCCGGACAGGCTGATCACACAGCTCGAGGATACTGAGGCTGCGCTGCAGAAGTGGATCAAGAGCTCGCCGGGCAATTCTGAATATTTCCGCCGCGATCCCATCCGCGCCATGCGAGCGGCGGGTCTGGAGATTGATGACGACATCATGCTGGAATTGGAGCTGATCACCAGTGCCATTGCGCGAAAATTGAAATAGCAGGCCATCGCCGCTCCTTTTTTCGGCGCTTTGACTCCCCCTTATAATGGCTGCATGGCCCAGATCATGTACGGCAAACCCGTTGCCGACCAGATTGAGCAGTGGGTCCGCGCGGAAGTAGAACATCTTCGCGCCGGACACAACATTGTGCCCCGGCTTGACGTGGTGCTGGTGGGCCGCAGTGCTGCGTCACAACGCTATGTCGCCAAAAAGATGGAGTCCTGCCAGCGTTTGGGGATGGCTGCGCATTTGCACACATTTGACGACTCCATTTCAGCAGGCGCGCTGCGCGATGAAGTACAACGCCTCAGCGATGATCCTGCCATACATGGAATCCTGATTCAGCTTCCGCTGCCGGCACACATTGAAGATCCGCCACACGGGTTGAACAAGTTTGACGTTTTCGATGCCGTCCGCGGGGAACAGGACGTGGACGGAATTTCCCGGCACACTGTACCCGAACTCTACCGCGCGCAGGCGGATGCCATCCTGCATCTACCCGCTACGGCGCTTGCCGTCAGGCGCATGATGGCCTTTTACGGCGTTGAAACCGAGGGCCGGGTTGCGGTGGTCGTCGGCAGGAATGACATTACGGCCAAACCCATTCACCACATGCTGGGAGGAAGGATGTGCAACGCCACGGCCGTCTGGCTGCACCGCTTCACGCGCAAACAGGACCATGACGAATTCATGCGAGCCGCAGACATTATTGTGACTTCCGTCGGCAGCGAGAAATATCAGATCACCGCCGAGATGGTGAAACGCGGAGCAGTAGTGATTGATGTGGCCACGCGGGTCGGCGCAGATGGCAAATTGCACGGAGATACAGATTTCGATCGCGTGAAAGAAATCGCCTCAGCCATCACGCCTGTCCCTAAAGGGGTGGGCCCGGTCACAGTGGCAGCTCTCATGGAGAACGTGGTGCGGGCCGCTCAATTCGCCGCGGGTCTGCGCAAACCGGGCTATGATTTCTCCGTGAAGACTACCGCTGACTCTCACGTGTGACATGCCAGGGGGCCTAGCCAGCGTTCGGTTCTTCGGTTGTTCGCACAACTCTGAGTCCGCTACCCGACGCCGAACTCATAGCCAATGCGCCGGATCGTCTTGATCAGCTTCACCTGGTGCCCGGAGTCAATCTTCCTGCGGAGATAGTTCACATAAACGTCCACAACGTTGGTTGGGGTATCGGATGGCAACTTCCAGACATTCTCAATGATGCTGCTGCGGGTAACGCGATGACCGGAGTTACGCATCAGGTACTCGAGCAGACTGAACTCTCTGGGTGTAAGGTCAATTTCTTTACCGGAACGGCGCACCGTTCGCAGAACGCAATCCAGTTCCAGGTCGTCCGCGCGAAGGAGAGTCTGGACAGGACGCGCCTTTCGACGCATCAGCGCGCGTACGCGAGCAGACAGTTCGGAAAAGGAGAAGGGTTTTGTCAGGTAATCGTCCGCGCCTGCATCGAGACATGAGACTCGTTCTGTTACATGATCGGTAGCAGTGAGGATCAGAATGGGAAGTTCAGGATCTCGCGTGCGAATCCGCCTTAGCACCTCGACCCCGCTGAGACGCGGCAGAATCAGGTCCAGGATGAGCAGGTCGAACGATTCCGCGTCCAGTTTCGCCAGGGCCTCTTCCCCATCGGCCGCGATCTGACACTCATGCTCTTCCGCCAGGAACGCTTTGGCGACAAAGGACGCTAGCGGAGCATCATCTTCCGCAATCAGAATTCGCATCCAGCTAGTACCATCTCCCCTAAAATGACGTTCCTCGACAGGTTGGAACGCGACATCACTCTAGGAAACCCGGGCCCTATTGCTTTCAATCCGTGACCGGTAGTGGTCACGATCTCCTTAATGCCTATACCACAGTTGCTGAAAATACTACCATAGAAGGGGCAGCCACAGTAGAAAGTAAAATTTTATTAGGTCATCTAAGTGAGTTTCTTAGTTCGGGGTGGCTTTGATGCAATGGTGGACGGAAATCACTTCCTGCTTATGCTCGCCACGCCCGAAAAGTAAATCCTTTACTAAACGCGACGTTGAGATCAGAGCTCCAGGATACGCCTGGTATGTCGCGCAATCATCAAGTCCTCATCGGTTCTGATCACGCGCACTGTACAACGGCTAGTCTTCGTGCTGATGACTTGCGCGTTCCTCGAATTGGCCTCGGAATCCAGATCCATTCCCAGGAACTCGAGACCATCAACTATGCCTGCTCGGACTGCTGCAGCGTGTTCGCCGATTCCACCGGTGAACACAACTGTATCCAGTCCACCCAGGGCTGCGGCGTACGCGCCAATGAACTTGCGCACCTGATAGCAGAACATTTCCACCGCTTGCGCTGCATCAGCATTTTGCTCGCTGCTGTCGAGCAGAGTCCTCATCTCACTGGACAGACCGGAGACACCCAGCAGCCCTGACCGGTAGTCCAGAACTTCTGCCACCTGCTCAACGCTATGGCCGCTCCGCAGCAGGTACAGAGTTACCCCGGGATCCAGATCGCCGGTACGAGTTCCCATCATGAAGCCGCCTGTAGGAGTAAGCCCCATGCTGGTATCCACGGGCTTTCCCTCCTTCAGCGCCACCATGCTGGAGCCGTTGCCCAAATGAGCGATGATGGCACGCCTTCCCAGATCCTGGCCCATTCTCTCGACCACGTACTCATAAGAAAGCCCGTGGAAGCCATAGCGTTTCACTCCCTGCTCCCAGAACTTGCGCGGAAGCGGAAATCGGCGTGCGACCTCCGGAATCTGCGAGTGGAAGGCGGTATCAAAGCATGCGACCTGAGCCAGGTCAGGATAGTGTTGCGCAATCGCTTCAATCAGAGCGATCTCGCGAGGCACATGTATCGGCGCGAAAACCGCTGCTTTCCTCAGCCGGCTGATCGCAGTCGTGTCAATAAGATGCGGCGCAGAAAACCACGGACCGCCGTGCACAATGCGATGCCCCGCGCCAGATAACCTGGTGATTCCCTGCTCTTGCAGTGCCGCAAACATTACCGGAATGGCGTCAGCGGGGCCGGCAAAGCTTTCGCGCCGATCAATTAACTGCTTACCTTCTGCGCGCACCCAAAACTTCCCATCGGGTGTTCCGATTGCTTCGGCAGCCCCGATAAGAACGGCGTTCTCGCCGCTTTCGGTCAGCCGATATGCGGCAAATTTCAGTGACGAGGATCCACCGTTCAGCGTGAGGATGATTGCGTCCATCAGAGCCGCAACTCCGATGGCTCGATCTCAGGCAAGCAGGTTTCCTTGCCAGCGAGGCTACGCATCCCACCGCCAGTTCGTGATCTCGGGCATGTCCTCGCCGTGAATTCGGATGTACTCTCTGTGTTCGGCAAGCTTGCTGGTGAAGGTAGCAATCAACTGGTCTGACACGACCTTTAATCTCGGAACGCGCCGGATCGCGTCCATCGCGAGTTGAAACCTGTCCATGTTATTCAGGACGACCATGTCGAACGGCGTTGTTGTCGTGCCTTCCTCTTTATAGCCGCGAACGTGCATGTTGTCGTGATTCTTTCTTCGGTAGCACAGGCGATGGATCAACCAGGGATAACCGTGATAGGCAAAGATGACGGGCTTGTTCGTGGTAAACAAAGCGTCGAAATCGTCGTCATCCAGCCCGTGCGGGTGCTCAGAAGAAGGCTGTAATGTCATCAGGTCCACCACGTTGATCACACGCACCTTCAGGTCCGGCAGATGCTTGCGCAGAAGAGAAGTCGCGGCCAGTATCTCCAGCGTAGGCACATCGCCGGCGCAGGCCATTACCACGTCGGGCTCTCCGCCGTGGTCATTGCTGGCCCATTGCCAAATTCCTATCCCGGCAGCGCAATGCTTCACCGCCGAATCCATGTCCAGCCATTGCAGCTCGGGCTGTTTGCCGGCATCAATCAAATTCACGTAGTTGCGGCTGCGCAGGCAATGGTCTGTGACCGAAAGCAGGCAGTTGGCATCCGGCGGAAGATACGCGCGCGCCACTTCTGGTTTTTTGTTCAACATCTGATCAAGAAAGCCTGGGTCCTGGTGGCTGAATCCATTGTGGTCCTGTCGCCAGACATGCGAAGTAAGCAGATAGTTGAGTGACGCGATGGGTTTTCGCCACGGAATTCTGCGGCTCGATTCCAGCCACTTGGCATGCTGGTTGAACATGGAGGTGACAATGTGAATGAAAGCTTCATACGAAGAAAACAAGCCGTGGCGTCCGGTCAAAAGATATCCTTCCAGCCAGCCTTCGCACATGTGTTCGCTCAGCACCTCCATCACGCGGCCATCGTGCGTGACATGCACGTCAGTAGGAAGGATCTCGGCTTCCAGGATACGGTCAGTAGCTTCAAACACTGCGCCCAGGCGGTTTGATTCTGTTTCATCCGGACCCATAATGCGGAAGTTGCGGGTCTCTGCGTTCAGCTTCATCACATCACGAAGAAAACGCCCAAGGATCCGCGTCGATTCCTGCATGACCGTGCCGGGCCTCTCCACTTCCACGGCGTACTGGCGGAAGTCCGGGAGCTTCAGCTCCTTGAGCAGCAAGCCGCCATTAGCGTGAGGATTCATCCCCATGCGCCGATTGCCCTTGGGCGGCAACTCTGCCAACTCCGGAATGAGCTTGCCTGAGCTGTCGAACAGTTCCTCCGGTTTATAGCTGCGCATCCAGTCTTCAAGGATTTTCAGGTGTTCAGGCTTGGTCGCCAGATCGGCCACGGGCACCTGATGCGAGCGAAAGGACCCTTCCACCGGAAGGCCGTCCACCATCTTCGGGCCGGTCCATCCCTTTGGGCTGCGCAAAATGATCATGGGCCATTGTGGCCGCTCGTCAATGTTCTCCTGCCGCGCTCTGCGTTGGATCTCCCGAATCTCCGTGATGACCTGCTCCATGGTCGCGGCCATAATCTGGTGCATCAGTTGCGGATCGCTGCCTTCAACAAAGTAGGGGTTGTATCCGTATCCGACAAACAGGTCTGTCAATTCCTCTTTAGAAATGCGAGCCAGCACAGTTGGGCCGGCAATCTTATAGCCATTGAGGTGCAGCACAGGCAGCACAGCTCCGTCACGCCGCGGGTTGAGGAACTTATTGGAATGCCAGCTTGTGGCGCATGGCCCCGTTTCAGCTTCGCCGTCGCCTACGACACAACACGCGATCAGATCAGGATTGTCGAACACTGCTCCAAAAGCGTGCAGCAGCGAGTAGCCCAACTCTCCGCCTTCGTGAATCGAACCCGGAGTATCAGGCGATGCGTGGCTGGGAATGCCGCCCGGCCAGGAGAACTGCGTGAACAGATGCTTCAGCCCTGCCACGTCCTGCGTCACCTTGGGATAGAGCTCCGTATAGGAACCTTCAAGATAGGTATTCGCTACAATGCCCGGCCCGCCATGGCCAGGACCGGCAATGTAGATGGCATCCAGCTCATTTTTCTTGATCACCCTGTTCATGTGCGCCCAGATGAAATTCAGTCCCGGCGTTGTGCCCCAATGTCCGAGAAGGCGCGGCTTTACATGCTCCAATTTGAGAGGCTCGCGAAGAAGCGGATTATCGTGAAGGTAAATCTGTCCGACGGACAAATAGTTGGCAGCGCTCCAGTAACGCTGGATTCTGCTCAGATCTTCCTGACTCAGCGGACCTGCCGGGCGGCGGTCAGCCACGGTTTCAGCCTGGGCGACGGTGTTAGGCATGCTCGCGGCTCCTGTCACTCTAATGATTTTACGCCTTCGCATGCGTGGCGAGTCTTACACCGGGTCTGATTTCCGGAGAGGCTCCAGCTCAAAGACGTGTTCCCGTTTGCAGCAGTTGCACGCCACAATTTTTCATTTCGAGTGTGAAACCAGCATGGGTCTCATCGAAGCAGCGGGAGATCAGGCGGAACGCCCAAATTTTGTGGCGTTATGTCTGCCAGTCGCATTAAAGGAGCAACGTTGAAGTGTGTCCCTGCTTCCATGCGCACGATATGCCCGGATACTGCCAGATCGTACTCCAGCCAAATACCTTGTTTGTGACAGGCAAAGACAACTTTCAATGGAGATACGAGTTCCAGATTCTGCTCCGCCACTTCCAGGCAGTGGTTCAAGTCCCGCACGAATCCGGTGTTGACGTGGCCATGCTGAAAATCGCGGCTGATGAGCTGGCGGACTCTGTCGTTCATAGCAAGCAAATCCAGATTACCTTTGCATTGCTGGGGAGATGCCTTGAAGTAGAACGAAACAGCATGGCCGCCTTCATCATAAAAATGGTTGATCATTTCCAGTTGCTCGGGGCTGATAGCATTTGGGAAACCAGCCGGCTGGCGAGCATGTTTATTTGACGCAACAGTCATAACTACCCTTCGAGCAACTTTAGGAGCATTGCGAAACTGTGGCCGTGACGGGCATCACAGAAGAACTAAACCCTCTCACAGAAAGCTCCCGCGGAACTCATTAATCGTGTTGGACCTGCCAGTGAGGTGTATAACGTAACTCTATCTGACCGGTGAGGTCATGCTGTGCGGTTGGACGCAGAATGGGAATCAGCCAGCGTTCATCTTGAACAAAAGTGGAAATCATCACGCCTGGACGCGCTTCCCAGGAGAAGGTTGCGCGGGCGTCGGTCTGCGTACCGCCTCCGGGAAGAAAAAGATTGCTCGCCTTCAGCTGCCGGAAGTTCAGAACCAGTTTGCTGGTGGCGGAAAAATGATAGGTGCTCCATCCCTGGTACGCTTTCGCATCGCGACCGATAGAGCTGCCGAACAGGTTGCCTTTGTTCGTATTCGCGTCATGGTACTGGTTGTTGAAATACAGAAACGTGGGGCCGAGGTCCTGCGAGATCAGCATCTGCGTTGAAGCAGCTTCCGCCCGAAAATCAAGGTTGGCGAGCCCGGGGAAATGTGAAATGTAAACGCCCGGATTCACAGCGGACCGGCGCGGGTTGGCCAGCGGCGACGGATCGTCGTCACTATACATGTCACTGTAGAGCGTGAGCCATTTGCGCAGGCCGGGAACACGATAGGAAAAATCAAACCCTGACATTCTGTCGCCGGGATCGTTGCGGTCCCCGAAACTTGAAGGCGTGAACACGGAGACATCATTGAAAGATCCAAAATTACGGGCCAGAGCGTGCGCGGTGAACGGGTGCCCCACGCCGGCCCACAAAGACGCTCGAGTGAAACCAACCTCCAGGTTTTCTGTGAGATGAAAACTGATCTTCTGCAAGTTGTAGAACGGGCGCTGCGGAAACTGATGACCGGAGAGCTTGCCGAAAAGAATCTCGCCGCGAATTTGTCCCAGCCAGTGCAGAAACCCGGGCAGTACCAGCGGCGTGGTTCGCGAAAGGCTCAAAGAGTACATGGGATCGGCATTGTCACTCAGCATGAGCGGCCCGGTTTCTGACGGTCCCAGCCATTGGCTTTGCTTGCCAAAGGTCATTGCGTACTGTCCCAGCTTCACGCCGGCATATAAGTCAATAAGATAAAAGCGGTCGATCGTCGCTATGGGCGCAGGTTGCAGAACAGGATTTTCATCTGCCGTGGCGATCGCCTGGCGCTGGGCATCGCTGAGCGGACCACGGCCGGGCGCATGCTGGTACTCGCCTTGTGCATAGAAGAAGAACCGTCCGGCCACTGCGCTGGCGCTCGCGCCGGTGATCAAGTTTGCGCCTTCGTCGTAGGGACGGCCGAAGTCATTCCACAGCGTTTGTCCAAAATGGTAGCTATCGCGCAGCGGCGTGCCGGAAATCTGCGTATAGTGTGAATACACCGAATCCACTTGCGCGATGTAATAGTGCTGGCCGTCATTGCTGAATTCCTGCTTCAGCCGTTCAATGCTTCTCTTGACGCTGGAATCCGGCGGCAGGTCCTGGGCGTAATATTCGGCTTCTTCCACTTGGCGAAGACACTCCGTCCGCGTCCATGGCATCAGGCCGGTGAACTGGGTACGGATGTAGCCCAGCGCGGCCAGTCGTTTTAATTCAGGATAGACCCAGCTGTCGAGCGGCTCGAAACGGGAGCCCAAACTGTCAGGATTCAATGCCTCGCCCGGAAGGCGCGAGAAGGTTCCGTAGCTCGCATCGTCAAGATCGGTATCGTGATGGCGATTGTAGATTTCGCGGCCAATGAGCCAGCCCAGCGCGCTGCCCACAACCACGTCCGCGGGAAAATGCTGGCGCGCCGTAACACGGCTGATGCTGACCGTAGTCGCCGCGCCGTATACCAATGCCTGCGAAAGCCATCCGGGATATTCATGCGCGATCAGTGACGCGGCCGTCCAGCTCAGCGTGGCATGAACGGAAGGAAAGGAACCATTCAGCCCGAAAGTCTGAAAGAATCTTCCCTGACCGTCGGTGGCAGTAGGGCGCTCGCGGCCGAAGACCACCTTCATCGCCTCATTCACGCCCAGGCTATCAATCATGGCTTCCGCGGAGAGCAGTCCGGTTTCGCGCGCCCTCGGCGCCGCGTGCAGACTGCCCCACACGTACATTGAGGCCGGCAGCGCCGCCATCCCGATCAAACCGCCGTTGGAAATGTCTTTACTCAGGCTGATGGCATCAGCGTTTGAGCGCTCACGCTCCATGCTGTGCTGATCGCTTCCAATCAACACGCCCGATGTCGCGGCTAGAGGCGCAACCCAGAAAAGATCTGTCCCACGAAGACGAAGCGGACTGGTCCATATGGCTTTCTGGTCCCCCGGCAGGTTCAAAAAGACACGTGGGATCGATATCGGCTGCGGCTCCGCGTTATCCTGCTTTTTCGTCGATGGCGTGGGGGACGGCACAGGCTGAGCGCTCCCGGCGGAACAGCCGATGCCTAAACACTGCGGCTGCTGCTGTGAACCACCGCTCGACTGCCAGCCGGATGCGTTGTGCGCGAGAAACACACAAAGAAAACTGGCGATGCCAATCGCCCTGAATGACAGATGCGTACCCATGAACTGAACAATTTGAAGCTGAATACACACTATAACAAAGTGCAGGCTCTGGGCTCGCGTTGATCTCTATGCCCGCGTGGATTGAACAAGAGCGTGCTGCAAAAGCTTGAGCGCGATGCCCCACCGTTGGCGCGCCTCCTCGCCACTGTCTCCGAATCCGGAGGTATAAGCGGTAATGCAAAACCCGGTGTAGTCGTCACCTTCGCACGCGTTCGCATCAGGAGATGAATGGTAATAACAGCGCCGTAGAACAAACTCAATCATCGCCGGGATGTCCGGTGCGCGTTTGAGCAATTCTGTCAGTTTGCGAATGAGCTCCTGATGCCCTTCAAGAGAACACCTTGCCTCGACCTCAGCGAAAATCAGGTCAACGTAGCTGGCAAACTTCTGCTGCGCGGCAAAAACTTCTTCTTCTGCAGATAGTTCGTTTGTCGTCCAGAGGTCTGATTTGGCGCTCTGCAGCGGAAAAACCAGGCTGTTCACCCGCAGCAAAAACTCGCGCATCTCCGGCCAGCTCTTCACTTCTTGCACTTCATCAATCAGCGTTGGATGGTTCCTCAGATCGTAATAGCGAAGTTCGTTATCTTCCGAGGACCAGGGCACCTCAAGCGCGGGATCATCGCGCTCGAGTTCCACCGAGCTGTCAACGTGCATCTAGATGAGCCCGTTCCGCCGGAAAAAGTTAATGATCTGCAGTTCGGCCCAGCGCCCGTCATGCCCATTCGGCGCTGACAAGAAGGCGCAGTGTCCCCCATGAGCTGTTTCGATGAACGTAATGTTTGGATTGGACAGCATTTTTGTCCGCGTTTCAGGCAGCAATCGAATAAACGGATCATCCTGCGCATGAATGATCAAAGTGGGGAGGGCTATGCGATCCACCACCCGCGCCGCCGACGCACGCGTGTAGTAGTCCTGGGCTCCGGCGAAGCCGCAGTACGGCGCCGTGATCACGTCGTCAAATTCACGGATGGTTCTGGGAAAACGGGCAACTTTCCTGTACCTGTCCGGAAAGAGCACGGACTTACGCTTGTACCGCCGCATCAGGCTGAGGAGAAACTTCCATTCATAAATAAGATTGGCCCGCTGGTGCATGGCATCAGCGGACGGACCGAGATCTGCCGCAGGCGATACAGCGGCCACAGCCTTGACCTCTGCAGGAGCATCAGTGCCCCAGTCGCCGGCCATTTTCAGAACCAGGTTGCCCCCCATGGAATATCCAACAGCGGCAATCTGCTTCAACCGCTTCTGTTCGATTAAGACTCGCATCACGGCCGCAACGTCGCCGGAGAGGCCGGAATGGTAGAGCGTGGGCGTGAGCCGTTCGGTGTTGCCGCAATTGCGCATGTTCATGCGGACCACGTTCATGCCCGCAGCCCAAGCCTTGCTGCCTGTCCCGATCACGTACTGAGACAAGCTCGAGCCTTCAAGGCCATGCACAATGATGGCTGTCGCGTGGCTTTCCGGATCTCTGTGCCAATGACAGTGACACAACACCTGCACGCCCTCTTCCACCTGAAAGAGCTGCTCTTCAGGAGCGGGTAGCACATTTTTGCGCGGCAGAAAGTTTCCCGCGAGCGTCTGAGCGTGCCGGTTGCTCAGAAATCGCCGTGGCACAAACGGCTCAAAGGGAAGCTCTTCAGGATTTCCGGGCATGGCGATCGAAAACAGTCATCTGGATATAATGGATACAGTTCATTTTAAACGAGCTGACTTCCATGCCGATCTTCGAATACATCTGCCAGGAATGTGAACACAAGTTTGAGGCCATCGTGCTCGGGCAGCAGAAAGCCCGCTGCCCCAAATGCGAGAGCAAACGCCTCGCGCAGCAGATCTCCAAGTTCGCCGTCGCGAGTGATTCATCTTCATCCGCTGATTCCGCTCCCTCTGCCTGCGGAGCATGCGGCGATCCGCGAGGTCCCGGCGCCTGCTCCATGAACTGACAATCGTGTAAAATGAAGCTCTACCTGTCACGGTGGGTATAGTTCAGTGGCAGAACGCCAGACTGTGGCTCTGGATGTCGTGGGTTCGACCCCCACTACCCACCCCATCACTTGAGTTCTTCTCTGATGTGGGCCCTGATTACGTTAGTACCCGCCTATTCCACTTCCAGAACAAAACGAGAAATTGTGCAGAAAGACCCGCGCTCAGTGCAATCATCAGCAAGTGAATCCGGGGGAAAAGATGTCGTCTCAGGAACTGGTTCATTCCATCAAAAACCAGCTCACAGTTGTTCTGGGCAGAGCGGATCTTCTAAGCCGCGCGCCGGTTGATGCAGATACGCAACGCGCCTGCCTTGAGATTCGGGCAGCCGCGAAAAAGCTGGATTGGCTGCTGCGGCAATATATGGATGGTTCTTTCTCCAATCGGGCAAGCTGATCCACATTCCGCCGGCAAACCTCCCTACCACCGCACGGAGCACTGAGGCGGCGCACATGTTGCGCCGCTCAAGTGCGCCGGTCCCTTCTTTCAGGGGCCGTCTCCGTTGCGCGCGCGCCTGTGTGTTACACTATTCTTTTCAACCAGATACCTCTAAACAAGCATGCTCTTTTCCAAGGAATACGTCGGGTACCTTTCCCGGCAAGTGACCCAAAAACTGATCGCGGGCGACTTCATTGAAGCTGATAATCCAGCTTCGGTGACGGAAGCCTTAAATACCGCCATGCTGGAGGAACTCCAGTTGGAGGACCGCATCAATGATGAGGTCCGCCTCATTCTGGAGCAGTACGATGACGAGATGCGTCGCGCCGGAGCCAGTTACCAGGAAATGTTCAAGAAAGTGAAGAATGAGCTGGTGCGCAAATACAAGGCGGTGCTGTGAGACTCTCCCGCGACAAAGTCAACAAGCTGGCCCACACCGTGGCTGATGCGCTGGCTTCCCTCGAGCAGGTGGCTTTCATTGAAGACCGCAACACCATCCGCATGGAAGCTCGCCGAATTCTGGAAGACCTGCTGAAGGAAGAAGAAAAGATCGACCAGGCAGCCCGGCAGAAAATTGAAACCCAGAGGCGCACCATCACCGAAGGTACGCAAGAGTGGGACATTCTGTACCGCAAATATTACAACGAGGAAGTCAAGAAGCTGGGTATCTGACCGCCAAGAAACTCAGTAACCCGCGAGCCGCCGTTCCTGCTCGCTCATCTGTCCCCAAAGCAGGTCCATGTTTTTCTGGATCCACTGGTTGGCGGGCTCCAGTTCGTGAGCTGAGTTGAACCAGCGATAAGCCATTACGCGGTCCTGATGCACACACCGGCCGCTGGCATAGAGAGCTCCCATCTGGACGGCCGCCGCAGGCTCATTTTTCTGCGCGGCAGCACGAAGATAGAGCAGCCCCTGCTCGCAGTTTTGCTCCACCCCTTGTCCGTGCAGGAACTGCTGCGCGCGAACCAGCAATGGGCTCGGCTTTTGCTCTGCCGGAACCGGAGCGTCAAAATTCTTGCCCGCTGAAGCAGAATCCGCCTTCTTGTTATCTCCCCGATCCGGAGGATCTGTTGATTTTCCATCGGTATCGGGCGGATCCAGCTGCGGAAGCAGTGTTTTCTCGCTTGCGGGCGAGACCTGGGCTACCGGTGGAGTATTCTGCGTCGGCCCTGCAGGATCGGGATCTGCCGTTCCCGGAGTCGTATTTTGCTGGTTCGGCTGAGCCGGGGCTGCCGCGGGTGCCTGCGCCTGGTTCGGCAACGCCGCCGGTGCCGGTGGAGTTTGGCCCTGGGCAGGAGTGGGCGAGGGTTGAGCAGGCGGTGCAGCTTTAGGATTCGCGTGGAGACTGGACCGATACTGCACGAAAATAAGTCCTGCAATGGCCGCGAGAATCACCAGGAGCACGAGCTTTCTCAGCCCGCTTCCTGACGAGCCTTCATCCTCCATCAGATACGAGGCGTCGTCGTCCGGCTCGTCACTCAAGCCAAGAAACGATGGCCCCACGATGCCGGAATTTTCACCGTGATCGCGACGGAATGCTTCCCCGCCGATGCGCGGCGAGGAAGCCGAAGCTTCTGCACGCTGGGAAGAGTCAGATACGCGCTCGCGAAGAGTCGTTCCCTGGATAGCCGGCATTCTCAAATCCGGGGGAGCATCTACCAGCACACTGCCGGAGGATGCATTCTCCGCTCGCACCGAGGCGCCAGTTCCACGCCTTTCAGCAACCCGCCGGTCAATTCTGGCTCCGCACATCCCGCAGAACTTATACCCTGGTTCATTTCCGTGACCACAAGATGCGCATTTCAGGTGTACGACTTCCTCGTGCACCCTGCGCTCGGTCTTGCGACGTTCAAGCCTCACGCCGCAGATCCCGCAGAACTTGTTGCCCTCCCGATTTTCCGTACCACAGAAAGTACAATTCATAATCAGCCCGGTCTGGAGCTTCACCAGATCCGCAGACGAACGCCTGCGAAAGCAAAACAGCAGCTCACTATTGAGATGACGATTGTGCGGCTCAGGCTGTAAGCCTCTGCCGGAAGTTCCTGTTCAGTTTAGAGAGAGGCTCGCCGGGGTACAAAGATTTAATTCTACTTAGTACCCCCTTCTTAAGGCGATCGCTTTCTGCAATAAAGAATGTTGCCTCGGCGTGAAAATGACGTCGCGAGCGCGCACCTGTGATAATGGGAGCAGTGTTGACTCAGGAACAACTCTCCGTGGCCGTGAAGGAGGCCGCGAGCCAGGCCGGCTTTGATCTCGCCGGTGTCGCGTCCCTTCAGCCTGAAGATTTTTCCGAATTGACGGCCTTTGCCGAATGGATCCAGCAGGGACACGCCGGCGAGATGAAGTATATGGAAAAGCGCACCGAATCCGGCGAGCTTCAGCGCACATCAGCCCGGAACGCGGCGCCCTGGGCCAAATCCATTGTGGTATGCGGCATCAACTACAACGCCGGCCAACCCTATTCCGTTAGGGTGAATGATTCCAGCAAAGGCTGGGTTTCGCGCTATGCGTGGGGCGCTTCCGATTATCATGACGCGCTGATGCCGAAGTTACGCCGAGTGGAGGAGGCCATTCGGGAGCTCGCGGATCAAACGCAGATGCAGATTCAGACCCGTTCGTACGTGGATACCGGGCCCATTGTCGAGCGCGTGTATGCCCGTCATGCGGGTGTCGGCTGGATTGGCAAGAATACCTGCATCATTAACCAAAAGCTGGGATCGTGGATGTTTCTCGGCGTGATTCTCAGCTCCCTTGAACTCGCTCCCGATCTTCCGGCTTCTGACCGGTGCGGAAGTTGTACGCGCTGTATTGACGCCTGCCCCACCGAGGCGATCCTCGCTCCTGGAAAACTCGATGCGCGCCGCTGCATCGCCTATCTCACGATTGAGAAGCGGGGCGAAATACCCGAGGAGCTGCGCGGGCAAATGGGCCACCACGTATTCGGCTGCGACATATGCCAGGACGTGTGTCCCTGGAACAACAAAGCTGGAAACGCTCCTCCCACTTCCCTTCCCGAGTTTCAACCCAGGCCAAACCTCTTCCATCCCGATCTCAAATGGCTGGCGAACCTCGATGTCGAGGGTTATCGCACAGCCCTTCGCGGTTCACCGTTGAAGCGGGCGAAATTCACCGGGCTCAAACGGAACGTGGCCATTGCCATGGGTAACAGCGGAAACAAGGATTTTATCCCGCTGCTGGAAAACATGGCTGCTGATCCAGATCCTGTGATCGCCAAGCATGCGCAATGGTCGCTTGAAAAGCTGAGTTCCAGCTGAGATTGAGCGTCAATACTGTTTCAGACTCAACTGCCCTGTTACAGTATTCGCCATGACTCGCTTGCTCATGTCGATTGTGGCCTCGGCCTTCCTGCTCGCCGGTTCTTTTGCGGCGCCGACACAAACACCAACGCAGCAACCTTCCAGCACTCCGCAAGGAGCGCATGCCACTCCCGCGGCAGTTCCGGCGCCTCGCCCCGCCGATGTGGACACTCCCGAGCATCTTCTCGCCGCGCTTTACGACGTGATCTCAGGTCCGGCGGGCAAGCGCGATTGGGACCGCTTCCGCTCGCTCTTTTATGCCGGCGCCCGGCTCATGCCCAGCGGCAAAAATCCCCAAGGTGTAATCGGCGTGCGAGTGTTAACGCCGGACGAATATGTCACCCGCGGCCAGGCCTACTTTAGTAAAGAGGGCTTTTTTGAGCGCTCTGTTGCGAACCGCATGGAAATTTGGGACCGCATCGCGCATGTGTGGAGCACATACGAGTCGCGCCACGCGAAGGATGACGCCAAACCATTTGCGCGCGGCATCAACAGCATTCAGCTTTTCAATGACGGCAAGCGCTGGTGGGTGCTCAGCGTGTACTGGGAAGCGGAAGACGCCACGCACACCATTCCCGAGCCATATTTGCACTAGCCTTTTCGGAGATCAGGGCCGCGAACTCACAAATCCGGCCTACTTCTTCGCTGCCGCTCCTGACGCCGGGGACATCACGAGCAGCGTAAAGCTTCCCGGCTTCATCGTTCTGCGCGGACGCTCGCCTTCTTTTTCTGGCGGGGCCTCCTCGATCTGAGCGGTCACCAGGTAGACCTCATGGTTCCCAGGGTTCAGCGCCATGGTGCGGGCAAAACGCTCTGTTGGCGCGTTTTCAACCACAGTAAATTTTTGCGGCGTATCTTCATGAACAACGGTCAGAGTGCCGTCGCCGTTGGAGCTGTATGCAAG